>CAZETA010000001.1:0-2552 GCA_964514995.1 uncultured Gammaproteobacteria bacterium
GTTGGAATAATTTATTCAACACTTTTTTTGGATATGAATCTTTTTTGAGATCAATAACTACGCGCACACCGTCTTTGTTTGATTCGTCTCGCAAATCTTTTATGCCCTCGATTTTTTTCTCTTGGACTAAATCAGCAATTTTTTCTAAGAGCGTTGCCTTATTGATGCCGTAAGGGACTTCAGTAATAATAATTTTAAATTGGTCAGCTTTGCCTTCTTGGATTTCGGCCTTGGCGCGCATGACAATCCCGCCTTTGCCGGTAGAGTAAGCGGCTAGAATATCCTTTTTATTATAAATTATACCGCCGGTAGGGAAGTCAGGGCCTTTGATGATTTCGGTTAGGTCTTCGACAGATGTTTCCGGTTCGTCAATCAGTTTGGTTACACCGTCACAGAGTTCAGTGAGATTGTGCGGAGCTATTGAAGTCGCCATACCAACCGCAATGCCGACCGTGCCATTGAGAAGAAGGTCAGGCAGGCGAGCAGGCAAAACTGTTGGTTCTTCATGAGAACCATCGTAGTTCGGGGAAAAGTCAACAGTATTTTTTTCAATATCAAATAACATCTCCTCGGCTACGGCCGTAAGTTTTGCTTCGGTATACCGCATGGCAGCGGCGTTATCGCCGTCCATAGAGCCAAAGTTTCCCTGCCCATGTACCAGCGGATAGCGCATAGAGAAATCTTGGGCCATACGCACCATGGCATCATAGATAGAGGCGTCACCGTGCGGATGGTACTTCGCCATTACCTCACCAACTACGTGCGCAGATTTGCGGAATTTTGCCGTATGTCTCAAGCCAATATTCCACATCGCGTAGAGCACGCGGCGATGGACAGGTTTGAGACCGTCGCGGACATCAGGCAGCGCGCGCGACACGATAACGCTCATTGCATATTCCAAATATGAAGTCTGCATTTCCTGTACCAGAGATGCAGGGGTGATCATTCCGATTTCATTTGGTGTCAATTCTAGTTTTTCTTGCATAGCATGTAATTAATTAGTTTATGGAGTTGAGGTTGTTGAGGTAGTCTGAGTAGACGTGTTGCTGACCGTACTTGATATTGTCGCTGTTGAGCTAGGAGTGGTCGTGACTGATTGGCTGATAATTTGGTTAACTATATTTTTTAATTGTTTTTTTAACTGTTCATTTTTGATACGATCATTTTCTTGATTGAATAATGTATCCCAGTCATCTTTGCTTGTTTGTAGTAACTTTTTCTCCGGTGTCTTGTTCCAGCGAAAAGTGGAGAGACTGATTTTTGTTGCCCAGGCCCACAAACCTATGATAATGATAGTAAAAAAACTTACCCAGATCCACAGCCATCGTTTGGCAGCTTCAGTGTTTCTTTGCGATGGAGTAAAATCCGGAATTATGTCTACGGGTTTAGTTTTGGCGGCGGCCCTCTTTTTTGGCATAGGATTATTCTTTTTCCAACACCATTAATTTTGTTTCTTCTTGCGGCAAATCTTTTTTCTTGATAATAATTTTCTTTTCCGTTGCTTCTGGCTTGAGCCCTAGTTCTTTCACAAAGGTTGCGAGTGGCGCTGCGTCAGGATCAGTATCGCAGTTATAGCCCATAGGGATAATGATGCGAGGTTCCAGAGTATTGGCGAGGGCCGCGGCCGCTTTGGCGTCTAGGTAACTTTCACCCCCGCCGACGGGTATAAACAGTATGTCCGGGCTCATGATTTTTTCCATTTGATCGCTTTCGAGCGGTTTTTTCAACCGGCCTAGATGTACCATGTTGACTCCTTCCAGATTGAGTTTGTATATGAGAGTTTGGTCAGAGCTTGGTACGGCAAAAATCATCAGTCCTTTGACTTCCATCTCTCCGAGAGAATTGACGAGAAAGGCGTCTTGAGAGACGCCGGCGGCTTCGTCCATGCCGGCCGAGAATAGGGCTACATCAGGACTGAAGCTGCGAGGAAAATCACCCTTTTTTGGTTTATAAGGGTCAAGGATAACGACCACATCTTTATCGACATTTTTTGCTTGTAATTTGATACAAGTTTGTCCGAGCCAGCTGATATGCATACAGATTAATTTAATAAGGTAAAATCTATCTTGACGAGGGTATAAAGCAGTGGTAGAGTGAACATTACCACTATAAATATCCTCAAGTTATCGCAGTTTATTTTAACACATGAACTGTAGATAGACAAGAGGATGATGGGTCTGTAAATGGGCGAAAAAAGCCAAAAAAATCAGTCCAATTTTATCGGCCCAAAACCCTTGACAAAAGAGCGAAAATAGAGTATATTAGTACGTTAATTCATTAACAAACATCTTTAATAATATATAGATATGCAAAAGCAAAATCTCAAGAAGCTTGCCTCAGCGGCCAATTTGGCTGTTTTTGTCGTTATGGCAACGGTTGGTATGTTTGGGTTTAGTCAACGTGCCAGTGCAGCCCTGATAAATGCCGATCAAGTGTTGGGGCAATTGGATGGTAATCGTAATCCGGATTTTATTCAAAACAGTATAAATAGTGTAAATATAAACAGCCACGGTTTCAACTTTGGCTTCCCCGCTTATGCCGGTGGTATAACT
>CAZETA010000001.1:2652-14618 GCA_964514995.1 uncultured Gammaproteobacteria bacterium
TGGTTTTTGATACCAGCCATCTCGCTGACGGTCAGGCCGCCACGCATGTATTAGGCCAGGCTAATTTTACTGAAAACTTCCCTAATAGAGTTGATGGGTTTGCGTTGCCAACCGCAGGTACTTTGGCCCAGCCTATGGCAGTAGCCTATGACGAAGCAAGTAATAGTTTGTATGTATCGGATACTTACAACAACAGAGTGCTTGCATACGATCTAACAAATCTAGGAGATGGTATGGCAGCCACCGCTGTGTTGGGACAGCCTGATCCAACTGCTTTGAACCTAACCGGTAACGGCCAAGCGGGATTCTACAATCCGAATGGATTGGTCCGTGTTAATAACATGCTCTATGTTATCGATACTAATAATAACCGAGTGATGGGGTTTGATGTTGCGGTTATAGACAACGGAGAGCAGGCTCAGTCTGTTTTGGGGCAATTAAACATTGCTGGACTTCCTGATTTTAGCCAAAATGGAGTTAATAGTTCCTTCGTAAATAATTTTGGTTTTAACATTCAAGATACCAATTCAGAATTTTTTAGTAGAGGTATTGCTATAGATACTCTTTCGCACAGACTCTTTGTGTCTGATACAAACAATAACAGAGTTTTGGTTTTTAATCTTGATGCTAATAATAACTTGGTTGACTATATAGCTGATAAGGTTTTAGGCCAGAGTGGGTTTAAAACGAACCTCTCTAACAGAGGAGCGGCAAATCCTGATGCTAACACCTTGTCATCTCCAGGCGGTTTAGCATTTGACACAGCCTTAAATAAGCTTTTTGTTTCTGATTATTTCAATAATCGAGTGCTTGTGTATGACACTGTTGTTATCGATAATGGTGAGGATGCTGAGTTTGTTTTAGGGCAGCAAAACTTTACAATTGGTTCATCTCATAACCCTGTGAATGGCACTCATATTGCTGCGCCTAGGGGCTTGGCTGTTGATAGCTCACGTCATATATTATATGTTGCAAGCGAGGGTTTCAATCGTGTCTCGATTTTTGATCTAAATAATTTGTCAAACGGACAAATGGCAACCAATGTTATTGGACAATCAGACATGGCGTCCAGTGGCAGGAATCAAGGGGGCTCCGCTGGTCAAGCCACATTATCAGTCCCTACAGGCATTGCTCTTACTTCAGATAGGCATTTGTATGTCGCTGACCAGGAAAATAACCGTGTAATGGTGTTTGATGTCAATCAAGTTGCTGATGGTGAAGATGCCGTTAAAGTGCTAGGTCAAGTTGATTTTCTTGGTGCAGCCTCAAATAGAGGCGGTAATATTGGACCTGGTACCTTGTACTTTCCCAAAGATGTAAGTTGGGATGCAGAGAACAACACTCTATACGTTGCAGATGGTAGGAATTATCGTGTGCTTGCCTTTGATGTAAATACCGTTGATAATGGTGAAAGCGCGAAAGCTGTACTAGGGCAGACCGATTTCACTAGAGATGCCAACCAACCAACTTCTGCCAGCACTATGCGTAAACCTTGGGCTTTAGCATATACTTGGCTTAATAATACTCTGTATACTGTAGACGCAAATAATAATCGTGTTCTTGCGTTTAAGACCGTTGACTTACCCTTGTCTGTATTGCCTGCTGGTCATGAAGGCATTGCCTATGCTGCAAATATTCCAGCCGCTTTGAATGTAAAGGGAACTCTTTCTTACAGTGTGACTGCCGGAAGTCTACCTGGGAATTTGTTGTTGGATCCAACTACGGGTGCGATTACCGGTGTTCCAGCTGCTGCAGGTAGCTTTGACTTCACCGTTACAGCCTCCGATACATTTGCTGACGGAAGCGTGCTGACTGACTCAAAACAGTTTAATATTTCAGTTGATGTACCACTTCAGCTATCTTCAACTGTTTTGCCAAATGCCATAGCTAGTGCTTGGTATGACCAAACTATCGATCCTGCAACGAACCTGCAGGGTGATGTGATTTATAGAGTGTCAGGTGGCACCAGTTTGCCGACGGGCTTAGATCTCGATGAGCGTAGCGGCGCTATAACAGGAGAGCCAACGAGTGCAGGTGAATATCACTTTACGATCACTGCTAGTGATGGAAACTCTTCTGATTCTGCAGATTTTACAATCACTGTTGTCGCACTAACTCTTCCTCCAACAGTATTGTCGAGCGGAGTTATTGGAATTGATTATAGTCAAAATATCCAACCGGCTGAAAATACGAATCCGAGTGGTCAAGTAACGTATCGTATATTTAATCCGGGACTTGCTGACCTGCCTCCAGGTCTCCAGTTAGAAGAAAATACAGGAAGAATTTGGGGAACACCAAGTGCTGCTGGTAATTTTACTTTTACCATTGAAGCGACGGATTCATTCTTGAATCATGTCGGCGATCCAAATTTTGTTACTGATCAGAGAGTATATAACATTATTATTGATGATGGAGTATCTCTGAGTTTGCCTCTTGTTAATCTTGATAGTGCAGTGGTCGGGAATGCATATAATGAAACAATTCCTGATGCAATCAATGTTAACGGTCAAGTAACGTATACGGTAGATGAAAGTGAATTGCCGCCAGGTTTGCATTTTGATGCAGTCAACAAAGCTATCGTCGGTTCTCCAACTGTAGCAGGTGATTTCCAATTCACCGTGACCGCTACTGATGATACTGATTCAGACTCAAAAGATTTTACTATTCATGTGGATTTAGGCCTTGACTTGCCAGCCACTGACTTGCCGAGCGAAGAGGTGGGTCGTGCCTATAATCAAGTAATTAATCCAGCTTTACATAGTCGTGGTACTCTTACGTACAGTGTGACAGCTGGTGCTTTGCCGGATGGTTTGCAGTTTAATGTTGATCCGGCTGGAGTAGTAACTGTTTCTGGTAACCCAACGGTAGCAAATACTTTTAACTTTACCGTTACCGCGGTTGACTCTCTGCCTAACCATGTGCAATTTACTGACACTCAGGAATATACGATTACCATTCTGCCAGCTCTAAATCTTCCAGCAACTGTGTTGCCAAACGGAGTAGTAGGT
Source organism: uncultured Gammaproteobacteria bacterium (assembly GCA_964514995.1). Taxonomy (GTDB): domain Bacteria; phylum Patescibacteriota; class Patescibacteriia; order Magasanikbacterales; family GWA2-37-8; genus XYD2-FULL-39-9. Next base: position 5,661 of record CAZETA010000001.1, read on the forward strand.
ACAGCATACAATCAAACATTAAACGCAGCAGTAAATGTTCAGGGCAATAATGTTGTTTATAGTCAGGCTGGAAACTTGCCAAATGGCCTGTCATTTGATGCTGCAACCCGAGTAATTAGTGGTAGTCCAACAGCAAGCGGCTTGTTTAATTTTAGTGTAACCGTTAAGAATACTCTTGCTGACGGCAGGTTTTATACAGATGTTGAAAATTATTCAATTACTATTGATTCAGGTCTGACTCTTCCTGCTACTGTCTTGCCAAACGGCACAGTTGGAACGGCGTATGATAAAACTATCAATGCAGCGGTTAATGCCCAAGGGGCCGTTACATATGCGGTAACTGTTGGTAACTTGCCGAATGGTTTAGCACTTAACGGTGCTACCGGTGCTATTACTGGCAACCCGACTGCAGCTGGTACCTCTAACTTCACAATCACCGCTACAGATGCAGCTAACTTCACTGATTCAGAAAATTTCAGCATCATAGTTGACGCAGCCCCAGTCGTACCTCCAGTCGGAGGCGGTAATGGTGGCGGTGGTGGAGGGGGCGGCGGAGGAGGCGGAACTCCTACTTTTACTGGTAATTTCACAGTTGCAGTAGAAAGTATTGTACCTAACACTAACCCTGCTCAAGTTAACTTACGTCTCAATGGTGGTACAGCGGCCCGGATGGCGATCTCTAATACTACAGATTTTGCCGGTGTTAGTCAGCAAGCGTATAACACAGTTGCTTTATGGACACTCACTCCGGGAACTGGTAGTAAGACTGTCTATGCCAGATTCTATAATTCCTCTGGCGTATCTTCTCCTACGGTAAACACAACAGTTAACATTACAGGTTCAGTAGCGACTGTACCGACTACTGGTGGAGAAGTCTTGGGTGAAAAGATTACCAGACTTGATACATTGATTGCTAAATTGAAATTTGGCCAGACTAGTAACGAGGTCTTAGAAATGCAGAACGAACTCAAGAAAGCAGGTTACTTTGCCAAGACTTTCAAAACCACTAAGTATTATGGCGCTATGACCAGAACTGCTGTCCAGAAGTATTTGGCTGATAAGAACAAGAAGCCAGTGGTAGCAAAGACTTTGGCCGAGTTGGTAGCTATGACTAAGTTTGGTCAAAAGAGCGACTTGGTCAAACAGTTGCAAACCGAACTTAAGAAGCTCAAATTTTTCCCAGCCGGCCAAGTAATTACTAATTACTACGGTGCTATTACTAAAGCGGCCGTGGCAAAATATCTGGCTTCCTTGAAATAAAATATTTCAAAATAGAAAAATCCAGCCCCACCGGGGCTGGATTTTTTGTCCCCCCTAACCATCTTGACAAAAAGCTATTTTAGAGTAGGGTAGGGGAGTTAAAACACTATTAATTATAGGCAAATATGCAATATAAAAATCTTGGGATCGTCAGTTTGACAGCCTTTTTAATTACTATCCTAGGTGTATTCGGTCTGCAGTCTGTCGCCAAGGCAGCCAACATTGACGCTACTCAGGTGTTGGGCCAACTTGACATCAACGGCGGTCCAAGTTTTATGCAGACAAAACCAGACAGTAGTATCGTGAACAATTACGGGTTTGATCATGCGGCGAATATGGTTGTTGATAGTGTGCATCATCGTTTGTTTGTATCTGACACGAATAATAATCGCATATTAGTTTTCAATCTTCCAAGTCAAAATATTCCGGTTGATTTTAAACTCGGTGATTTCCAGGCCGATTATGTTTTAGGGCAAAATAATTTTTCAGATAACTTACCAAATCAAGGATTAGGGAGCGCTACTGATAGCTCTTTACGGAGACCAACCGGATTGGCTTATTATGCAGATGCTAATATCTTGTATGTAGTTGATCGAGATAATTTTCGCGTCGTAGCCTATGATGTGTCTACAATAGACAATGGTGAGTCAGCCATGTCCATAATTCGAGCAGGTTCCAATAGTAGCTTAGAGCTATATCTCCCTACTGGTCTTGCACTAGATAGTAGAAATCGAAGACTGTTTGTCTCTGACTCTGGGCGAAATCGTGTTTTAGTATACAGCCTCAAGGATGCGAAGTTGCCGATAGCTGTCTTGGGGCAATCTGATTTTACCAGTGCTGAATCAGGCACTACCGCGGCTAATTTTGATTATCCTACAGGACTCGCATTTAATGAAAATAATAACACGTTATACGTTGCCGATGCCAGCAATTATCGAATATTGGTTTTTAATACAGATGATGGAGTAGATAATGGAGAGGATGCTGTCGCAGTGTTAGGTCAGCCTGATTTTACTTCTAATAATGTCGATCTCAACCCTCCAACCGCTGCTAGTTTTTTTGGCTTAGCAAATCTTGTTTCGAGCATATCGTTTGATCCTGGTACCAATTTATTGTATGTGCCAGTCTCAACTCAAAATCGGATAATGGTTTTTGATGTAGCGACTATTGATAACGGTGAGGACGCAGTATATGTGTTGGGTCAAAATAATTTTAGCTCAACTTACCAAAATCAATATGGGTCTGTTACCGCAGCTACTTTGAGCGAGCCAACCGGCGTGGCTCTTGCCAATCAGTATTTGTATGTGGCTGATTCTGAAAATAATAGAATCCTTATCTATGATACATATACTCTTGTCAACGGCCAAGCCGCAGTGAGTGTTATGGGCCAACTCGATGGTAATGGAGTTCCGCTATTTACTCAAAATACGATCAACAGTGCGACTATAAACAGCCACGGTTTCAACTTTGGCTTCCCCGCTTATGCCGGTGGTATAACTGTCGATCTGGCAAACCACCGCTTGTTTGTGGCTGATAAGGACAACAACCGCGTACTCGTCTTCAATCTTGATGGTAGTAACAATTTAGTTGATTACACGGCTGATGCTGTATTGGGCCAAGCTGATTTTTTGAGTGGCAAGTTTAATCGAGGTGGCAGTGTGGGTCCTAGTACGCTGTCTGGTCCAACTGCAGTAACATTTGATTCTGTTCACAATTATCTGTATGTGTCAGATAAGCTTAATAGCCGTGTAGTAGTATACGATGTCGCTGATATCACCAATGGTGAAAACGCCATCAAAGTACTTGGTCAGGCTAATTTGAATTCGAATGCGCAGGGTCATACAGGTAATCGGCTTACTTTTCCTGCAGGTGTAGCCCTAGATACGGTAGGCAATATTTTGTTCGTCGCTGATTCTAGTAATAACCGTGTCTTAGCTTTTGATGTCACCGATATTACCGATAACGAAGTGGCCGTGCATGTCCTTGGCCAGATCAATCTTACAGACAATGCGTCAAATCACGGGGCAAATGTTGATGCTATCGGTATGTCTTTTCCTACCGGTTTAGCCTTCAATCAGGCCAATAAGAATCTATATGTAGTTGATGGTTTTAATAACAACCGCGTATTGGTTTTTGATACCAGCCATCTCGCTGACGGTCAGGCCGCCACGCATGTATTAGGTCAGGCTAATTTTACTGAAAACTTCCCTAACAGAGTTGACGGATTTTCTTTGCCAAGTGCAAACACGCTCTGGCAACCTATGGCAGTAGCCTCTGACGAAGCAAGTAATAGTTTGTATGTGTCCGACTCTAGCAACAACAGAGTGCTTGTATACGATCTAACAAATCTAGAAGATGGTATGGCAGCCACCGCCGTGTTGGGACAGGCTAATCCGACCGCTTTGAACCTAACGGGTAACGGCCAAGCGGGATTTTATAATCCGAATGGATTGGTCCGTGTTAACAATATGCTGTATGTTATCGATACTAATAATAACCGAGTGATGGGGTTTGATGTGTTATTTTTTTCAAACACTATCTTGCCGAACGGAACGGTTGGTTCCCCTTACAATAAAATTATAAATCCAGCCTTCAATAATCGAGGTGCCCTAAGTTATGTGGTCGGTGCGGGTAATTTTCCTCCCGGCCTTGCTCTGAATCCGGTAACGCGAGTTATCTCCGGCATCCCGAGCGCGGCAGGTACCTTTAATTTCACTATAACTGCTAAGGATACGTTGCCAAATGGAGAATTCTTTACCGCTTCAAAGGAGTTTACGATAGTTGTGGCAGCCTCAAACGGTCCGGCAAATTTAAATATTATTAGTTGTGCTGAGGGTAGTGTTTGTGCCGATGCTTCGACAGGCTCCGCGATATTGGTGCCTCAGATGAATAATGTACAGTTAGGAAAGTGGAGATTTGCCGCTGCTAACAGTAACGTGACTCTTAGAAAATTAACACTACAAGCTGTTGATCCAGCTACCAATATGCCGATTACCACGCTTGGTACATTCGGTACGCTATCTTTGTACGATGGAACTACATTGTTGGCAACGGGAAATTATATAAACAGTAATGTAGTTTTCTCTAATTTTAATTTAGTAATTCCTAACGGCAGTTCAAAGACCCTTACTATGAAAGGTAATACGAATATTTCTGGCGTATTCTCCAGTAATAAGGTAGTGGCCTTTGTGGTGAAAAGTGACAGTATGGTAGATATACAGGCTATTGATCAGGTTGGCAATCCGCTTACTTCTGCCCGCATAAACTATAATGCGGTGACCAGTAACGGACCGGCTGAATTTAGATTTGCCAGAGCTACAGTATATAATTTCCATGATGCAGTACCAGTGATAACTGGCGGGATACTGCCAAGCGCCTTAACAATAGACGCAGAGGCAAGGATATTCAAATTCTCGGTGAGAAATTCGGGAACCGTTAACCTGAAATTTTCAGGTGTAAATGTTTCTAGTTTTATTTCTCCTTTGGCTGAAGGTGGTAGTATTACTAATTTTAAATTGCACGAGGATATCGGAGGGGGGCAGATGCAATTGTTGGCTCAGAGCAATACGACCGTAGGTCCAGCTACCATTAACCCTACACAAGTTCCGTTTAGTAACATTAATTCGTTTATCGCCCCCGGCGCCACAAAGACTTTCATTGTTACCGCCAATACCACTAATATGTTGACCGGTTTAAATGGAGGTTCTGTGAGCATAGTCCCTCAGATTGCCGGCCTAACTGGTTGGAATGGGACGGCTTGGAATACCGGTAATTTATTGTATTATTACACGCCGCTGAATGGCAACGAGCAAGGTCAATTCTCAGCTTCTGACTGGTATCCGGTAGAAGGAAATGTGTTAGTGTATACAATATAGTTTAATTTTCAGAGAAAAATCCAGCCTCATCGGGGCTGGATTTTTTGTTAAAAATATGGTATACTATTTCTATGGATATGAAAAAAACCTTCAAGAAATACTTCATTTCTCACAAGGATAATAACTATCACGCCCACCTGCTCCATACCAAGCGCGCCGTTTTTTATAGCTTGGTTTTTTTGTTAACTAAGGGGATTTTGGCAGCTTTTGTATTGTTTCTCCCAGTAGGCGTATTTGTTCTGCCTGATGTGCTCGCAGAAGAGCAGAAGCAAATATTACTCCTGACAAATCAATTGAGAGCCGATAAAAAAGTATCTACCTTGGCAATTGCTGACAAGCTTAATCTGTCTGCGCAAAATAAGGCCGAAGATATGGCTGCAAAAAATTATTTTGCCCATAGTAGTGGCGGTAAAAGTCTGGCCGACTGGCTGCGAGAAGCAGAGTATAACTATGAAGTCGCGGGGGAGAATCTGGCCGTTGGTTTTAGTAGCGCGGAAGATATTGTGGCAGCCTGGCAAAAGAGCCCGACTCATTATAGAAATTTAATTGATACTGATTTTACCGATATCGGCATTGGTTTGGCAGGCGGCGTCTATAAAGATCAGCCGACGGTATTTATTACCCAACATTTTGCCGCGCCAGCAGCCATGGCCAAAGTGGAAGCGCCGAAGCCGGCAGTAAAAAAATCATCAGCGGTTCAAGTAAAAGAAGTGCAAGTAGGAGCTATTGCGAGTACGCCTACTGTTGCAGTAAGCATTACCAGCACCGCCGAAACCACCACCTCAGTCTTAGCCGGTAAGATTAAAAATTCAGAGACAGAAGCCGCGCCAATTATCGGCGCTAATCAGTCCACGCCGATGGATAAGTATATGCAGGCAAAAAATGTTTTGTCTCCAGTAACAAATATTTTCAAGGTTTCGCAAAATATTTATTTTGGTGCAATGATCTTTTTTGCTTCAGTATTATTACTGAATCTATTCATCCATATTCGTAAGCATGACTTTCATATTATTGCCCAGACTGGCGGTCTTATTGCGTTGCTGTTTATTTTTTGGAAATTCTAATTCTATAAAGTATATGTCTATGCTAAAAAAAATAGCAGCCAGCATTTCTATCCTGAGTTTGTTAATTACCTTAGTTCCAACTTCAAAAAATGCCCGGGCAGTCCCAGCACAAAGAGTTGCTTTTGAAGGCACGTCATCTGTTGTGACCGAAGGAGATTTAGTATTTGTTACATTACAACCGAGTAATGAAATTGGCGCTTCAAAGTATATCGATGTGTACTATACTATTAGCGGAACCGCGAATAGCTCTGATTATACTTTTAATGATGGTTTGGGGGTGTTTAGAATACGGGACAATGACCGGTCATTTCCATTGTATAGTATTGATGAGGGTGGTGGCATTGAGGCGGCTAACGAAACAGTTATTATTACCCTACAGGCCGCTATAGATAGTGATAATAATAGTGTTTCGTTGGATCAAAATAATAAAGTCTACACCCATACAATTAAAAATAATAATGGATTGACCCGGCTAAGTTTTTTGTATAATACGGCTACTGTAGACGAGAATGCCGGTTCAGCTATGTTTAGAGTGTATCTTTCTCGGCCTGCTGTTGGTAATGTTGGCTTTCAATGGATGTTTGCAGATAGTTTTTCTACAGCTACTAATCAGCAAACAATGTTAAATGGTCATGGCTTTCCAGCTGATGTGACGTTACCTGCATCAGTTTGGCAGAATGCAACTATACCCGCTGGACAGAGTTTTATAGATATCCCCCTCGGTCTTCAAGACGACAATCTTTTTGAAGAGAATGAAACTGCAGTATTAGTCATAGGGGGGCAGTTGAGTAATGCGGTATTGGGGCAGGAAATTAGTCAAACATATACAATTATCGATAATGATTTGCCCGAGGTTTCGTTTCAGTCAGCAGCCTCTTCTGGTCAGGAAAGTGTGGCAAATGTAACCCTAACGGTAAATTTGTCAAAAGCTCTTAGAGAAGACGTGGAAGTGGCTTTTGCAGTAGATCAGGTGCATAGCACCGCCCAATGGGGTGGTGTGGATTGGACGCAGATGCCTCCTCTGAAAATTTTAGCTGGAGCTACCTCGGCTAATACTTCGATTACGATTGTTAATGATAATCAACAGGAGGGAAATGAAAATGCAGTAGTTTCAATTGTTAGTGCAATTCCAGCCGTTGGTGAGCCTTTAGAAATTGGAGCTAATAATGTTTTTACTTATACAATTATAGATAATGACGCACCGGCAAATCCACCAGGCGGTGGAACTGGAACCCCAACACCTCCGACTGTGCCGCCAGGAGTATGTCCCACTTTAAGCCCGGGTGATATGGTAAAAGTAAATGGAAAACCAGCTATCTATGTAGTAAACAGATTTAATAAAATCATGTATTTCCCATCGGGGGATGAGTTCAAAAGCTGGAATGAAAATGATTCATACGGAGGCTATGTCACTGTGACCCAGGATTGTTTTGATAACGGTTTGTCTACACCGGTTGCTCCTCCGGCAGGCGTTAATTTTCGTCCCGGATCATATGTGATTCAAAAAGAAAATACCGCTCAACTCTATGCGGTACTGGCAAATAATACGATTGCAAAAATAACTGATACTGATGCGAAGGCATTGTATGGTACAAATTACAAAGTTATGACCATTAAATTTATTTTCTGGTCAAACTATGTAAATACTGGCGCTGATATTAGTGGTAAGGTACATAGTGGTATGTTGGTGCGAAAAGATAATAAAATTTGGTATGTAGATGGTAACAGTTTACGAGAAGTCACTGCCGCCGGCATGTCTGCCAATAGATTCAAATCAGCATTTATTCATACCGTACCTGCTTCCTATGTAGCTGGATTTGCTGTCGGTGCGCCGATTGATGGCAGTGTTCTAGAATTGGCAAATAGGACACAGTTGTAGGTAGAAACAGTCTAAGTATATAAAAAGCCCGGCCTAGGGCGGGCTTTGACATTGTGGGAAAGTCTAGGTAAAATTAAAGGGTAATTTATTTATGTCAATATGTCTAAAAATAAAAATTTGTTGAGCTTTTTTTCTTTTATCCTTTTTTTAGGTGCAGGTCTTTTTGTATCGCGACATGATGTCTACGCCGCAAATATTACAGCCAGCCAGGTTTTGGGGCAACTGGACTCGGACGGTTTGCCAATTTTTACTCAGGATGGCCCGCAGAGTTCATTTGTGAGAGCCTTTGGTTTTTCTGCACCTCACGATATAGCCATGGACGCTGTTAATCACCGTCTGTTTCTCTCTGATAGTTCGAATAATCGCATTTTGGTATTTAATTTGGATGTTAGTAATAATTTAGTTGAGTATCATGCCGATTTTGTCCTGGGTCAAGACGATTTTTTTGGTAGTTCTGCCAATAAGGGCGGTAGTGTGTCTGATAGCAGTCTCTCCAATCCTGCAGGTTTGGTTTATTATGACGAATCATTATATGTAGTAGATAGTGGCAATAATAGAGTCTTATATTATAATGTTGGTGCGGGTGATATTACAAATGGGCAAAGTGCCGCTATTGTTCTGGGACAACCTAATTTTGTTAGTAATTCTGTCAACCAAGGCGGCAGCCCAGCTTCTACAACTATGAGTGGTCCGCAGGGCATCGAGTATGATCCGGTTAGTAGTACGTTATATGTAGGTGACACAGGGAATAATCGTATTTTAGTCTTTGATATCGGGAGTGTGAGTCTAGGAGAGCCGGCGGTAAATGTTTTAGGTCAGACTGTTTTTACCAGCAGCACAGCCAACCAGGGCGGATCTGTAGCGTCAACAACCCTGTCTT
>CAZETA010000001.1:14718-128755 GCA_964514995.1 uncultured Gammaproteobacteria bacterium
GGGGTAACAATAGAATAGTAGTTTACGATGTAAATGCTATTACCAATGGTGAACCGGCAACAAAAGTTCTCGGTCAGACCAACTTTACCAGCAGCACAGCCAACCAGGGCGGATCTGTAGCGTCAACAACCCTGTCTTCTGTCTATGGTCTTGCATACAATTCAGCCAGCGGAACTTTGTATGCAGCCGACAGGGGTAACAATAGAATAGTAGTTTACGATGTAAATGCTATTACCAATGGTGAACCAGCTATAAATGTCCTCGGTCAGTCTAACTTTACCAGCAATTCTCAAAATCAAGGGGGTGTCGCATCCTCAACTACGGTGAGCGCTCCGATAGGTGTGCTATATGACGGTACGACTAATAATTTGTATACTGCCGATACAAGCAATAATAGAGTGCTTGTATATAATGTTGTTGCTATCACGAACGGCGAAGCCGCGACAAGTGTGTTGGGTCAGTTAGATGTAAATGGCGACCAGAGCTTTGTGCAAAGGAGTATTAATAGTCGGTTTGAGAGTGATTATGGTTTCGAGACAGCGACCGATGTCGTATTTGATGGTACAGGGCACCGTTTGTTTGTGTCTGATCCGGATAATGACAGAGTTTTAGTTTTTAATCTAAATAGTAGCAATGAGCTTGTGGACTATCATGCTGACTATGTTTTAGGGCAGAGTGATTTTGTCAGTGGTAGTTCAGACCAGGCTGACCCTGCAGTTTCTGCCACCAGCATGCTGTATCCGATCGGACTTGCCCTTGATAGTGCGAACAGCCGTTTGTTTGTGGCAGACCAAGATAACAATCGCGTGCTGGTGTTTGATGTAGCAAGTATTACAAATGGAGAAGCGGCGATACATGTACTGGGTCAGTCTAATTTTGCAAGTAGCACCGCTAATCAAGGGGGTGCAGTAGCCTCAACCACGATGAGTGTGCCTAATTATTTGCTCTATGCTAGCAGCACATTATATGTCTCTGATCAGAGTAATCACCGCGTTCTCGTGTTTGATGTTTCAGATATTACTGACGGTGAAGGGGCTGTGCATGTTTTGGGCCAAGTAGATTTTACGAGCGGTACCGCTAACCAAGGTGGCGCTATAGCTTCCACTACCATAAACAGACCTGAAGGTTTAGAGTATGACGGCGTTAATAACAATTTATTCGTTGCAGATAATGGGAACAAGCGTGTCCTAGTGTTCGACGTTTCAGACATTGCTGATGGTGAGGGGGCTGTGCACGTATTAGGGCAAGCAGTTTTTACCACAGGTAATGCCGCTGTTACAGCGACTGGTCTTAGTTCGGCCGAGGGGATTACGTATGACAGCGCCCACAACAATTTATATGTTGGGGACAAAAGTAATAGTCGCGTGCTCGTGTACAATATATCAACTATTGTCGATGGTGAGGCAGCTGTAGCTGTGTTGGGTCAGGCTGATTTTACAAGCAATGTTGACATTTCTCCACCTACGGCAAGCTCGTTAAACGGTCCAGATGGCATGGATTTCGACACAGACAGGCATGTTTTATACGTAGTTGATGAAAACGCAAACAGAGTTGTTTTAATAAAGCTCATCAAACTACCGACATCTTCTTTGCCTAGTATTACCGCCGGAGCGAGTTTTAATCAATCTGTCGCTGCTTCAAATGTGCAGGGTACGGCAAGTTACAGTGTGAGCAGCGGCTCTATTCCTAACGGTTTAAGTTTGGCAGCCGGTACGGGCGCAATTACTGGTGTACCGAATGTTCCTGGTACATTTAATTTTACGATTTCTGCTACAGACAGTTTCGGAGATGGCAGTGTATTTTCTGATAGTCAATCTTACTCAATCATAGTCTCAGCTGCTCCTGGCGGAGGCGGTGGAGGTGGCGGAGGCGGTGGAGGTGGTTTTATTTCTCCGATTTCTCTAACTCCGAATGTGCCAGTAGTAGTGTTGCCGCCAATCACCGGTAGTCAGATAAATCCTCCGGTATTACCGCCTAGCCCTGAACAGAAAAAGTCTGCAGCCATAGCAAAAGTTGATACTCTCCTTAAGACAGTAAAATTAGGTCAAGTCAGTAGCAAAGTATTAGAGCTGCAAACACAATTAAAGAGCCTGGGTTATTTTCCTGCAAGTTTTAAACCAACTAAGACGTATGGCAGCCTGACAGCCGCGGCTGTGAAAAAATATCTAGCTGATAAAAATAAAAAACCGGTTGTTTCAAAAAGTTTAGATGAGTTGGTAAAAACTCTCAAACCCGGCCAGCAGAGTGATTTGGTGAAACAGTTACAAACTGAACTCAAAAAATTGAAATTTTTCCCAGCCAATATAGCAGCTAATGGTGTGTATGGCCCGGCAACTAAAGCAGCCGTAGCTAAGTACCTTGCTTCAAAAAGATAAACTCTGATAAATAAAACCCGACAATCATCCTGTCGGGTTTTTAGGTTGACAAAGCGCCTAAATCCGTTTACTATACCCCCATACAAACCGAGCAATCGGCGATTTTGCATTTTTATGTCATTATTTCAATTAAAATCAAAATTCCAACCAGCAGGGGATCAACCGGAGGCCATTAAAAAATTGATGGCTAGTTTGGAGAAGGGTAATAGGTACCAGGCACTGTTGGGTGTGACTGGATCTGGCAAGACATTTACTGTAGCCAATGTCATTAGCCAGTTCGATAAGCCGGCGCTTATCATGGCGCCAAACAAAGCTTTGGCTGCCCAGCTGTATCGTGAGTATAAGAATTTTTTCCCTGAGAATTCAGTGAATTATTTTGTATCGTACTATGATTATTATCAGCCCGAGGCATATATTCCTACCAGCGACACTTATATCGAGAAGGAATCCATGATCAACGAGGAGATAGATCGGCTGCGCCATCAAGCGACGAGTGCGCTCATGTCTCGCAAAGATGTGATCGTGGTCGCGTCCGTCTCTTGTATCTATAATCTTGGTGTACCGGTCAATTATTTTGACGCGGCTTTACATTTGGAAGTAGGGCAGCCGATGGTGCGGGCGGATTTGATGCGGCAACTTTTAAAATTACAATTTGCACGTACGCCGGGAGCGGTTGAACGCGGTACATTTCGCGTCCGCGGTGATGTATTTGAAATTGCGCCGGCTTCCGAGAAATTTGTTTATCGTATAGAAATAATTAATCAAAAAATTGGGGAAATTGCCGTCACTGATACGCTCACCCGAGTCGTTAAGGAGAAGCCGACGGAAGCGGTGATTTTTCCGGTCAAGCACTTTGTTTCTTCTGAACCGCAAATAAAAGAAGCGCTCAAAGAAATTAAAGTCGAATTAAAAGATCAGTTGGCATATTTTAAGAAAAAAGAATTATACCTGGAGGCAGAACGTCTGGAACGCAGAACGAGATATGATATGGAAATGATTCAGACGCTGGGTTTTTGTCATGGCATCGAAAATTATTCCCGTCATTTGGCTGGCAAGCTAGCTGGCGATGCGCCCGATACGTTGCTTTCATATTTCCCTTGGAAAGAAGATAAAAATGGCGTGAAGAGTCCGGACTTTCTGACTATTATGGACGAATCGCATATCGGACTGCCGCAAGTGCGCGGCATGTATGCGGGTGATCGGAGCCGCAAAGAAACCCTAGTGCAATTCGGATGGCGGTTGCCCTCAGCCTTGGATAATCGACCGCTCAAGTTCGATGAATTTGAGAAACGGGTCGGCCAGGTAGTCTTTACCTCCGCTACGCCTGGAGATTTCGAGATGCAGCATTCATCTGTGATAGCGGAACAGGTGATTCGTCCGACTGGCCTTATCGATCCGCCGATTGAGGTCAGGCCTGTATTTGATACAAAAACTAATCGCGGACAGGTTGATGATATTATTAAAGAAATAGAAAAAATTGTGGCTCTGGGAGAGCGGGCGATTATCAATGTCCTGACCAAAAAAATGGCTGAGGAGTTATCGGAATTTTTGAAACAAAAGAACTTTTCCGTTAATTATTTACATTCGGATGTGAAGACGTTGCAACGCACGGAAATTCTTATGGATTTCAGGCAGGGCAAATTCAATGTGCTAATCGGTGTTAATTTGTTGCGTGAAGGCCTGGATTTACCTGAGGTGACACTCGTCGCCATCATGGATGCGGACAGAGAAGGCTTTTTGCGCAGCGAGGAATCGCTCATGCAGACCATGGGTCGTGCCGCGAGAAATGTGAAAGGCAGCGTCATTCTCTATGCTGATACCATTACTCGGTCCATGAGAAATGCCATGAAAGAAGTGGAGCGAAGAAGAAAATTACAGATTGCCTACAATGAAAAACATGGCATTACGCCGCAGACGACCCATAAAGACATAGAACAGTTTTTGGATATCCCGGAAGCAACTGAAGCGGAAATTCAGTCTCAAGGTAAACGACAAATGCCGATGTTAAAAAATAAAAAGAGTAAAAAGTAAATTAATTCTATGGAAGATAAAATCGTAATAAAAAAAGCCAGAGTACATAATCTCAAAAACGTATCTTTGGAAATTCCAAAAAATAAGATGACGGTATTTACCGGTGTGTCTGGCAGTGGCAAGTCATCGCTGGCTTTTGATACCATTTTTGCCGAGGGGCAGCGTCGGTATATAGAATCGTTGTCTCCGTATGCTCGCCAGTTTTTGGGACAAATGGAGCGCGCGGATGTCGACGAGATCACTGGTTTGTCACCGGCGATTGCCATTGGTCAGAAAGCGTTGAGCCATAATCCTCGATCCATTGTCGGAACCCTGACAGAAATTTACGATTATTTCCGTGTGCTCTATGCCAGACTCGGTGAAGTCTTTTGTCCTCAGTGTGGACTCAAAATTGAAAAATTATCACCCGAAGAAATGATCGATATTATTTTGGGAATGGCGAAGGAATTAAAGGAACCGACCGTGACCGTATTATCGCCAGTCGTGCGCGGTCGTAAAGGTGAGTACTACCAGATGTTGTATGATTTTCTAAATGAAGGTTTTGAGCAGGCGCGGGTGGACGGCACAGTACATTCACTCCATGATCGGATAGAATTGTCGCGGCACAAGGCTCACAATATTGATGTGGTTATTGACCGAGTAATGACGAGCGACGAGACCCGGTTGTTTGAAGCGGTAGAAAGCGCCTTGCAGCACAGCAAGGGACTCGTCACGGTTTTGTTTGGCGAAAAAACAAAAAATCCGACTGAGCGTCTACTCTCCAGCCATTGGTCTTGTCCGGCTGATGGGTTTTCTTTTCCAGAAGTTGAGCCAAGATTATTCTCATTCAACAGTCCGGCGGGGGCGTGTGTTGCTTGTGGCGGCTTAGGTAAGGTGGAAGCATTTAGTAAGGAAATTTGTCCTGAGTGCCAAGGCAAACGACTTAAGCCGGAATCTTTGTCTGTACGGATTAAAAATAAAAATATTTATGAGGTTTCTTCGCTGACCATTGAAGAAGGATATGAGTTTTTCAAGGAGTATGGCAAGAAACTCAACGAACGCCAGATGATGATCGCGCACAATGTTATTAAAGAAATTAATGATCGCTATAAATTTTTGTTGGAAGTTGGTTTGGATTATATTACGCTGACACGTGAAGCGCATACCTTGTCTGGCGGGGAAGCACAGAGAATTCGGCTGGCTTCTCAGATCGGCTCGCATCTTTCAAACACGCTATATGTGCTCGATGAGCCGACCATTGGTTTGCATGAACGCGATACGGAACGCCTCGTCAATACTTTGAAATCATTACGTGATGAAAATAATACGGTGATTATTGTGGAGCACGATGAACGGACGATCAAAGAATCCGATTATTTGGTGGATCTTGGCCCGATGGCTGGTGAACTGGGCGGGGAAGTGGTCTACAGCGGACCAACCAAAGATATTACCAAAGAAAAAAATAAATCATTGACGCTAGAGTATTTAACCGGAGAAGTCGAGATAGAAGTGCCGAAAAAACGCCGTTGGAAAGAGACAGAAGAAATTTCTATTGTGGGCGCGCGGGCCAACAATCTGAAAAATATCAATGTCAAAATTCCGCTGCGAAAATTTGTGGTAATTTCCGGTGTTTCCGGGGGTGGTAAATCATCGCTTCTGTACGATGTCCTCTATGAAAATATTGCCAGAATAAAAAGCAGATTTAAAAAATTGGAGGATGTGAGCAAGATTACGGGGACTGAATATGTCGACAAAGCGGTGATTGTTGACCAGTCACCAATTGGCCGTACACCAAGATCAAATCCTGCTACCTATACTGGTATATTTACCCCGATTCGTGATTTTTATGCGAGTTTGGAAGAAGCAAGAATAAGAGGGTATACGCATTCTCGTTTTTCTTTTAACCGTCCTGGTGGGCGCTGTGAGTCATGTGAAGGTGCAGGATTTAACACGATTGAAATGCATTTCATGCCAGCGGTAGAAGTGCCGTGTGAAGTCTGTCATGGCAAACGGTTTAGCCGTGAGACCTTGCAAGTCAAACACAAGAACAAAAGTATTGCTGATGTCTTGGAGATGACGATTAGTGAAGCCATTAAATTTTTTGAGCATATTTATCAAATTACTGATAAACTAAAGGTATTACAAGAAGTTGGGCTTGGTTATCTACGTTTGGGACAAAGTGCTACTACCTTGTCTGGTGGTGAGGCGCAGCGCATCAAGCTGGCTCGCGAACTCACAGTCCCGCTAGGAAAGAAAAATTTGTATTTGCTTGATGAGCCGACGGTTGGTCTGCATTACCACGATATTGAATTGCTTTTGGCAGTACTCAACAAGCTGGTAGAAAAGGGAAATTCGGTCGTGGTGATTGAGCATAATTTGCATATGATCAAGTGTGCGGATTATATTATAGATATGGGTCCAGAGGGTGGCGCCAAAGGGGGAGTCGTTGTCGCCAAAGGCACGCCCGAAGAAGTAGGAGATAATCCTAATTCATATACGGGTATGTATTTGAAGGAGTATCTTTAAGAATAATTAACAAATACATATATGAAAAAATTATTTATTTTTTTAGGGGGAGTAGCAGTATTGCTGATTACCGTTGTCTTATTTAGAAAATTAGACAATACAGCACCGCCAATTTCTGACAATAATCCGCCGCCAATTTTGGAAGATAATGTTGGTCTCGTAGTGGAAAATGTCCACACAAATGACTTACTTAGTTCACCGCTTAAAATCACCGGTTATGTGAACGGTGGTGGGTGGGGCGGTTTTGAAGGTCAGGTAGGCACAGTCAGTCTTCAGGATAGTGCGGGTAATGAATTATATATTGAACCGCTCACGGCTACGACTGAGTGGATGACAACCACGGTGCGTTTTGAAGCAAATTTGGAATACGTTACGCTTGATCAGTACGGTAAACTTATTTTTAGAAATGAAAACCCAAGCGGCGAGCCGTCTCGAGATAGAGAAGTGATGATAGAAGTACGACTAATACCCGCGGTCGGCATGTTAAAAGTGCAGTCTTATTTTAGTAACAGTCAGCTTGATCCGGAGGCAACTTGTGAAAAAGTTTTTCCAGTGGATAGGATTGTAGAAAAAACTAGCGCTGTAGGCAGGGTAGCTTTAGAAGAATTGTTAAAGGGGCCGAAGCAGATAGAAAAAGGTAAAGGTTATGAAACAAGTATCAACCCAGGAGTGCAAATAAATAGTCTTACAATTACAGGGGGTATAGCTAAGGTTGATTTCAATGACGCTTTGACTGCGGGAGTAGCCGGGTCATGTCGAGTGGGTATGATTCGTTTACAGATAGAGCAAACGCTCAAACAGTTCCCGACCGTAAAAAGTGTGGTGATTTCAGTAAACGGTAGAACAGAAGATATTTTACAGCCATGAGTCTGCAAGAAATAGCAAAACAATTTCCTTTAACCCCAGGGGTATATATCTGGCGAGATAAAAATCAAAAACCCCTGTATGTAGGCCGAGCAACTTCTTTGCGACGGCGGGTTTTGCAATACTTCAGAAAAGATATTGATCGGCGGATTGGTGAGATGGTTTCTTTGGCACAGTCGATTGAGTTTATTCAGACTGATACTGTCCTGGAAGCCATTATTCTGGAAGCAAACCTGATAAAGGAATATTGGCCAAAATACAATATTGAAGAGAAGGATGATAAGTCTTTTATTTTTTTTGTTATTCCGAAGACTGATTTTCCCAAGCCGTTTATGGTTCGGGGTAGAGAACTCAAAAATTTTCCAATTCCTGAAGATAGAGTATTTGGTCCTTACCAAAGTTATGCCACCCTAAAAACAGTGCTAAAAATTGTTCGTCGTATTTTCCCCTACAGCACCTGTAACCAAACAGGTAAAGCTTGTTTTGATTATCAAATCGGATTGTGTCCGGGAGTTTGTATGGGTGCTGTAAGTAAAAAAGATTATCAAAAAAACATCGCTAATTTATTGTTATTTTTCAGAGGCGAAAAAAATAAACTACTAAAGAAACTTTCCAAAGATAATCCTGAAGCCGCGTTGCATCTCAAACATATCCAGGATGTAAGTTTGATTTCCCGTGAAGATTTGAATATGAGCGGCAATTTTAATCGCATAGAAGGCTATGACATCTCGCATTTTGCGGGTAAGGAAGTATATGGCTCAATGGTGGTTTTTACCAATGGCGAGCCTGATAATAAGGAATATAGATTGTTTAAGATAAAAACGGTGACTAATAACGACCTTGACGCGCTCAAGGAAATGCTCGAGCGCCGGCTGAAGCATACTGAATGGCCAAAGCCGGATTTAATCCTCATAGACGGTGGTAAGCCGCAGATAGACTATTTGCGCCCGCTCATGGAGCAATATCAATTCAAGGCGCCATGGCTGGGACTGTCAAAATTAAATGGCGATCATTTGGTATTTCCTGCAGGAATAAAAAATGTGTTCAAAGACTTGGCAGAGACGATCAAGCGCACACTACAGCAGGTGCGGGATGAGGCACATCGGTTTGCTAATCGTGGGAGAAGCAGAGGATATTTTAATAGGAATTTAAGGTAGCTCAGAGGTTGACAGGAGGTGTTTTTCAAGGTATAAATTGTCGATGTTTGTTCTTTGTAATTGGGTTTTGTATATATGGGCTTGGAATTTTAGAATATTTAATAAAATATTTTGAGATTCTTAGCTCATCTAACACAAAAGAAAAAGGTGCCAATGGACGAATTTAGAGCAAAGCTTGTCGAACTCTTTCCCGAGTGGGAGGATGCCATCCGGATGTGCGATGCGGGTGATGTTCCGGGTCTCCGCACAGCTCTTCGTGATGCTACCTATCCAGGCGGTATGAGCGGCGACACCATGCTGAAAATGGTGGCAGCAGGCCATCCATATCGCGCTATTCGGGACGAGCACCTGCGAATCAAGGGGAAAGGCCCGCAGCTTGAGGCTTTGCGGAGGATGTTCGATGATCGTTTTCCGCCCCAATGGTCCTCCGGCTACTAGCTAGGCACAGACCCAACCCGAGCGGCGCCGCCGTGCTCCCAAGAAGCCAAGGGCGGCGCCGCTCCCGCCCTGTACCGCTATTATCAAAACATTGGTAGTCGCAGTATAGGGATATTTGACAGATTCAAGCAAATATAGTATCATTAAGACTATAAAATAAGCTTAATTAAAGCCTTCCCAATTTAGAGGCAGGCACCTGGTTCTGACTAAGTTCAGCACGGGATAAGGATTATTTTTTTGTTGAAAATATGACAGAAGAAAAAAACCAAAAAGAAGGCCAGGACTTCAAAAGTCTCCTCGCCTCTTATTCTCTTACCATCCCAAAAGTTGGGGATGTAGTAAAGTGTAAAATCATTTCGATTGATAAAGGCGAGGTGCATGTTGATATCGAAGGACTTACTGTAGGTGTCGTTCGAGGTCGTGAACTTTTCGCTGAGTCAAAAGAATACATGAACCTAAAGGTTACTGACGAAGTAGAGGCCACTGTATTAGATTTGGAAAACGAAAACGGCGAGATGGAATTATCATTCCGCATAGCGGGTTATCAGCGCGCTTGGAACAATGTTAAGAAATGGATGCAGGATAATGTTACGATCAAGGGCAAGGTATTGGCTGCGAACAAGGGTGGGCTTATGATGCAGGTAGAAGGCCTGGCTGGTTTTATGCCGGTATCTCAGCTCAATCCTGATCATTATCCACGCGTTATGGGCGGAGATAAGAATCGTATTTTAGAAAAGTTGCGCGAACTTATCAATAAAGAACTGGAAGTGAAGGTAATTGATGTTAATGAAAAAGAAGAAAAATTAATCGTTTCTGAAAAAGCTGTTTGGGAAGATGCTCAGAAGACGGTGCTTGAGTCCTATAAAGTGGGCGATACTATCGAAGGTGAAGTGAGCGCGCTTACTTCCTTTGGCGCTTTTGTGAAGTTTGGCCAGGATTTGGAAGGTCTCGTTCATATTTCTGAGATTGCATGGCAGCGTATTGATCACCCGAAAGATATTTTGAAGGTTGGCGACAAGGTTAAGGCTCAAATTATTCAATTAGACCGTTCAAAGATATATCTTTCCATCAAACGCTTAGTAGAGGATCCATGGAAGACTGTGAAAGATAAATATAAGGTTGGCGACAAAGTGAATGGAAAGATTTTGAAGATTGAAGCGTTTGGCCTTATGGTTGCGCTCGATAAAGATATTCATGGTCTAGCCCATATCTCCGAATTGGCTGATGAAGGTATCAGTAATATCAATGAAAAGTTTAAGCTTGGCCAGGTAACTGAATTTGAGATTGTTTCTCTGGAACCGCCGGAGCACCGTCTCGGATTACGACTCTTCGGGGTCAAAGGCAAGAAGAAAGCGGCAGCTGTCGCAATGGAAGCCAAAGAAGATAAGAAAGCCGAAGAAAAAGCCAATACAGCAGAATAAGTATCCAAGCCCCCCGCAGTTGCGAGGGGCTTTGTATATAGCTTGCTTTTATATCGAAAAATTGCTAATATTTACTGATATAATTCAGGTTTATTATTGAATATATATGAGAAATCTTTTAAAAAACTTTGCCATTATTTTTGTGTCATTGTTGGTGGTAGGCGCAGTTTGGGGGTATGTCAAATCTGAAAAAAGTAAAAGTCCGGAAGTGGTCTCTATCAGCAAGATGGTTGAAGAGATTAAAGCCGGCCAGGTGAAAACGGTAACAGTCAAAGGGAATGTCTTGAATATAGCGCTCAAGGATGAAAATGCTCGATCGCAGCAAGTGACTAAAGAGCCGAATGCAACCTTTGACGAATTGGCTAAGAATTACGGCATCAGCCCAGAACAGCTGACTGTGTTGGGGGTGGAAGTAAAAGACGATACCTCTTGGAAATTCTGGGTTGGCAATCTGTTACCTATATTATTACCCCTTATTATTTTTATCTTATTTTTCTATTTCATGACTCGCGGCGTGCAAGGCATGAACAATAAAGCTATGGGTTTTGGACAGAGTAACCCGCGGCAAGTAAATCCGGATGATAAAAACAAAAAAACATTTATTGATGTGGCCGGAGCTAAGGAAGCGAAACAAGAACTGGTTGAGATTGTCGATTTCCTCAAAGATCCAAAGAAGTTTACCGATATGGGCGCCAAGATTCCTAAAGGCGTATTATTGGTCGGTGGTCCTGGTACCGGGAAAACATTACTTGCTAAAGCCGTAGCTGGAGAGGCGAATGTACCATTTTTTAACATGTCTGGTTCTGAGTTTGTAGAGATGTTTGTAGGTGTTGGCGCTTCCAGAGTTCGGGATCTTTTCAATAAAGCAAAGAAGGATGCTCCCGCTATTGTGTTTATCGATGAGATAGACGCAGTCGGACGGCGTCGCGGTGCCGGACTTGGCGGCGGACATGACGAGCGCGAGCAGACACTCAATCAGATTTTGGTGGAAATGGATGGTTTTGATCCGAACCTGGGCGTGATTGTGATAGCTGCGACGAATCGCCCCGATGTCCTTGATCCGGCTTTGCTTCGTCCGGGTCGTTTTGATCGCCGTGTGACGCTTGATTTGCCTGATATTGCAGACCGAGAAGAAATTCTTGGTATCCACGCTAAAAATAAACCCCTAGAAGAAAATGTTTCTCTTCGTAAGGTTGCAGAACGAACTCCGGGGTTTTCCGGTGCTGATTTGGCGAACTTGTTAAACGAAGCTGCTATCCTCACTGTTCGTCGCGGTAAGAAGAAAGTCGGTGAAATAGAAATTTTAGAAAGCATTGAAAAGGTTTTGCTTGGTCCGGAGAGAAAAAATAGAATTATTAGCGATCAAGAAAAGAAGATGACTGCCTATCATGAGGCAGGCCACGCTATTGTCGGTCACTATCTGGCTCATGGAGATCCGGTGCGTAAAGTCTCTGTTATTTCTCGCGGTCAGGCTGGCGGGTATACGCTCAAAATGCCAACCGAAGATAAGCATTATCATACACTGGCTGAGTTCAGAGATGAGCTTGCTATGATGATGGGTGGCTATGTCGTAGAAAAAATGATTTTTGGCGACCACATGCTTTCCACCGGACCTTCTTCAGATATTAGTAAAGCCACCAAAGTAGCTCGCGATATGGTGGCTCGGTACGGTATGAGCAGTATTGGACCGCGTACGTTTGGTGAACCTCAAGAAGCGGTATTTTTAGGAGGCAGGGATATGGCAGACCAGCGAGATTATAGCGAGAAGACTGCTGAAGCGATAGACGCCGCAGTCGCCAGCTTCTTAGCTGAAGCTGAAAAAAGAGCTCAGGAAGTTCTGCAGGCTCATCGTCCGCAGATGGAAGAAATGGTGAAAGAGTTGATGGAGAAAGAAACTATTGAGCAAGAAGATGTAGACCGGATTTTAGGACCGAGGGTCTAACAACTGTTTACAAAAGCTCCCCGATAGGGGAGCTTTTTGTTTGCGGCTAAGGTATGATATAATATCTTAGAATTTAAGAGTTGTAACGCTGTCTTGTAATATGCAGCAATGTCAAATGTTTAAGTTTTAAATCACCAGCCTTATTTTCTATGAAAGAGCCAACCTACCGTCAAACACTTGTCCATGCCTGGGGAGCGGTGTGGCACAATAAGATATTGTGGATTCTCGGATTATTGTCTGTATTTTTGGGCCAACTGGGCTTTAGTAATATTTTTGGCAAAGTGTGGTCAATGCTTGATGCTTCAGATTTAGCTACTGAAAACATACATTTGCTATCATCCTTTAACGTCAGTATTCCTGTTGATGTGCCTAATATCCTGGGTATAGTTTGGCTTGCTATTATTTGTATTTCTATAGCAGTTCTAGTTGTTTTTTTAGCCACTACTTCTCAGGGCGCTTTAATTTCCTATGCAGCTGATTGGTTTAAAACTCGCAAGCATAAAGAGCTCGATAAATCATGGCATAATGGCGTTAAACATTTTTGGGTTATTTTACTTGTAAATGTCGTGCGGCAGTCAATTTTATTTGGACTGTTGCCTGTTTTTATATTTATCGCCGGTCGCTTTTTTGCCTCACAGTCATGGTTGCAAGGATTATTGTTCGCAATCGTCTTGGTTTTGCTGATGCTGGTATCCTTATTTCTTTCTGTGTTTTCGATATATGTTCTTTGTTATGTTTTACTGGACGGCAAAGGTCTGGCGAGATCGCTTAAAAAAGCCTGGTCATTGTTGTCCGGTCACGTTTTGGTTTCTTTAGAAGTGGGAGCGGTGCTTGTGGCGTTAAATTTATTATTAGTAGCGGTAATAATCGGCGGATCGTTTTTCGCTTTTTTGCCCTCTGCTTTTATTTGGGTTGCGGCAGGAATAACAAACTCTATGTCGTTGGCTGTGGTAGGGCTAATTTTTGGAGTATTTCTGGGATTATTGTTTATTGTCTTGGCAGCAGGATTATTTAATGCATACACGACAAGCGCTTGGGTTTTTTTATTTATAAAAATGCATAAAGAGGGGATATCCAGTCGTATGATTCACTGGGTAAAATATATGTTCGGCAGATAATCTATCTTGGATATGAGCGATTTTCCTTCTATTAACAATTTGCTGAATAAATCCGGTAAAAAATCCGGCAGCAATAACATCACTGTCTCAGCGCCTGATGATACAGCAGAAGAGAAGTTTGATAAAAAGATTCTGGCCATGGATCTGAAGAATAAAGAAGAGCTCGCTGCCAAACAGGCGGCTTCTTTGGGTGTACCATATATCGATCTCAGCAAATTTCCAGTTGCAGCCGAAGCATTAAAAATTATCCCGCCCAAGCAAGCAGCCGAAGAGCGGGTGGTTTGTTTTTTTAACATGCCCGGAGAACTGCGGCTCGGTTGTGTCGACCTTACTGATCGCATCCAGGAAGTTGCCTATCAATTAGGTGAAAGACATCACGCAACTACGCGGATATATCTGATTTCCCAGTACAGTTTCGATAAAGTTGTGAAACTGTATACGACATTGCCTTCAGTGAAGCCTGTTAATAAGGATATCAATATTACTGACGAAGAGTTGGAAAAATTTAAGTCAGGCGTAGTTGATTTTAGGGGTTTAGAGCAGCAGTTTTTAGACGTTTCTATCAGTGATATTTTGACATTAATGATTGCTGCGGCTTTAAAGATGGAATCGTCTGATGTGCATATTGAAGCAGAAGAAAATGGCATCATGGTTCGTTATCGAATTGATGGTATTTTGCATGATGTGGCCACGTTGCCTAAGGAGCAATGGAAAAAATTTGTTTCTCGCATCAAGTTATTGGCCGCTCTAAAAATAAATGTCGACGATCGTCCGCAAGATGGTCGAGTTACGATTCGACTATCTTCAGGAGGTCTTGACGTCCGCGTCTCGACCATGCCGACTATTTATGGAGAGAGTGTCGTGATGAGAATTTTACATAGCGGCAACAAGGGAGTGACTTTTGACGAGCTAGGATTGCGCGGTGATGCATATATTAAATTAAAAAAAGAAGTGGAACGTCCAAACGGCATGATTATTACGACCGGTCCGACCGGTTCAGGGAAAACCACAACCATGTATGCAATTTTAAATACTTTGAATAAGCCCGGGGTAAAGATTATTACTTTGGAAGATCCGGTAGAAATCAAAATTGATGGTATCAATCAAAGCCAAGTTGATGTCAGTCGTGAGTATACCTTTGCCAAAGGTTTGCGCAGTCTCCTGCGCCAGGATCCAGATATTTGTTTGGTTGGTGAAATCCGTGATTTAGAAACTGCCGAAATAGCCATTCAGGCAGCCTTAACCGGTCATTTAATGCTATCCACTATTCATACTAATAGCGCCTCGGGTACGATTCCACGATTTTTGTCTATGGGTGTAAAGCCTTTTTTGTTGGCACCTTCGCTTAATTCTGTCATTGGTCAGCGGTTGGTGCGTAAAATATGCGAATATTGCCAGGTTGAGGACGAGCTGAGTTCTGAACAGAAAGAGAAAGTTCTGCAGAATTTAGAAACATTGCCACAAAAGGAGAAGGACTTGGTTGATTTTAAAAAATTGATTTTTTATAAGGGTGAGGGGTGTAAAGAATGTAGCGGGTTAGGGTATAAAGGGAGGATCGGAATTTATGAGATTTTTATCATGAATAAGGAATTGGAGCAAATTATTTTAGGGCCTCAAATTTCTGAGTATGTCGTTCAGGATTGGGCTACTAAAAATGGTATGGTGACGATGGTTCAGGATGGCCTCCTTAAAGCTTTGGATAAAATTACGACAGTGGAAGAGGTGTTTAGAGTTATTGAGTAGGGATATTCTATGTCGTCAGAAGAGCTATTAAAATTAGCTCTTCTTTGTTATAATTTGTCTAAATTAAGTTACCAATATGGATATACATAGCCCTATTTCCGCTCTCGGTAGTGTTGGCAAAAAGATATCAAAAAAACTCGGGGCCGTGGGTCTCAAAACCGTCGCTGATTTGCTGTACTATTTTCCTTTTAGGTACGAAGATTATCGACTCGTAGTGCCTGTAAAACAGATGCAAGACGGCAATCTGGTAACAATCCGTGTGCAAGTAGAGTTGATAGCCAATAAACGCAGTTTCAAAAGTAAAAAAATGATTACCGAGGCTCTGGTGTCTGACGCGAGCGGCAGTGTCAGGGTGGTCTGGTTCAACCAACCCTTTATCATTAAAAATATAAAAATCGGCGATGTTATCTATCTGTCCGGTAAAGTTAAATCTGATATGTTGGGGCCGCAGCTGGTTAGTCCCGCCTATGAAAAATATAAAAAAGAAACTGCTCATACAGCTCGACTCGTGCCAATTTATCCATTAACCCGTACGGTAACGCAAAAACAAGTTCGTTTTCTGATGGCTCAGGCTATGCCGCTCGCCATCTCGATGCCTGATTGGCTGCCGCCAGAAATTCTGGAAGCCGCAGATTTGCAGCCGCTGTCTGCAGCTCTACAAGGTATTCACTTTCCCGCCGATGATGCAAATGTGAAATTGAGCCAAGACCGGCTGAAGTTTGATGAACTGTTTTTAGTCCAACTGAAAGCCGAGCTGGCTAAACAGGGCAGGAGGGATTTTAAAGCCCCAATCCTTATCTTCCAAGAGGAGAAAGTAAAATCTTTTGTCAGTTCCCTGCCGTTTACGCTCACTAAATCACAAAAAATTTCAGCCTGGGAAATCCTCAAAGATATTAGTCAACCAGTGCCTATGAATCGCTTAGTTTCCGGGGATGTGGGTTCTGGCAAAACAGTCGTGGCTGCAATTAGTATGTATAATAGTTTTGTAAATAATTCACAATCTGTGTTAATGGCGCCTACAGAAATTTTAGCCTTTCAACACTACCAGTCATTATCCCGCTTATTTATCGGGCGAGGAATTACCGTCGGACTTTTGACGAGAAGCCAAATACAGACTTCTCAAGATGAAAAGATTGGTAAAAAAGATTTTATAGCCAAAGTACGTACAGGCGAAATACACGTGGTTATAGGCACCCATGCTTTACTTGGTCCGGAAGTGCAATTTAAAAATCTTGCCTTAGTAATTGTAGATGAGCAGCATCGTTTTGGGGTCGAGCAAAGAAAGTTTATAAAAACGAAAGGTCAAGGCGCGCACTTTTTAAGTATGACCGCCACACCTATCCCAAGATCGCTCGCTTTAATGATTTATGGCGATCTGGATATTTCAATTATCAATGAATTGCCGCCAGGTAGAAAAAAAATAATTACTAAGTTAGTGGAAGCGTTTAAGCGAGATAGAGCGTATCAATTTATTCGTGAACAAGTAGGACAGGGGAGGCAAGTGTTTGTCGTTTGTCCTTTAATTGAAGCAGAAGAGGAAAAATTGGAAAGCAGTGGACAAACTATGCTTATTCCAAGCTTGGATGACAAAAAATCGGTCTTAAGTGAGTATAAAAAATTATCCGAGAAAATTTTTCCTGATTTACGCGTAGGGTTCCTGCATGGCAAGATGAAAGGCGTTGAAAAAGAAACGGTAATGGCAAAATTTAAGTCCGGAGACTTGGATTTGCTAGTTTCAACATCGGTGATTGAGGTGGGGGTAGATATTCCAAACGCGAGTGTCATGATGATTGAAGGAGCGGAGAGTTTTGGCCTGGCTCAGTTGCATCAGTTCCGCGGTCGGGTGGGCAGATCTTCACATCAGTCGTATTGTTTACTGTTTACGAATTCAGACAGCAGTAAGTCCCTAGAGCGGTTACAGTTTTTTGAAAAAGAAAGTGACGGGTTTAAATTAGCGGAAAAAGATCTGGAAGTCCGAGGCCCTGGAGAAGTCTATGGCACGGAGCAAAGCGGCGAGATGGGGTTGCGGTTGGCTACAGTTACAGACCGAGAGCTGATTAGGAAGGCTCGAGAAGCTGCGAAGAACGTTGTGCAAAATTTAAAAAAATATCCTCAGCTGCTAGCAAAGATAAAAAATTGGAAAAAAGAAACTCATTTAGAGTAAATTTATTTTAAAACTTGCCCCACCAATTCTTTGACATTTTTTACCGGAGCAATTTTTAAATCAGATATTTTTGATAAATTCATGGCGTGCGGCACTATTGCAAATTTAAAACCCATTTTTTTAATTTCTTGTAATCTTTTTTCGGTTTGAGTTACCGGCCGTATTTCTCCGCCTAGACCCACTTCGCCAAAGGAAGCGATCTCTTTTGAGATGGTTTTATTTTTTAATGCTGAAGCTAGAGCGAGGATGACTGCGAGATCAGCCGCAGGTTCGGAGGCTTCTAAGCCACCGACCACGTTTAAAAATATATCGTAGGTATCAAGAGGTAAATCGGCGCGCTTGGCCAGTACGCCTACGAGGAGTTGTAGTCGATTGAGATCAAAACCAGACGCTCGCCGTTGCGGGTAGCCAAAATTTGTTTTTGTTACGAGCGCTTGCACCTCTACCATAACCGAACGGCTGCCTTCCATCAAACAGGTCACCGTAGATCCGGGCACTGGTTCGCCACGTCCGGCCAAAAATACAGCTGAAGGATTTTTCACTTCTTGTAGGCCGTTCTGTTCCATAGCAAATACACCGATTTCATCAGTAGCGCCGAAACGGTTTTTGGTAGTTCGTAAAATTCTAAAGAGGTGGTATTTATCACCTTCGAGGTAGAGGACTGCATCTACCAGGTGCTCTAAGGTTTTTGGGCCGGCTACGGCACCATCTTTTGTCACTTGGCCGATGAGGACAATCGTTTTACCGCTTGTTTTCGCAGCTTCTAAGAGTTTAGTGGTACAGGCCTTAATCTGGGTGATAGTACCCGCCTCACCCTCAACCTCGGAGGTCTGGATAGTCTGAATAGAGTCTACCACCGCCAGTTTGCAATCAGTATTTACCTTGATGGTTTCTATGATTTGTTCTACGTTGGTAGCGTTGCCTAATTTGAGAGCGCCAGCCGTAATTGCTAAGCGCTCCGCCCGTAATTTTATTTGTTCTACCGACTCTTCGCCGGAAATATATACGCAGTGGGGGAGGGTTGTTGCTAGCTGCAGGGCTAGGGTAGATTTACCGATCCCGGGTTCACCGCCCAATAAAATAAGAGATCCGGGTACTAGTCCGCCTCCCAAAACCCTGTCTAGTTCACCAATGTTTGTTTTAACGCGTGCGAAT
Source organism: uncultured Gammaproteobacteria bacterium (assembly GCA_964514995.1). Taxonomy (GTDB): domain Bacteria; phylum Patescibacteriota; class Patescibacteriia; order Magasanikbacterales; family GWA2-37-8; genus XYD2-FULL-39-9. The sequence continues at coordinate 33,632 of CAZETA010000001.1, forward strand.
TTTTTATTATCTATACTATTGAGATCTGTCAATTGCACAGAACCGTAAGCTGTTGTTTTTTGTCTTTTGTCTCTTTCTTCGTTTATGCCTTGTGCCTCAATCAGGGTGCCCCATTTTCCACACTCCAAACATCGGCCAGTCCATTTGGCGTATTGGGCATCACAGTTGCCGCAGACGAAGGAAGAATGTTTTGGCATATTATTCAGGTTTCGGCCTAAAAATTCTTGATATCGGTTTTCTTACAAATTTTGTGCTGCAGTCTGCTGTGATACAAATCGCGCCGTAGACTACCTGTCCATCACTATATCTTTTGTTCGGATCAGTGGTTTGAAACTGCTGAACCTGGCCTTGAATCACTTGCGCTCTGCCGTCAGATAGCCATTTATCAAAAATCATGGCATGGTTGCCCCGACAAACATCACCGTTTCCATTATATATCCAAAATGCATCTCCGGGCCTCATTTTTTTAATTGCTTCTGTTAGTTTAGTTTCGCTCAAGGTATACACTAGAGCGTCTAAGATTTTTTTAGTGGAGGCTGCCCTTGCATCGACACACTCTTTGCTTCTCTTGCCCTTATCTTTGCATGTTGTTTGGCAATCGGTCTGTTCTCGTGACATGCTATTTATATTGGTTGGCCAAGAGAAGATGGTTTCGGTATTTTCCTGTGTTTTACATCCGCCCTTTGTATACAGGCATGTTTTGGGATATTTAGGCGTTTCCACGCCGGCGAGAGAGAAAATCGTGCCAGCGGTTCTTCCGCAAGATCCAAATCGTACGCCACATTTTGCTGCAGCATCAGCTACTTGCAATATACGGTCTCCCGTTGTCTGGCCTGTAATAACAGTTTCGATTTTACTATAAAATTCAAGAGTACGAGCATCTTCATTCGGTGATTTTGCTTGCGCCTCAACAGGTAGGTCTAGAGTTATGGGGCAGGTAAGAAATTTAGGCGTCTCGTTTACGACTTCGTTTGCGTCTTCGGGCGATATAGTTTCCTCGGTAGTTTGCTGTATTTCGTTAAAGTCAGGCAAGTTTTTTCTTTCTACCACCTTCACCTTGAGCGCATTAAACTCGATAAGGTTAGGATTGACATTGTATAAGATTGCAAAAGAACCCCAGGCGATAACTAGGCCGATCAGGGCGTGTGTAATTTTTTTGTAGAATTCTTGGGTGCCTTCACCGCTAGCGCTAGATGTGATGATGCGTACCCCTGCTAAAATAATCATCACAACTGCCACAATACTGACTATTCCAATACCAAATTTGTATAGTGTAGAGATAAACTGAGCAATCCACGGAATAAGAATATATGTTCCGGTTTTGTCGCTTTTTATAAACGAGTCACTTAGTTTTAAGCCAGGAAAATTAATTTGCAGGAGGGGCTTTTTTGCGTTTATTTCGGCTAAAATAACTTCAAGCTTTGTCTTTGCAGACGTTTCTTCGGATTGTTGTTGACTGCAACCGTCGTTTATTAGATGGTCAAAAAAACAGAGTTCTGGTATTGCATAGTGATCTGCGGCAATCTTTGTGTAGGGTATCTTGGCGTTAGTGAGCTGGCTATAATAGTCTGCACCAAAACTTTTAATACTTGCGCCGTATCGATATGCGGACCTAAATTCGTCTGAGTTGGATACATCTAACCCGTCTTTGTTTTCAGTATTAGGTTTTATGTAGATTCTTTTTTCACCGCTTGAATACGCGTTAATCTCGGAACACCAGCTTGCCCAGCAGCCGTCAAATATCAGGATTTTTTCAGGGTTATAGTATTTCGCAAATTCTTTTACGATATTAGCGCCGGCCCCATGCCCAGCGACTGTTGAGATGGTTAAAGGGGAATTAAGCACTTTTGCATGCAGCGCAATTAACGCTTCCTGCAAGTATTTGTCAAATTTTTCTTTAGTAAATTCCTTTACGTGTAGTCCGTTACCCGCATCCATTTGAGGGATTAGAATGGCTATGTCTTCCTGTGCAGCACTGCGAAGGGAGACTTTACTACACCATTTAAATTCTTTGCAAACTGCTGCCGGGTCAATAATGTGACATTCTTTACAGGCGGGAGGATTTAGCCCGTGAAAAAAAAGATAAATTCGGTCTATTTTTTGGGCGTTTTTAGGATAGATAATACCGTTTGTGCCATGTAAAAAGGCGGTTCCGTCAGTTGTTGTCGATTGGTAGGTATACAGAACGGCTCCATCAACTTCTTCTTCTGCGGCCCTGATTGAAGTAGGCAGTAAAAAAAACAGTGATGTAAAAAATAGCAGGAAAAATATTTTTTTTACGCCAATTTTCATATTATTTTTTTATGAACTGTGCCAGCATGTCGTTAAGATTGATGTCTTCACGAGTGTTAATCAGCTTGTTGTTTACAAAAATTATCGGCAATGCCCCCAAATCAAGACTTTTTTCAATCTGTAAGGACTCTTCGATTTTCTGTTTGGCTGCAGTGCCGTTTGCGCACTGCCAGATTTTTTCTGTATCAAGATTTAATCCCCGGGTCATATTGCTTATCTCAGATTCGTTTAGGTTAGCCCTACTCTCGGCGGCAGCCTCTACAAACTGCCAAAATTTCTTTGTATCTTGTTGGGATATACACCAGCCAGCTCGGTTTGCTAAATCAGAGTTTTTGGAAAATATTTTTTCTTTTGGAGCATCTTTCCAGATCAAGCGCATTTCTTGCGGATGTGTAGCTATGAATTCTTTAATTGCATTGTGAAACGCCAAACACTGTCGACAGCTAAAGTCCATGAATTCTATAACAGTAATCGCCGCGCCAGGGTTGCCAAGGATAGGGTCGGTTTCAGAAATTGGTATGAAAGTACTCTTTTCGGAAATCAGAGGAGTCGGATTTCTTGTGACAGTAATTTCTTTGAAACGTTTGATCTGCGATAGGAATAATAAGCCGGCTAATGCGATCAGGGCGAATAAGAGAAGAAAAGTTTTTTTGTGTGGCATATAGAGCGAAGATTACAGCTGTGATTCAAATACACCAGTCTTGTTTAAGTCGGTAAATATAATTTTATTTTTTGCCGCATCGTAAAAAATATTACTTATATTGTAATCAGCGTTTAGACTGATCGGTGTTTTGGTGTTGGTTTTTAGATCGATTTTATATAGACTGTCAGAGCTGTATCTGGCAACTTCACGGGAAAGACCCGCGCCAGTGGGCAGTTCGTTTGGTACGGCGCAATAAATCGTTTCATCATTTGCAAAAGTGCATTTGTCAGCCCAAGTATTTAGTTGAAGCAGCTTGCGATTATCGCCGATACTGTCTCCGTAAGCATCGGTTAGCCATAATTCCGGTTTGAAGTCGCTGCGTGAATTGTAGACGCTGTAGAGTAGTTTTTTTCCAGAACTAGACCATTGAGGTGAAAATCCAGCTCCTTCGACGATGGCAGATTTGAAGTTTTCTCCGTTAAGACCGATAAAAAGAACTTCCCGTCGTTCACCGCCTTGCGGCTCTCCGGTTTGGGAGAATGCCACTACTTGCTGGCTAGGAGACCAGTTGATGATTACTTTATCGGCATTCTCGCCCATAGGCTCTATAAATTTTGCGCCTGTAAAATCAGTATTAGCCGTTATCAGCCATCTGCTTGATGGATCAAGGCCAAGACTTTTGGCTGCAATTTGATTGCCATCTCCGGAGAATGAGAAGTCTTGCCAATGCTTTGGCAAACTTACTTGTTTGTTTGTGTCAAAATTATATATTATTTTTGAATTATCGGGATATTCAATCACTGCCTGGTTTTTATTTTTTGCCCAAGTTACTTTTTGGGCGTTATAAAAAACTTGATCAGACAATTGTTTGGTTTCACCGTTCGGGGTGATGCGGTAAAATTTACCATCATCTGCGCTGTAGTAGCGGAAATCACCGCCGTTACTGAGTGATGGATTGGTAGCTGTTTCGCTTAGAATTTGGTTAGTTTGTGACGGTTTGTAATAGGTAGGATTTTCTGATTGGATAATGCTTGAAACAGGCAGGAGTTCTCCGTTTGGACCCACCGCAGTGTTTACTGTGGAAGTGGTTTTTACTCCCGATTCAGGGAATTGGCCAGCGGTTGAAGAGGGAGGGTTTGCCCCATCTGTATTCTGTCCAATTTGCGAGGTTTTTATAAAGAAATAGTATAAGCCGTAACCTACCAAACCGGCAACGGTCAATAAAAGAATGGCCAAAAATACTCGTTTCGCTATAGACATATATATGCAAGTTAAGTCCTCATGTATACCTATTATACCACAAAATTTCTACGGTTTATTCTCTCAGAGCCTATCTGTCTAATAATGGAAATTACATTTGGATTTGTTTTTTTGCCGCAGCAAGTTTACTAAGTTGTTTTCCGATGTCGACTTTTTTCTGGAGCACTTTAATTTGATTTTGCCAGGCAAGTTTTTGCTTTTTAAGGTCCTCTATTAATTCATTGACTTGTTGTGTGATACGGCCTTTGAAAAAAGGGATTTTTCCAATAAAATAAAATATTGCTAAGAATGGGGCGTATAGCGGCGATAGAACGACAGCAATTATTGGAATAAAGATCGTTGGCAGTGTGAATAGAACTACGCGTATGAGGAAGATAAGTATATCTAGTACGGCTGCAAGTAGCTTCGCCCCCGTCAGTACGCCGATAAGAGCGCTAATCGTCCCTATCAATTTCTCCAGAGCCTTCATTTTCGGTTCATCCGCTAAGTTTTTTGCTGTTTTTTTTAACTGGTCCACTATCTCCTCTATAAGAAAAGTTATTCTAGGCTGGAAGAAGCGAAATAAGCCTAGGGCGCCGCTTTTTCTCTTAAAATCAGTCAGGCTGCCCTCGAGTTCGTCTAACTCTTTTTTCAATTGAGCTTCTTGTTGAGCGATTTGCGCCAGCTGGCGTTGTTTATTGTCTGACATTTGCCCCGCAATTTCTGCCTCCGCTTCAGGAGGTATTTTGTTTGGTTCCCCCGCTTGGACAATTTTAGGCGAGCTGTTGTTCCAAAAAGCAACGTCGCTTATCCAGGGAGTTTTTATGGTTTGATTGTTTTGACCCGAGACTCTTTGTCCGCCAGCTGATAACGCCTGTTCGCGAACTAAAGAGTCGCGAATTTCGGCGTCGGTATTTGTGGGCAAAGACTGGCTATTTGCCATAGATTATTTATTGTATGGCCAATGTATTATTCTGCAAGACAAGACGGTGAGTTGGTTTGATTTTTTCTTTGAGAATAATATCGGCCATGAGTTTTTCTATATCGCGACGAATTGTGCGCCGGATTTCTCGCGCACTGTTATTATCCGGTTGATGTTCAACAAACCAAGTAAATACGCCATCCTTTGTTCTTAGAGTGGTATGGTAGTTCTCTAACTGTTTATTAAGATCGTTAATTTCAAGAGCGGCAATTTTTGCCAAGTCAGATTTATCCAAAGTTTTAAATAAAGAGATTTGATCAAGACGGTGTATTAGTTCTGGAGAAAAAAAATCTTTTAATTTCTCCGTGACCAGTTTTTTATTATCAGTATGTGATTGATTTTTATTAAAACCAATTTGTGATTTTTTGATGTCATTTGCTCCTAAAGAGGTGGTAAGAATAATAATAGCATGTTTAAGAGAAATAGTTTTACCAATCGAATCAGTAACGGTGCCGTTTTCTAGTATTTGAAGCAAGAGTTTGCTGACATCTTTATGCGCTTTGTCTATCTCGTCAAAAAGAATCACGCAATACGGATTCATTTTGATGCGGTCGGTAAATTGGTTTGCTTCTTTGTAGCCAACATATCCAGCCGGAGAGCCGAGCAGTTTGGAAACGCCAAAACCTTCGTTAAATTCGCTCATATTCAGGTGAATAAGCGAGTTTTGGTGTGGATATAGCGTTTTGGCCAGCATTTTTGCCAATTCGGTTTTGCCAACACCGCTTTCACCGACAAAAAGAAACGAGGCTAAGGGCCGGTTGGGGCTGGATAGTTCTAGTTGGGTTTGTAGGATAATTTGGGAAACCTCTCGCAATACTTCGTCTTGGCCGATAATGTGTTTGCGAAGCTCGGTCTCTAACCCGGAGGTGCGAGTCTTTCCGTCAAAAGAAATATTTTTTATCGGGGCGTTAATAGTTTTAGCCAACTGTTCCATCACGTCTTTGTCGGTGATAGTCTCAAGTCTTACTTTCTTATTTTTTGGCGTCGAAATTTTATCTTCTAGGTTTTTTATATCTTTCAAAAGCTGCTGTTCTTTTTCTTTTAACTTTACGGCTTCATCAAATTGTTCGCCACTCGCTGCATCTTCTTTGGTGGTGACAACCTTGGCAAGTTCCTGCTTTAGTTGTTGGAGTTTTGATTTTAGCGCGCTTGGTTTTAGTGACAGTCGTTTGGCTGCGGCAGTCTCGTCAAGCAAGTCGATAGCTTTGTCTGGCAATAACTTATTTGTAATATAGCGATCCGCTAAGATAGCGGCTTTAGTGATGGCTGCGTCAGTGATAAGTAGATTGTGGTAGGCCTCATAATTTTTTTTGATACCTATCATGATTTTGATGGTGTCTGCCACGGAAGATTCTTTGACGTGCACAGGTTGGAAGCGGCGCTCGAGCGCTGCGTCGCTTTCAATATGTTTTTTAAATTCCGCCGGGGTGGTCGCGCCGATACAGCGGATTTGTCCGCGAGCCAAGGCGGGTTTGAGTAGATTAGCAGCGTCCATATTGCCTTGATTGGATCCGGCGCCGATAATATTGTGCAGTTCATCGATAAATAGAATGACGTCTTCGTTTTCGCTTGCTTCTTCTATTACTTGCCGCAATCTTCCCTCAAATTCGCCGCGATAGGCAGTGCCCGCTATCATCATGCCCATATCGAGTGCGTAGATTTTTTTACCAAGCAAAATATCCGGCACATCGCCAGCGGCAATTTTTTTGGCCAGACCTTCGACAATTGCGGTCTTACCGACCCCAGGATCGCCGAGAAGAATCGGATTGTTTTTGGTGCGGCGACAGAGGATCTGCATCATGCGTTCGATTTCGTTCGTACGGCCGATAACCGGATCGATGCCAGGCTCGATTTCCGGACTCGTCAACTCAACACCAAAAAAATCCAGAGCAGATTCTTTTTTATAATGTTTTTTATGGGATGTCATAGCGGAGTTTTGTTGAGAGGCCAGAAACGCATCGTCAGACAGGCTTTCTTGAATACGGTCAATGACCTCGGGAATTTTATTGATCTGGGGGAATTGAGAAGCGTTAGTCAAAACAACATCCACCTGTTCTTCCAGCTCGCTTTTTTGTATCTTGTTTTGTTTGAAAAGCTGCTCGAGCCTTTCGTCTGTGACAGCAATAAGCGCGGCCAGTAAATGTTCAGTACCCAGATAATTGTGTTTGTTTTGCTGGGCGACGATAATGGCTTTTTCCAACGCGCTCTTGGCATTGGTAGAGAATGGTGACAATTGGGCGTATGGTTTTTGGACAGAGGCAGGCTTGAATTTGATGAGTACATCTTCGATTTTTTTGGCGTCCAAATTATACCGGCCCAAAATTTCATTGGCCATTGAGCCTTTTTGTAGAGAGAGTGCCAGGAGAAGGTGAGTAGGCTCAACAGAAAGACTTTCGAGGTTCGTGGCAATCTCGATACTTTTCATAAGCACCTCGCGCAGGTTGGTGGAAAAACGGTCAATTATTGACATATAATTTTGACTTGAATTAGCAGGTAATATATACTAAAAACGCTCATAAGTCAAAGTGTTTTTCATCTAAAAAATTTTATGGAAATAGTTAAAAATATCTTTAAAGCCTACGATATCAGAGGCGTGTATCCGAGCGAGTTGGATGAAGAGGTTGCCTATCGTACCGGCCGGGCTTTTGCCGAACTGATTAAATCTGAGAATCGGGGGAAAAATTTGACGGTGGCAGTTGGTCAGGACATGAGAAATTCTTCGCCGAGTTTGTTTGCGGCAGTGACGCGGGGAATTATGGAGCAAGGGGTTGATGTTGTTGATATCGGCCTGGTGTCTACGCCAACCTTTTATTTTGGTGTTAGTTATTACGGCTATGATGCCGGATTGCAAGTGTCTGCTTCGCATAATCCGGGCAAGTACAATGGTTTCAAGATGACTCGAGCCAAGGCTGTGCCAGTGAGTGGCGATACAGGTATTATGCAAATCAGAGATAGAGTAGTTGAAGATACTTTTCCTCAAGTTATGGAGAAGGGAAGTATGTCAAAGCGTGAAGGAGTCTTGCAAGATCAAATACGATTTGGGCTAACACAAGCTGATATCAGTAAAATAAAGTCTTATAAAATTGTAGTTGATACAGCTAATGGCATGGGCGGCCCTCTTATGAAGGAACTTTTTAAAAATCTACCATGCGAACTGGTACCGCTGTATTTTGAACTTGATGGGAATTTTCCTAATCACGAAGCCGACCCGCTCAAAGATGAGAATAATAAAGCGTTGCAGCAAAAAGTGGTAGAGATCGGAGCTGATTTGGGTATTGCGCTTGATGGTGATGCAGACAGGATTTTCTTTATAGACAACGCCGGTATGACCGTCGAGCCAGCCATTATGCGGGGCATATTGGCAAAGATTTTCTTGCGAGACAATCCAGGCGCGAATATCTGTTATGATATTCGTCCGGGGAAAATCACAATAGATATGATAGAAGAAAACGGCGGAGTGCCGGTAGTGACGCGAGTAGGACATTCACTCATCAAGGAAAAAATGCGCGAAGTAGATTCGCCATTTTCGGGAGAGTCATCCGGACACTTTTTTGTCAAAATGCCGTACGGTTCATTTGAGATGCCGGAAATTATTGCATTAAAAGTTTTAGAAGAGTTATCTGCGAGTGGAAAAAATATGGCTGAGTATATTGCGCCACTACAAAAATATTTTCATTCTGGAGAAATAAATTTTACCGTGGCTAATAAAGAAGCGGTATTTGCAAAGTTGAAAGAAACGTATGGAGCAAATTTGCAGTATGATTTTGACGGCCTTTCTTTTGCCTGGCCTGACTGGTGGTTCAATGTCCGGGCTTCTAATACTGAAAATAAAATGAGGTTGAATTTAGAGGCTGTCAGTGAAGGGGTGATGGGTGAGAAGGTTGTAGAGGTAAGCAAGATTGTAAAAGGAGAGTAGTTTACGCATCAAAAAAATTTTTTCCAGTCCGTAAGGCTTCAAAATAATTGTTCATAGTGCCGTATAGATTGGCGGGTAAGTTTTGTAAATCATACCATTCCCAACTCTCGCATTTGTCTGGTTCCATTACTTTTGGTTCGCCACTTTTCCAATCCGCCACCAGGCCAATGTTCACATAATGTTTTGGAGCGTAATTTTTTAGATTATACAAACTCAAAAATCTAACATTTTGTATTTCAATTCCAGCCTCTTCAAGTGTTTCTCGTTTTGCGCATTCTTCAAAAGACTCCATGTGTTCTAGGTGTCCACCTGGCCCGGCATATTCATCTTCACCATCGCCGCCGGCATTCTTCCTTTTGCCTAAAAGTACTTTTCCGTCCTTAAAAATAACAACACCGATACCGACTTTAGGACGCTGGTCGGAAGTTTGCATATTTATTAAATAACTACATTACGTAGTTTGTTTATCCGATCCTGAATCGGAGGATGAGTGGAAAATAAATTGGCGAGTTTTTTGCCTGAGAAAGGATTGGCAAAAAAGAGATGGGCCGTGGCCTTGCTGGCTCTTTGCATGGGTATATTTTCTGCGGCAATTTTTTCCAAGGCATTTGCCAAGGCTTGTGGGTAGCGGGTAAGCAGCGATCCTGAGGCGTCAGCCAGATATTCACGGCGACGAGAAATGGCAAGTTTTATGAGCTCGGCTATAAGGGGAGAGAGGATAGCTAAGATTACGCCAACGATCATCAGCACAGCCATGGCCTGTCCACCTTCACGACTATCGCGACGGCGAAAAAGATTGGTCCGTAAGAAAATATCGGCTAAAATTGTGATAGCGCCGACCATAACAGCGACAAGCATCATGAAGCGAATATCATAGTTTTGGATGTGGGATAGCTCATGCGCCAAGACCCCCTCTAACTCTTCGTTGGTTAATTTTTCTATAGCGCCGGTAGTTACCGCCACTGAAGCGGTCTCTGGTTTGCGGCCGGTGGCAAAGGCGTTGATAGCTGGATCGGGGATAATATATATTTTTGGTACTGGCATGCCGCTGGTGATACACAGATTTTCTATCATCCGAGAGACATACGGGTTATCCTCCTTAGCAATAGGCTTAGCGCCGCTCGTAAACAAGGCAATCTTATCTCCTTTAAAATAAGAAACGCTCGTCATGAGCACGGAGAATATAACAGCCAGAAATATTCCTTCGTAGCCAGCAAACAAATACCCTAAACCAAGGATAATAATAATAAATATCATCATGAGGACTACTGAGCGTCTTTTGTTTGAGGTTATTTGGGAATACATATTTTATTTTTTATATTCCCCAATGTACGTAACTCGACAATTGTTGCTATAATTAAAGAGTTCTAAGAGAAATTTGTTGTCTTTATCCGTCCAACGAAGTGATCGGGCGATCCCATAGTTTGTAACTTCTGAATGTTGAAACATGAGTATCCCGTACTTTTTAGAATAAAAAACAATATCATCAAAGTTATAGCTAGTCTCAGTCCCTGCAGTGATTAAATCTGTCATTTCTTTAATTTCATCACCTTCTTTTATGCCCTCTGCTAACTCGAATCCAATTTTATCCATTTTAGCTACTTCTACTTTTATTTTTTCTAAAGACAGCCTTGCCATATCTGCATTTTTTCTGTATACTGCATCGTCTTCCATATTACACTGCTAGTTACTAAATTTAAAACTTCACCTGTACATTTTCTCGTTGCGCGGCATCAGTCTGGAAGAATTCGTATTTCTTAAATCCTAGTGAGTTGGCAATAAGGTTGGTAGGGAAAACCTGAATTTTGGTGTTGAAATCGCGGACATTGCCGTTGTAGAAGCGGCGAGAAGCCTGGATTTTATTTTCCGTATCACTGATTTCATCTTGTAGTTGCAAGAAATTCTGACTGGCCTTAAGATCAGGATAATTTTCAGAAACCGCAAATAAAGTTTTGAGAGTGCCGGACAGCATATTTTCCGCTTGTTCTTTTTCTTGCAAAGTGGCACCCTGTTTGTTCTGCACAGCCATAGCCGCAGTACGAGCCTCGGTCAGTTTTACCAGTGTATTTTGTTCGTGAGTCATATAGCCCTTTACCGTCTCCACCAAATTTGGAATCAAATCATAACGGCGTTTGGTCTGGACATCGATATCGCTAAAGGCTTCGTCAACTCTGTTTTTTGAACGGATCAAACCGTTGTAGACAGCAATAAGCCATAAAGCGATTACGGCTATAGCTGCGAGTACTATATATGCTACGGACATACAATTAGTTAAAAGTTAAAGGTTTTAAAGTCAAAAGTCCTAATGGGTAGGCTATTGGCTTTTTTATTACCTTAGTATATGATATAGCCATAAAAATAACAAGTTTACATACTTATATATGGTCACTTTGTTAATATTTGTAGCTGTTCTATTAGTATTGGTAGTTTCCCACGAATTTGGGCATTTTATTGCAGCCCGCAAGAGCGGGATGAAAGTCCATGAGTTTGGTTTTGGTTTTCCGCCTCGATTATTTGGTTTGCAATCCAGAAAAGATGAAACTGGCAAAAGAATTTGGAAATTTGTTTGGGGCAAACAACAGCCAGACGAAAATTTTGGCACACTGTATTCGGTTAATTTATTACCGCTCGGTGGGTTTGTAAAAATCAAAGGTGAAGATGGCGAAGAAGCCGGGCCAGATAGTTTTGCCGCCCAAAAAGCATGGAAACGAGGAGTAACACTGCTAGCTGGAGTGTTTATGAACATCTTGCTTGCACTTGTATTTCTATCAATCGCTTTTATGCTCGGCGCGCCACAAGCGACCGATAGTCTGCCACCTGATGCCAGAGTAGAGAATGCCCATCTAGAAATTATGGATGCGATAGTGGGCAAACCGGCAAGCGAGGCCGGATTGCAAAGCGGTGATGTTATTGTCAGCTTGGATTCTGCAGAAATTATAACCGTAAAAGAATTGCTTGCGTATATAGAGGCGCATAAAAATAATGAAATACAGGTGGTGGTAAAACGAGGCGATGAAATAGTAGAAAAAAATATCAAGCCGCTCGTGCATGCAGATAGTGGCAAAGCCGAGATCGGCGTCGCTCTAGTTGAAGTCGGTACAGTCAAGTATCCATGGTACAAAGCTATTTATTACGGTTTTGTCATGACCGGATTGTATCTCAAACAAATCGTCTTATCTTTTTATTATCTAATTTCCCAACTGTTTGCTGGCGCACCAGTCGGAGAAGCGCTGTCTGGTCCGGTGGGTATCGCCGTGATGACTGGCAAGGTAGCCAAGCTTGGTTTCAATTATCTGCTTAACTTTATGGCGTTGCTATCTCTCAATTTGGCTATTATCAACGTCTTGCCAATCCCAGCACTTGATGGCGGGAGATTTTTGTTCTTGTTGATTAGTAAGATTAAAGGCAAGCCGCTCAATCAGAAATATGAACAGATAGCGCATGGCATTGGATTTTTTGTTTTGATTTCATTGGTGGTATTAATTACGATTAAAGACTTGGGAAATTTTGGAGGATTTTTTACGAATTTGTTTAATAGGTAGGAAGATTGTGTATGAAAGAAAAATTAGAACAATTAAAGACCGAGGCTTTATCAGCACTGCAATCAGTTAAAGACAAATTGCAATTAGAAGAACTGGAAAACAAACTGCTTGGCCGCAAGGGCGGTCAGCTTACCGAACTCTTAAAAGGTCTGAAAGATCTGACTGAGGATGCACGAAAAGAAGTTGGTCAGATGGCAAATGAAGTAAAGAAAAATCTAGAAGAACTATTTGCAAACAAGAAAAAAGAATTTGTAGCTCAGGAAATGTCAGGACTGCTTGAGAAAGAATATATCGATATTACGCAGCCAGTATTGCCTCCGCAAACAGTTGGCCATTTACATCCCAATACTATTATCCAAAACGACTTGGAAGATCTTTTTACGTCCATGGGCTTTATGGTGTTAGATGGTCCAGAACTAGAAAGTGAATATTATAATTTCACTGCTTTAAATATCCCACAGAATCATCCGGCACGGGACATGCAGGATACCTTCTATATCAAAGATCATCCAGATTGGGTGATGCGGACGCATACATCGCCCGTGCAGGTACGGTCTATGCAAAAATACGGCGCGCCGCTACGTGGTATTGTGCCGGGGAAATGTTTCCGTAATGAAGCTACTGACGTTCGTCACGAACATACTTTTTATCAGCTTGAAGGATTGATGGTGGATAAAGGAATCAGCTTTGCGCATATGAAAGGCGTCTTACAGTCAGTCTTTCAATATATTTTTGGTCCAGAAACCAAGATTCGTCTGCGGCCGAAATTTTATCCCTTCGTAGAGCCAGGAGTAAATGGGGAAGTAACTTGTTATTTGTGCAAAGGTTCTGGCTGCAGAGTGTGTAAGCAGACTGGCTGGCTTGAGGTGTTTGGCGCAGGTATGATTCATCCAAATGTCTTGCGAGAAGGAAATGTTGACCCAAGTGTTTATCAAGGATTTGCCTTTGGTTTTGGATTGACGAGACTGGTGATGTTAAAATATGGCATAGAAGATGTGCGATTATTGGAAAGTGGAAATTTGAAATTTTTGGAACAGTTTTAGATTAAAATATGGGAAATCAACAGCAGTTTAGTTTTAAAAGAATGTTAAAAGTATTAGGAATTAGTCTCGGTATTTTTTCAATTGCTACAATTTTGTTTACTAGTGGAATTTTTGCCCTTATTAAAATTAATGATAAAACTACATGTGAAGCAGTAAAAAAGGGTGCTATTAATGAGAATGAAATAGTATGTTAGTCTCCTATAATTGGCTCAAAAAATTCGTTAATCTTTCTGATTCCACTGCGCCTGAGGAAGTAGCCGCTCGGCTGAAGGCAAGTACCGTGGAAGTAGAAAATATAGAAGTCCAAGGAAAAAATTTGGAGAATGTTGTAATTGGGAAGATTCTATCTGTAGAAAAACATCCCAATGCCGATAAATTGAAAGTCTGTATAGTTGATGTTGGGAGTGAAAAATTACAAATTGTCTGTGGCGGTAGCAATGTAGCCGCGGGGATGCAGGTGGCGCTCGCCAAAGTCGGCGCTAAAGTGAAATGGCATGGAGAGGGTGAATTGATAGAGCTCAAACCAACCAAAATTCGTGACGTAGAGTCTGCAGGCATGATTTGTGCCTCTACCGAAATCGGACTGGGTGAGGTATTTCCTCTCAAAGAAGAAAAAGAAATTTTAGATCTATCATTTATCAAAGCCAAGCCGGGAACGCCGCTGGTCAAGGCGTTAGAGCTCAATGACGCAATTTTAGAAATTGATAACAAGTCACTGAGCAACCGCCCTGATTTGTGGGGCCACTACGGTATGGCTAGAGAAGTGGCGGTGTTATTTAATAAAAATTTAAAGGAGTATAAGACAGGCAAGATCAAGGCTGGAAAAGAAATGAGTATTAAAGTCGTAGTTGAAGATGGTAAGTTGTGTCCGCGGTATATGGCCGTGGCTGTGTCTGGGGTGAAAGTCGGCCCTTCGCCGGAATGGTTGAAAAAATGTTTGATGGCAGTAGGTCTCCGCAGTATCAATAATATCGTAGACATTACAAATTTTGTCATGCTTGATTTGGGTCAGCCGATGCACGCGTTTGATGCCCAGCAATTAGCAGATGGTAATAAACAAATAACAATACAAGTCCGAAACGCCAAAGAGGGAGAAGAGTTTGTGACGCTTGATGAGCAGGTGAGAAAACTAGACTCTTCCATGTTGATGATTTGTACGGAGGATAAGTCATTGGCTATCGCTGGTGTGATGGGTGGCCTGCATAGCGGTATCACCGAGCAGACCAGCACTATCGTTTTTGAATCAGCTAATTTCGATGCCGCTGCTATTCGCAGCACTTCCACTAAGTTAGGTTTGCGCAGCGACTCTTCGGCCCGATTTGAAAAGAGTTTGGACCCACACATGACTGCGCTTGCTTTGCAAAAAGCGGTTGAGCTTGTATTGCAGATTTGTCCGGGAGCGAAAGTTGCCACTAAAGTCGTCGACGAATCAAAATTTAGTCTCAAGCAAGGGCCGATACAATTTAATTTAAATTTAGTAGAAAGAAAAATTGGTATTGCTTTGCCGAAAAAAGAGGTAACAAAAATTTTAGAACAATTAGGTTTTGAGATAAAAGAAAAAAAAGATGAATGGTCGGTCAAAATTCCGAGTTGGCGCGCGACCAAAGACATTTCTATTGCCGAAGATTTAGTGGAAGAGATTGTCCGTGTGTACGGTTATGATAAAATTCCGTCCATGATGCCAGATTTTCCTATTAACCCGCCGGAAGAAAATAAATTGCGACAATTAGAACGGAAAGTTAAGAATGTATTAGTAAATTCTTTGCAATATACAGAAGTCTATAATTATTCTTTTGTCAGTGGCAGCCAGATAGAAAAGATGGAAGATGATGTTTTGAAATATGTTGCCTTAGATAATCCGTTGTCAAAAGAGAAGCCATATCTCCGCCGTTGTCTATTATTAAATCTGTTAGAAAACACAGAGCGTAATCAGGCAGGTAAAGAGAGTTTGAAATTATTTGAAATCGGTAAAGTTTTCAGATCAGAAGATCCTGGGTTTAAAGTAGAGATAAGCGCCGACGCTTTGTTGCCGGGACAAGATACTTGGCTTACTACCGTATGTACGGATAAGAGAACCGAGACTCCGTTTTGGGAAGCAAAAAAAATTGTCGAATTGTTTGGGCAAACGATCTTGCCGGGATTGTTAGCTGCAAAATCAGAAATTGTTGGTATCGGAAGGCATCCGGCCCGATGTGCCGATTTAGTTATGCGGGATAAAATAGTTGGTTCAGTGTATGAGTTGCATCCGCTCGTAGCCCAGAATTTTGGTGTAGAGGGACGTGTGGGGGTAGTGAAGTTAAATCTAAGCGAAGTGGTCGAGATGGCACAGGTAGAAAAGAAGTATATTTCTTTGGTTGAATTTCCGTCGGTAGAGCGTGACGTTGCTTTTGTGGTAAGTAAACATACTTCACACGCCGATGTTGTGATGGCTGTAGCTAATATCGATCCATTACTTAAATCAGTAGAATTATTTGATGTGTACGAGGGCGCAAATCTTGGCGCAGATAAAAAAAGCATGGCCTATCGACTGGTGTATCAAGATTCTTCCCGCACACTCGTGACGGAAGAAGTGGAAAAAGCGCATCAGAAAGTAGTTAATCTTCTAAAAGAAAAATTTAAGGCGGAGATACGGTAATTTTTTCTTGACACAAATTTTTGTGGATGAGATAATATGATTATATTAAATTAATTTTTTAATTTTGGAGGGAATATGATTGAATCTTCAAAAGATATTTTATATCTCGTCATCGCGTTCTGTGTATTGTGGGTTACCGTATTTCTTTGTTGGATGTTCTATTACGTGACTAGAATTTTAAAAAATGCCAATCAGATCGCCGAGGAGTTTCGTTCCCGATTGCAAATGCTTACTGAAGCAATTAATTATTTGCGAGATAAGGTGGAAAATATTCATGGACTGTTGAGTATGGCTAGCGGCGGAGTGGCGGGAATGGTAAAAAGTGTGGTAAGCAAGAAAGCTACGGAGTGGATTAATAAGGGTTCGGCCAGAGCAAATACTGCGGCTAGAGACGCGGTAGAAAAAGCCGTTGAAGCCACGGCAAAAAAGATGAAAAAGACCGTGAAGAATATAAAAAAATAAACACTTATATAACAGAAAACTCCCACGTAATGGGAGTTTTTTAGTCGTTGATTTTGTTGTTTCTTTGGGGTAAGATATGAAAACTATGTCAGACTTTGTTCACCTCCATAACCACTCCCATTATTCTCTGCTTGATGCGCTGCCAAAAGTAGACGAGCTGGTTGGTCGTGCCAAAAAATTAGGTTACACTGCTTTGGCTCTGACTGACCACGGCAATATGTATGGCGCCATCGAATTCTATGAGGCATGTCAGAAAGAAGGTATCAAACCGATTATCGGTGTAGAAGTGTATATCGCTGCGGGTAGTCATTTGGAAAAAAATCGAGAAGAGAATACCTATCACCTGGTGCTTCTCGCTCTCAATTATGCGGGCTATAAAAATTTAATGAAGCTCATTTCTATTTCGCAGCTGGAAGGATTCACCGATAAGCCGCGGGTGGATAAAGAATTATTAAAACAATATCACGAAGGAGTAGTGGCGTTATCAGGTTGTCTTGAAGGTGAGATACCGTGGATTTTGCGCAAAGAAGATAATTATGCGAAGTCAAAAAAAGTCGCTTTGGAGTACCAAGATATTTTTGGAATCGGAAATTTTTATTTAGAGATGATGGATTTACCGGCGCTAGAAGGACAGATGGATGTGAATACTAAATTGGCGCAGTTGTCTGCTGAGACAGGCATACCGCTCATCGTCACTCGTGATACGCACTATCTCGAGCCTCAGGACGCCGAGGCGCAGGATGTCCTTACCTGTATTCGCGACGGCCAAACTCTGGAGAACGATAGTCGTAACAGTATGAGCGCGGTTGATTATTCTTTCTGCGCGCCCAAAGATATCATCAGTCGTTTCAAACACATTCCGCAGGCTATAGAAAACACCGTGAAGTTGGCAGAGCGAGTGGATTTGAAATTGGAATTAAATAAATGGCATTTTCCGGATATCAAAATTCCGGATGGGAAAACCGCGGACGAGTATTTGCGGGAGCAGGTGTATGAAAAATTGCCGAAACGGATCGAGATGACTGAAGAGGTAAAGAAACGCGCTGATTACGAGCTAGATATTATTGCCAAGAAGGGCTATTCGCCATATTTTTTGACCGTAGCTGATTATATCAATTACGCTCGGGATAATGGCATTATGGTGACCACTCGCGGCTCGGCGGCTGGCTCTGTTGTTTCCTTTGCTATGGGTATTGTCATGGACAATCCGTTGTATTTTAAGTTGCCGTTTGAGCGCTTCCTGAATCCATTTCGTCCGAGTCCTCCCGATATTGACGGCGATTTTGCCGACGATAGGCGCGATGAGATGATTGCTTATGTGACCAAAAAATATGGCGCCGATAAAGTCGCGCAGATCATTACCTTTGGTACGATGGCGGCGCGAGGCGCGGTGCGCGATGTGGGCCGAGCGCTTGGCTATTCATATTCGTTTTGTGATCAGATTTCCAAGCTGATTCCATTTGGCGCCCAAGGGTTTCAGATGACGATTGCTAAAGCGTTAACCCTTGAACCAGAACTTAAAAAGTTATATGACAAGAACGCAGAGGTGAAACGGCTGCTTGATCTCGCGCAAAAAGTAGAGGGTTGCGCCCGGCATACCTCTATTCACGCGGCGGGCGTGGTGATTTCCCCTACACCGCTTACGGATTTTACTCCCGTGCAACTTGAAACCGGCGGGGATAAAACCGTCACTCAATATGAAATGCATGCGGTAGAGGCGGCCGGAGTGCTTAAGATGGATTTTTTGGGCATCCGCAATCTTTCTATCCTTGGTAACGCTATCGAGATTATCGAGAAAACAACCGGCCAAAAAATAAATGTCTACAATTTGTATCCATGGAATGACAAAAAAACATATGAGATGTTGGCGCGCGGAGAAACAGTCGGTGTCTTTCAGATGTCCAGTTCCGGCATGACTAGATACTTAAAAGAACTGAAGCCCAGCTCTATTTTTGATATCATGGCCATGGTGGCCCTGTTTCGTCCGGGGCCTATGGATTCAATCCCGAGCTATATTGAGCGTCAGCAAAATCCTCAGACGATTGAGTATGAAGATCCGCGCATGAAAGACTATCTCGATCAATCTCTGGGGTTGATTGTGTACCAGGATGACGTGCTTCTGACCGCTATCAATTTAGCCGGATACAATTGGGAAGAAGCCGACAAATTCCGTAAGGCCATGGGTAAAAAAATTCCCGAAGAAATGGCTAAGCAGAAAGAGAAATTTTATAAAGGCGCTAAGGAGTTCGGAAAATTGTCTCAAGAAAAAATCGATCGCTTGTGGGAACGCATCGAGCCGTTTGCGGCGTATGGGTTCAATAAAGCGCATGCGGCCAGCTATGCGGTCGTGGCGTATCAGACGGCATATCTCAAAGCAAATTTTCCGGTGCAATATATGACGGCGGTACTTATCGCAGAAAGTGGTGATATTGATAAAGTCCCCGAAATCATCCATGAATGCGAGCGCATGGGTGTAAAAGTCTTGCCGCCCGATATCAATGAAAGTTTCAAGAGTTTTGCCATGATCCCCGGTACAGAGGGTGAGCAGGCCCATATTCGGTTTGGCTTAAACGGTATTAAAAATCTTGGTGAAAACATTGCTGAAGCAATCTATCGTGAGCGCAAGGCAAATGGGAAGTACAAAGACCTGCAAGACTTATTAACCAGAGTGACAGATAAAGATCTCAATAAGAAATCAATAGAGAGTTTGATCAAATGCGGCGCTTTGGATGGTTTTGGTCATGATCGAGGGGTGTTGCTCGCCAATATTGATAACCTGCTTTCGTTTGTAAAACAAACTCGCGATGATCGACAGGTTTCATCCCAGCATTCATTGTTTAGTGGTACGAGCATCGATACAGTGGTCAAATTAAAGTTGGCAGAAGCGGTAAATGCGACCGAAGCGGAAAAATTAACTTGGGAGAAAGAATTATTGGGATTGTATATTACTTCTCATCCATTTAGCTTTTATCAGGAACAGATGAAAGCAGCCTTGGTGCCCCTCAAAGATCTATCCAGTCAAGCCCGCAACCAATGGGTAGTGGTGGGCGGCATGATTGATTCTACAAAGAAAAAAATTACCCGTAGTGGCAAAGCGATGATGTTTGTAAAAATTTTGGATACCACTAGCAGTTTGGAGTTATTGGTCTTTCCAAAAACCTACGAAACCACAGCCGATGTCTGGGTGGAAGGCAGGCCTGTGTGTGTGATTGGTCGTACTTCGGAGGAAGAAGGAGATGATAAATTGTTTGTAGAAAAGGCCTACGTACTAGGCAAAGATAATGTCGGTATGCTGGCACATCAGCTGTCTATGGGGAAAAGCGCAGCACCTGTAAAAGAATCTCCGCAAGAAAAATTGCTTGATACATTTGATATCTTCTTAACGCAAGAGCAAATAAAAAATAATGCCGAGGTGATCAAGCAAATATTGGCAAAATATCCAGGAGAAAAGAAGGTGGTTTTGCGTGTCGGAGAAAAAAGTATCAACACTTCCTTTGTCGTTTCTGGCGAACCTGGCTTAGAAGAAGAATTGAGAACAATTATTGAGTAGTATCTACTTTCCAATTTGGGTCAACCATAATTTTTTCCCAAGCAGTGAATTCTTTTTTGAGAGCATGATTATAGCTGGCCGCCGCGATCATAGCGCCGTTATCCATGGCATATTTTAATTCTGGAATTTGTACACTCATCTCAGGAAATCTGGCATTGATTTCTTTTTGTAAAGTTTCGCGAAGTTTTTTATTGGCACTGACACCGCCGCCAAGAATGACGGTTTTTGGTTTATACTCTTCCGCGGCTTTGATGGTTTTTGTGACCAGCACATCAATTATGGTCTGTTCAAAGCTGGCGCAAAAATCATTGATTGAAACGCCACCGGTTGTTTGGTTGTCATTCTGAGGGAGAGAATCGACCGAAGAATCCCTTTCGTTTGTGTTTAAGGGATCCTTCGCGTTGCTCAGGATGACGCCAGAAATTTGATTGTCCCGCAACCAATACAGTGCCGAAGTTTTCAGTCCCGAAAAACTAAAGTTATAATCGCCGCTATCAAGCATGGGGCGAGGGAAGTGGATGGCTTTGGTATTTCCTTCCAGAGCTAATTTGGATATTTGCGGTCCGCCTGGATACGGAAGTCCAAGGAGTTTGGCAACTTTATCAAAACATTCTCCGGCCGCATCGTCTCTGGTTGAGCCAAGAATTTTATACTGGCCATGATTCTTCATTAGAATTAATTCCGTATGTCCGCCACTGACGATCAGAGCGAGAGCGGGAAATTGTATTGCAGGTTGAACAAGTTTTGCATTTTCTAATTGAGGGTTTACCACTTGGGTTGAATAGATATGTCCCTCGATATGGTTGGTGGCCACCAGCGGTATATTCCAGGCATAAGAGAGGGTGCGAGCAGCTTCTACACCAACAAGTAATCCGGTAATGAGTCCCGGTCCGGCAGTCACCGCAATCACGTCTGGCCGCGGTTGATTCTCAAGGACTGCTTCAATAAGCGGTACTATTTTTTCCGCATGCATACGGCCGGCGATTTCCGGTACCACGCCGCCATATTTTTTGTGCACATCAATTTGGGAGGCGGTTTTTTCTGACACCACAAAAAATCCATTATCAGAACAGTCTAATAAGGCCACGGATGTATCGTCACAGGATGATTCGATGCCGAGAATTAACATAATTCTAATGCCATATCTATCCTGGCTATTTTAGAATTGTATGGCTGTAGCCCCAACGGGAATCGAACCCGTGTTACCACATTGAAAGCGTGGTGTCCTAGCCACTAGACGATGAGGCCAAATAGAGTAGCCATATTATACCTAATTTTAAATTAAAGTCAATAATTGTATTGACTTTAAGGGCTAATTTTAGTAGTATTATCTTGCTTATTACATGTCAGGGTAGCTCAGTTGGTTAGAGCACGGGATTCATAACCCCGAGGTCGAGAGTTCGAATCTCTCCCCTGACACAGTTGTCAAAAACCGCCATTTATTTTAATAATTTCTATAAAAAACCAACTAAATCTACAATGGTTGGTTTTTTATATATTCTTTAGGTTGCTAGATAGTTAACTTCGTTAAAACGGAGTTTACGAATAAGTGAATAAATGCACTTTGATACTACTATCAAGCAGGGGATTTGCCAAGAGGTTTGACTAGTTGAAATATGGTTAAATATGCAACTCTATTGACAAATTAGTGTTTTTATGATATAGTAATTCGATTACTTTAACTTAAAGTAAGGAAAAAATAGACGTGCTAAGAAGTAACAATTGCCCTTCCCACATAGAGAGTAGTGTTCTAAGCTAATAATACTCTTTAGCTGGGAGGAGCGATAAACCACCGTCTGTTTGTTGGCCTGCTGGGCTGGCAAAGATGATGGAGAAGCAACTCAAAGGAGGATTGATTCCATGAGCACGCCCAGTAAGCCCCCGGTGGTCGCGGCGATGCCGGTCACCGACGAGATGTCCCACGGACCCGACCGCGGTCGGGATGCCGAGTTCCCGACCGACAAGCTGCCGCCCTTCGACTGGTCGAAGGTGGAGTACGACCGCTGGATCGAGCGGCGCGGCCCGCGTTGCTCGACGTGCGGCGGGACGCTGGGGCATGACCGCCCCTTCAGCAGCAACTGCAGCTGCTGACCATGTTTCGGGCCAGTTGGCTGCAAAGCTGACTGGACTGGAACTAAAGCGTAGGCAGATCGACGACGACTCGGCCGCACCGTGCGACCGCGGCGGCTCACAGACACTTCATCCGAGCCGTTCGCACAACCTAATAATATTATTGTTACGTTGTGTGAGCTCGGATGAAGATATTACATTTAAAAACAGTCTTTCTTTTTGGGAAGGCTGTTTTTAGTTAATGTGTAGGCTGACGTATAAAAAACAAACCCCACCAGCAATGGGGTATGTCATATTTAACAACAAACAGCTCTTATACTGACGTTTTAGCAGTTATACGGATTGAACTATAGGGGATTGCCAAAGTTATCCCATGGTCCAAACTCTTCTTTCCACAGTCTTCTGAGATAGGCAATTAAAATCACAGTGCCAATCACACCCAGACCAATATGGATAGAGTAGAGGGCAATAACCACAATAATGATTAATACCCATTTTATAATCCACTCCGGATAATTAGTGATCATAGTATATATAGAAGCAATAAATCGACCTTTGCTTATATTTATAAGACAAATAGTCAAAAATCAGAAATGGAGCAACCTATTAAAGTCTTTGCCTCCCTTATACTGGTACTTGTGTAGTAGGGTGTCTTTTATTGCCTGAGTACAAGATAACTTTCCGTAGGCATCAACCCATGTGCTGATCGTTTTAGAATCAATGACATACATATTTTTATCAGGCGGTATCAGAATAAAATAATAGTTTTCTCGTGGCTCAAACTTTCCGACATTAAAGATCCATCTCGGTAGCCTGCCTTTTATCTGAATATCTATATGCCTGCCATCTTGTTGTCGGATAATACAATCAATGCCTTTGTCATCTACTATCGGAACATAGACATCAAAATTATGGCTCAATAGCTCTGATACAACTCTATACTCACACGATTTTCCAAATGATAATGATTCTGGCATACAAACAAAAACGGCCCCTTTATCCGGGCGGCAACCTTTCGGTCGCCCTACCACCTTTCGGAGGTAGACTACGTCAGCAGAACCCGGTCAAAAAGACCGTTTTACTGACGTAGATTTGATGACCATGCCTTAGGTTGCCCTAAAGTTTAGGTCGCTAATTGTACCGACTTATAAAAGTCGATTTCATTTTAACATACAGGAAAAATAAAGCCAATGTAGCGATATGCACAAGCTACAATCGACTCTAAACCGACGAAATCGATGCCGTATATCGTCGATTAGTGTAAACATAGAGAAATTTACTTGCTGAGATTAATAGTTTGAGTTATGGTAAGCTTAATTCAGCTTTTCTATAATTAAATTAGTGCGATTTATGAAAAAGATTAGAGTTTGTTATAGAAGTAATAATAAGATCACTCCTTTATTTATAATAGGCTACTACTCAGATGGCGGATTTTTTATTAAGGATTTAATAAAAAGTTACGGTGAGAATTATCTAGTATCGAAAACCTCTATTCCGAGAAATTTAAAACCTGCTGAATTTACTAATTCCAAAATTAATAAAAAAAATACTTGGCACACAAGTTTTATTAAGCCAAAGTTTTCACATCATGGTAATGGGTTTGCTCAGATATCTGAAACCGGTCTCAGGAGTGGTGTTTTTAAGACGGTAGGATTTTTTAAAGGGGTTGCTATTAAGAGTATAAATTTATTTTTACGCAATAACGATGGCGGCCCTCTTTACGCATTTAATATTTGGGGTCTTGATAATATGGAGTTTAACCAAGATGTAAAAGGGGACGATATCATCTTAGATGACGCGGACTTTTTTGATTTTAGGCCTCCTTATACAAATACTCCAGGTTGTTTTATATTCGAATTTTTCTATCTTCCTAATCAAGCAAAAGGTCACATAAATAAAGATGGTAGAATATGGCTTCGTTGGGACGGGTATGGTGACTATATTGCCAGGTATATACCTGAAGAGGAGTATAGTCCAGGGTTTCTAGCAATCTCATGTAAAAAAGATGTGCTCGGGAGTGGGTTTAATCAATGGCCGTTTGGTCTATCTATGAGCGGTTGTCCGGGGTTTCCTCGTCTATTAGATTTTTTTCGTTCTTATAAGCAAATAAATGTTATCTACCCTGTACGATCTTTTGGTAGTGAAGTACCTTTTAATGCGAGAGAATTATTATTTACAAAGTTTTGGCACACAGTTTCTATTCTAGATGATCGAGTTTCAAAAATAATTAATGCATTGGTTGCAAAAATTAAATAGTTTTATAATATGCAATTGTCTATTCGGTATATAGATACGAACATTAAAAGGTATGATGGCTTTCATAAAGGCACCTCTTCTTTATGGGGTGTAAGATTAGCGAAAGGTTACGGGGTATTACCTATAAAGCACGAGCATGATCTAAATCCACAAAATAAAAATTTTGATTATTCTGATAAACAGATTGCACTAGCAAAAAATATCAGAATAGGTTTATATCAAAGAATACTACAGCCAGATGATATAAAGAAAGCGTTGTATTATAGTCCAGTTACTCTAGAATTTGAAATATTTAGTTCTATATATACCGACCACGACGGTGTAATTTCTATGCCAGATCTTGAGGAGGATAAAAAAGAAGAATTAGCACACGCTGTTATGGTATATGGACACGATAAGAATGGCTATAAGATATTCAATCATTGGGCTAATTGGGGCAATAATGGTAAGGGGTATGTTTCCTTAGATTATTTAAAAAAGTACTTTATTACGGCATTTGCATCTGATCTTGTGATAAAGATGCATGACACTCGTTTATGTTTAGAAAAGAAAAAGGTCAGGATAAAAAACCTAGACTATTACTTTTCATTTTATGAGACCCCTTCTTTTTTGGGTGACCATAAACCTATTTTTAATATTGAGATTTCTGATAGTAAAAATGAATTAGCGGGTTGGATACATTTTATATTTAACAATGACAGTGTAGAAATTTTAGACATTTTTGTTCTAGCTGAGTTTAGACATAATGGGCTTGGTTCTTTTTTGCTAAATAAGATGATTGAATATACAAAGCCTAAAAATGTTACTGGTTTCATTTCCGGCTATGATCTAGTAAATGATAGAGATGAGATTGTAAAGGATTTCCTAATAAAGAATGGTTTTACAATAGCCCGTGATACTAGTGGATTTAGGGATTGTAAATATAAAATTTTAAAAATAGATAATTGTAAATGGTAGGTCAAAGTTTACCACTCGTAATCAGTGGTTCATAAATTACCTTGCAAAACCTGCATCTATCTGTCATCATATGTATGTAATGATGATATAAATATATGCTCGATCGATCAAGAGTTACACATACGGTAGGGGAAACCATTGTGGAGCCAAAAATACCCAAAGAGATTACAAAACATATAGACTTCAGCTTAAATGTTGACGCGCCTCATTTTGAACCTGGTGATATAGCCAGACAGATTGAAGAACTTGCCGTAGCAGATGGCCTTTCTCGTACTGATTTTGAATATATACAGAATGAATTTGATGAGGGAAATAATCTAATTTCTTTGTCTGCAGTAGTTAAATCTAGTGCTGCTAAACGGCAGAACTGTGGAGAGATTGTATATAGGTATATGGTTGAAGGAGATCATGGTGAAGATTGGGGAGTTATAAATCATACTTGTATTTTCAGGTTTTCATCAAAAGTAGAGACGCCTGATGAAATGACAGATATAGAGATTATCTTGGTGTACGATTCGAAAAGAAAGGTATGGGTAAAAAAAGGCCAAAGCTTGCAGTAAAAAAGTTTGCCACCTGTCTCGATTAAGCCTACAATATAATTAAAAGTACTCAAAAACTATCAAATTGTACTTCTTAACTAAAAAAGCCCTTCTTCATCAGAAGGAGTTTGGTGTGTATTTTACTTGCGTTAGTAATTTCGATATAATTTAAAAGTGAGTATCTATTACCATACTATGTCAACAATCAAAAAATCACACATTGCTTTTTACGGACTGTGGCCCGGACTGCATGAAAACGCACGAACATTATTGCGAGACTATTCATGCTCTCTGCATAGTGAAAAGTTAGGCGCGTCTAATATTGATCCTGATGCGGAAGTTATTGCGGTATTTATTGAATCACCGGTAACCAAAGAAATGATGGCTAGATTCCCGCAATTAAAGTTAATCGTAGCTATGAGTGTTGGCTATGATCATATTGATCTTAAAGCTGCCAAACAGCGCAAAATTGCGGTAGTCAATGTGCCCACGTATGGAGAAAATACCGTGGCCGAACATACGTTTGCCCTAATTCTCGGTTTGACCCGCAAGCTGTTTGATTCTGTAAAGCGGGTAAAAGAGGGTATTTATGATTTTCACGGACTGCGAGGCGTCGATATAAAAGATAAAACTCTGGGCGTAGTGGGCACCGGTCATATCGGCTCTCATGTTATACGAATCGCTACAGGGTTCGAGATGAACGTGCTGGCCTATGATGTAAAGCCAGATCAAGAATTAGCAAAAAAATTAAATTTTACTTACACATCACTTAATCAACTGCTAAAAAAGTCAGATATTGTCACATTGCATACGCCGTTGTTTAAAAATACGTATCATTTGATAAATAAAAAGAACATTAAGTTTATGAAGCAGGGTAGTCTGCTCATTAACACTGCTCGCGGTGGTTTGATAGAGCCTGAAGCATTATTGCAGGCGCTTAAGACAGGTCCTTTAGCCGGAGCAGGACTTGATGTGTTGGAGGACGAAGGGCTTTTGCAGAATTTTGAAGAAGTCATGAGCTGCGCTGATAATAATTGCAAACTAAAAACATCGTTAATTAATAACCTTATTATTGATCATCCTAATACCATTATTACTCCGCACAACGCCTTTAATAGTGTGGAAGCCCTACAGCGCATTGTTGATGTGACGGTCGAAAACATTAAGAGTTTTTTTTCTGGTGTAATTAGTAATCAAGTGAAGTAAGCGGAACTTTGTATTAGCCTTGATTATACCAACAA
This sequence comes from uncultured Gammaproteobacteria bacterium, assembly GCA_964514995.1. Taxonomy (GTDB): domain Bacteria; phylum Patescibacteriota; class Patescibacteriia; order Magasanikbacterales; family GWA2-37-8; genus XYD2-FULL-39-9. The sequence continues at coordinate 60,999 of CAZETA010000001.1, forward strand.
AATCAGTCTTTCTTAAACAGAAAGTTTTTGTTATACTTTCTGCATGAAATACATACTTATTATATCAGTCGTCATTGTAGGAGTCGGTATATATTTGAACCGAAGTTATGCCCATATCTATGGTGTTATTGGTGAGAAACATCTGCCTGGCTACAGTGTGCGTCAGCGCATAATTCTGCCGACTGCATTAACAAATCCCAGTAAAAAAATAGTGTATGTTGTTTTGGGAGACAGTCTGACAGCGGGTGTCGGCGCCAGCGCTGAAGATAAAACCTATCCATATCAACTCGCCGCATTATTGGCTGAAGAGCAGAAGGCGCAAGTGACATTAGTGAATCTGGCTGTTCCTGGGGCGGCCGCTGGGGATGTGCTCCGAGACCAAGTGCCGCAGGTGGCGCAATTTCATCCGGATGTTGTTTTGGTGGCCGTTGGGATCAATGATATGCACAATCGAGTTTCATCAGAAATTTTTTCACACACAATGTCTGAGATTGTTGACAGGCTTACTCGTACGACGCAACATTTAAATGTTATAAATATCCCGTTTATCGGGAGTAGGGAAATATTTTTACCCCCATATAGGTTTTATTTTAATCTACAAACCAAACAGTATAACTCCTTATTGGACGAAGTCTTGGTTAATCGGCAGGCTAACGTGATTGATCTATATGGACTGACCCGCGGAGATGCAATGTTGGGCCAGGAGTATTATGCGGCTGACGGTTTTCATCCTTCGGATTACGGCTACGCGGTTTGGGCCGATTCTTTATATGATTATCTCGATTATTAACGCCGTTAGTGAAACTCATTTTGTGGAGGTCTTGTTGGTAGCCGTCTTACTGTTGTCTATTCGTCAAGCGAAGAAATTTTCTTTTTTTTCCTTAGAAACCACGACTGAGCTAAAAGGGTTGGCAATATTGATGGTCGTATTGTCCCATATTGGGTATTTTTTGGTCAGCGATCATCGGTTTTTAGTGCCGTTATCCAATTACGCGGGTGTGGGCGTAGATTTGTTTTTGATTTTATCCGGGTATGGATTGGTGGCGAGTGCTATACAAAAACCATTATCAATAGGGAATTTTTACCTCAAACGATTAGTGCGTGTGTATGTGCCCGTACTAATTACGGTTGTCTTTTTTCTGTTGTTAGATTTTTTGTGGCTGGATAAAACATATCCAATCAAAACCATGATAGAAAATATGTTGGGATTTTTTCCTAATGCCGATATTTATGGCGATTTGAATTCTCCGCTTTGGTACATTACGCCCTTACTTTTTTATTATATATTATTTCCTATTCTCTTTTGGCGAAAATTTCCATTGTTGTCTGCTTTGGCTATGTTGGTGATCGGTTGGTGGGGCGTAGGATATGTTGGCGTATCCGCCACTTTTGCCGAGGTGATATTTAAGTTATATCGGTTTCATTTTGTGGCGTTTCCAGTTGGTATGGCTCTCGGAGTCTTTGTTAATCAACCGCCAAAAATTCTAACCGAACTGACAGAACGATTAGGGTATTTTTTCGAAGGAAAGTATCTGGCTACCATTTGTCGATGGGCGGTGATGACAATGGCTGCCGGCCTGTTTATTTACATGTATTATCATCCTACGTATGGTCAGAGTTGGAAACGGGAAGTGCTGGCCAGTTTGATTACTGTTGGCGCGATCATGGTACTATTTCTCCTAAAAAAAATTAATTTTAAGATACTATACTTGTTTGGTCTATTTTCTTTTGAAATTTATTTGTTGCATTGGCCGCTATTATACCGATATAATTTTTTATATGGTAATGTGCCAGCCGGCAGCGCAACAATTCTGTATCTGGTTGGATTCATGGGTCTTGCCGCTATATATCAACAACTAATAAGACGAATATTTAATCCGATTCGCAGATCAGCATCTCCTGTAAACCCCTCTTAGCTTTAATAATGTGTTGTATGAAAACTACAGATTTAAGAGCGCAAAATTGGTTTGTTCGTCTCGCTAAAATACTCAACCCATCCATGGCGCTTATCCTGACAAATACAGTTCCATTGGTCGGCATTTTATTGCTCGGTTGGAGTGTCCTTGAGACAGTGGTGTTGTATTGGTTAGAGAGCGGTATTATTGGGCTGTCTACCCTGGTCTTATTATTTTTAATGCCGATCACTCCGGCGGATCGGGCCGGTACGCCATTTAATGCAAAGTTATTTTTAATCCCTTTTTTTATTGGCCACTTCAGCCTTTTTATGGTAGCGCACTTATTTTTGATTATATTTTTTTTGGGGGATCCTGATCAAGCTAATATATTGTGGCAAGCGGGCGAGATGTTTTGGAATATACCTTCCTTGCGCTGGTCGCTACTCTCACTTTTTGTCGGTCATGTGTACGCGTTTGTGGTTGACTACCTGTTGACTGGCAAGTACCAAGAACCATTGCGTAAGGAAAATGTTTTTGATGTTGTTCTTCTAAGGCCGTATAAAAGAATTTTTATTATGCAATTTACGGTATTATTGAGTGCGGGCGCAATTCTTATTTTACGGTTGCCTCAACCGATGGTTCTAGCCATGGTGACAGTCAAAATATATTTTGACTGGTTATCATATAAGAAAGAGAAAACGTCCGATATTGCAACTAGTATTTTTTAGCAAATCAAGCTTTCGTCTAATTTATTTTTTCTTCTAAATCGGCTATACTAATTATAGACTAAGCAATTGTATGCGTCTGTTATTAGTAGAAGACGAAGAAAATATTGCGATGCCGCTGCGTACCGGTCTTGAGGCTGAATGTTTTGTTATTGATGTGGCTGCTGATGGAGAGCGGGGTTCATTTTTGGCTCGTACCAATGAGTATGATGTGATTATTTTGGACAACATGTTGCCGAAAAAAAACGGTAGGTTGATTTGTCAAGAAATACGCCAAGATGGGAAGACCGTGCCAATCCTGATCCTGTCTGTTTTAAACGAGGTTGATACCAAAGTAGATCTTCTAAATGCGGGCGCTGATGACTATCTCACAAAACCGTTTTCATTCACTGAATTATTAGCGCGAGTTCGGGCGTTGTTGCGACGTCAGTCCCACATTACTGAAGAAGTGCTCAAAATTGGAGATATCATTCTGGAAGTGCAGGCCCATCGCGTGAAGCGGGGAGAGCGAGAAATTTATTTAACCAGAAAAGAATTCATCTTGCTTGAATATTTTATGCGAAATCCGGGTGTAGTTTTGTCGCGCGGTAAAATTATGGAACATGTATGGGATATCAATGCCGACCCATTCTCTAATACGATTGAAGCGCATATCCGTAGTCTTCGCCAGAAGCTCCAGCTGTCGCGTGACAGTAAGTGCATTCAGACTATTCCGGGTCGCGGTTATCGGATTGAGTGGCTGTCAACGATAGCTGTTTCGAATAAAGTATAGTAGGTAATTTGAAATTTATTTTATAATTTTTTTAACTTTTCTTTATTTCCATCCTGCTATCATATACGCCATAGTCTTGTATAAAAGTCGAAGACTGTTATGTACTATATCGTATATGGCATATATGAAAAAAATGATTGAAGAAATTTTGTTGCACAGGGAGGCTCGTGATGCTCAGTACCTCACGACGCTGGTTGCGCACGAAGTGCACGTCGGAGATCCTTGGTTTGGTTGATTTGAACAGGCTGTGTAATGGCCGCAGTCGCTCTTAGAAGGGCAAGTGTGGGAGGGAGAGGCAATTCATTGAGTATGCAACATATTAAGAATTGGCTTTACCAGCTTGTACGTCCGAGAGCGACTGAAGAGGATGTGGCGCGTCGAGAATTTATTTTGAATATATTATTGAGCGGTTCAATTGTTTTAATATTTTGTGTTACCATCCTTAATGGGGTTCACGGATTAGTTGTCACTGACAGGGATAGCTTTGAGAGGAATTCTCTCTCTTTTTTCCTCTTATTTCTAACCTTATTATTTTTTCTACTTCTCTATTTTTTATCACGTCGAGGTTTTATCCGTACGGCTTCCTCATTGCTTTTGACCGGCTATCTTATCCTAGCGGCTTTGATGGGGTATAAATGGGGAGTTGATCTGCAGGCGGAAATTCTCTTATTCGTACTCGTAATTGTGATGACAGGAATTTTAATGAGTGCTCAGGCGGCGGTTTTTCTTACCCTTGGCATTGCGATATTTTTGTTTGGACTTAATTATCTTCAACGGGCTCAGTTTGTAATTACTAGTCGTGAGTGGCGTACAAATATGTGGGGGCCGGTTGAGGTGTTAGTAACCGTCTTGATTTTTGGGGTTATTACCACAGTATCATGGCTCTCTAATCGTGAAATTGGTAGGGCGCTTGGCAGGGCACGTCATTCTGAGAGTGAGTTAAAAAAAGAACGTGATTTACTGGAGGTAAAAATAGAGGAGCGCACTCAAGAGCTGAAATTAGCTCAAATGGAAAAAATGACGCAACTATATAGATTTGCCGAATTTGGACGGCTTTCTTCAGGGTTATTTCATGATTTGACTAATCATTTGAGTGCGCTGTTATTAAATGTTGAGCAAATTCAGTCACAAGCATCTGAGTTAGAGCCGGCAGCAGCATGTTTGAATCAGGCGAGGAGAGCGAGTGACAGAATGAAGGATTTTATTGTGGCGATTCGTAAGCAAATGGCGGGCGAGCAGTCGATTGCTGCGTTTTCTGTAAACGAAGAAATTGAAGAAGTGCTGCAGGTGCTTTCGTATAAGGCTCGCCAGCATAATGTTGCTTTTAAATTTGATTTTTCCGAGCTGGTTTGTATTACCGGCGATCGGACTAAATGCAGCCAAATCATCATCAATCTGGTCGCTAATGCTATTGATGCGTACGTGGGGCGTCCAAATCTTGATAGTCGAGTTGTGTCCGTTGTTTTGAATCGCACCGATACGGAAATTCTCCTGAGAGTAACTGATAAAGGTGTGGGCATTCCAGAATCATTGCGAGCTAAAATTTTTGAACCTTTTTTTACTACCAAAGAATTTTCTCGCGGTACCGGTCTTGGTTTGTCTTTATCAAAAAGAATTATTGAGAAAGATTTTTCAGGCACTATTACTGTAGAAAGTGAAGAAGGGCTATACACAACTTTTTCTGTCACTTTTCCTCTCGCGCTGTATGTCGAACAAAAAATTACTTACCCAACAACTGCTGTTTCTCAAACAACAGCAGCAGGCTGACGGATCTTTTTTTGATATGACTGGAGTGCCGTCGCTACTTGCCACTGCTCTTATTCTAGATGCCTTAGCTATTGTACCTGACGAACCGTTACTCGCAGAAATAAAAGATAAAGCAGCCCGGTATTTGTTAAGCGCCAAAAATTCAGATTGGATTTTTCCTGTGCCCCTAGGCACAACCTGTATAATCCTTGCGGCTTTGACAAAGTACAATCGTGAGCTTGTCGAAGGGAGGGCTTTGGCAAATTTGTTACTAACGCTTACGGGCCATGAAGTCCAGGAAGGTGGGCCCTATAAGACGAATATATTAGTAAGTTTGGTCGGCCAGGAGAGTCTACCACCAATTGATGTTGGCGCTAATGCGGCAATCGGTTATTTTTTGGCAGGCCAGAGCGTGCGCTTACCGCAACTTTCAGCCTTTATTGACCAAGCGCAACTGCATAATAAATTTGAGTCAAATGAGTTTGGTGCGACGTTAGTTCAACGACTCGTCTCTAAGGTATCTGGTAGACCTGCCAGACTTCAGTCCCAGACAAGTGGATTGGAGCAAACGCCAGCGGTAGCCATGGCCTGGGCAATAGAGGACAGTGGTGTTGCGACAATCCCGCTGGTAGAAAATATAGTCCCAGACATAGCCGAAGCACAGATGTTTGAGCTTATAAAACAAGAAGCTCGGGGGCGTTTTTCAGTTTTGGCAGACGAGCTACAACAGTTGGCTTTGGGGCAATTAGAAAAAAGCGTTGCTGGCAATAGTAATAAACAAATGTCGCTCATGCCGTTTTATTTTCGAGAAGCGTTGGGTGAAAAAGGTAAGATGTTTTCGGATGTATATATTGCTCGACTGGGACTAGCAAATATTTTATTTTGGACAGCTTTTATTATCTACGATGATTTTTGGGATAAGGACGAAGCTGCCTTGCCTCATTTATTGCCCACAGCCAATGTGTATGCTCGTGAATTTATTAAATTTTTCACAGAGATTTTAGCGCCCGCCTCTGGCTTGCAAGCTTTTTTTCATGCCCTAATGGACAAGTTAGACGCAGCCAATACTTGGGAAACTTTGCATTGTCGCACAGCTGTAGCCGATAGTTTTTTTAAGCGACCCTTTTGTTTGCCAGAGTTTGACGATTATGAGAAAAAATACGAACCAGCTTCAGCCCATATACTTGGTTCGGTAGTATTATTTTACCAGCTTGGATTTCCTATTGGTTCAGAGGAGATGAATGCGCTAATTAGTTATTTTAGAAACTACCTTATTCCCATGCAGATAAATGATGATCTGCATGATTGGCAGGAGGACATGACTCGAGGGCATCTAAGTACGGTAGTAACTATGTTGTTAGAAGATTTGGGGTCTGACCGGGAACAGATTGATTTAGTAAACGACATGGCAGAGTTGGAATATATGTTTTGGTCTAAGACATTGCCACGAGCTGGCGCGCTAGCTCATAACTATCTTGATAAGGCTCGCACTGCCTTGTATAGTTTATCTATCATCGAGAATCGAGCGCCTCTAGAAAGATTTATTATCGGTATTGAACAATCAATCGACGCGGCTTTGAAAGAAAGGGATTTGGTTAGCGATTTTTTAAAATATTTTGAAGTTTCGCGGCCACGATAATTATCAGTTAATATTTGTGGAAACGGTTCTGTTGAATAAATAGAGTCTTTTTGTTACTATAAAAATATTGTTGTAATCAAAAAATGCAGAATATAAATAATAAGAATATGTTATATCAATGGCAAAAGATTATGGTAGGTATCTTTATTGGTCTGGTGCTTGTCGGTTTTTCCATTCCTCAATTTAGCCAGGCTCAAGAAGTAGAAACAACAACTAATCCCAATGTGCTAGAAGCGACTCCTCAAAATGTTTCCAATACGGATTTTGATGGGGCGCAACCAAACGCAGTAGAGCCAACGGCAGGTTCTGCTGGTCCTAGTATTATGAAAAACTTGCAGTTTTTCGGCGATCTATTAGGGATGAAAGCGACTGATCCTCGTGCTATTTTAGCGCGACTAGTTAAGTCGGCTTTGAGTCTTCTGGGTATTATTGTGCTTGTCTTGATTTTATGGAGTGGTCTTAAATATATGACGGCTGGCGGTGATGAGGAGCGGGCAAAAAATGCTCGAAGTACTTTTGTGAATACGCTTATTGGTCTGTTTATTATTCTAGCGGCTTACAGTATTGTTAATTTTGTTTTCGGTGCCCTAACGGGCGCAATCGTGCCTATTGATAATAATAGCGCTCCAGTAAGCCCGGCAAATCCTGACCCTGTAGTTAATCCGTAGAAGAAATTTTCTTGACGCACTATTTGAGGAGCGTATAATAAAATTATAGTCAGTGCTAATTCATGTTAATTTTTTTCATATGTTGTGGACTATCGCAGTTATCCTTTTTGTTCTTTGGCTCCTTGGCTTCGTAGGTTTTCATGTTTTAGGATCATTTATTCATATTTTATTAGTGCTTGCGATTATTGCCGTGCTCATTCGGCTCATACAGGGCCAAAAGGTTTTGTAGCATAGTAAATATTTTGAAACTAAAAATCCCCGCTCAGAAATTTGAACGGGGATTTTTTATAGCTGAGATTATAGAACTGCTTCCTTTGCAGCTTTAGCAACACGGAATTTAACTACTGTTTTTGCTGGAATATTGATAGTAGCGCCGGTAGCTGGATTGCGTCCCTGGCGAGCTTTTCGCTGTACTTTTACCAATTTGCCAAGTCCTGGCACGACGAATACGCCGCTTTTCTTAACTTCCTTGTACGCCATTTCTGTCATAGCGTCCAAGAATCCACCAACGTCTTTTTTACTCATGCCCGTTTTGTCCGCCATAGCGGCGAGGAGGGCTGATTTTGTTAAACCGGCCATATATATTATGGTTATGAATTAAATTTGACCTGGGTTAATGATAGCAAATCCTTAGGAAAATGCAAACTTTTGTCAATAGACGACCTGTGAACCTTTCTTTTTACGCTTGATTAGTATATACTATTGATACTCAATTAACAATGTTATATGCAAGACCTACAAGAAATATTTAATCGCATGCAGGAAACAAAAAAGAAACAAAAGGATATCCGCAGTGCGTATAAGGATGCCTTAGCCGCATCGGAAGAGTACAAAGAAATTGGCGACAAAATCAAAACTTTGCGCGAACGCAAGAAACAGATTGAAAACACAATAAAAGAATCTTTTGCTAGCGAATTGACCAAGCTGGATGACTTTAAGATAGATCTTGAGTCTGACGCGACCATGCTCAGTGATATGGCTATGACTAAACTTATGAAAGGGGAGACGGTCGAGGTGGTCGACCAGTATAACAATACTTATCAGCCAGTGTTTACTGTCAAATTCAAGAAGGCATAACATAATCTTTTGTACTTTGTCATCCAAAAACTGCTCTCTGGTAGAGCTGTTTTATGGATCAAAAATTACAGTTAGTTTATATAGGAAAAAATATTTTTTTCTGTTATACTATAAGTGGCTTTTTCAGCCATCTTGTTTTTAGAGTATGAACGAAGTTAGTAGGGCTACGAAGCGGCCAGTCGGCTATTGGACGATGCGACTGTTGTTTTTTGTTGCTGTTTCCTGCTTTTCATTATTGGCTTCTGCTGTTCGGGCTGCGACCCTCTCAGTTTCTCCCGCTACAGGAAATTTTGCTACCCAAAATACCATTACTGTCAGTGTGGAAGTAAATACTAGTCAGGCGGTCAATGGTGTAGAAGGGGTGTTGGAATTTCCTACCAGCAAACTTGAGTTGCTTCGTTTCAGCAAGGCTCGTTCCGTTATGTCTATGTGGGTACAAGAACCTTCCTTTTCCAATGGTGGCCAGACCGGCTCGTTCCAGTTTTCAGCTATTAAACTGAACCCTGGTTTTGTGGGTTCTAGAGGCAACGTTATTGATCTGGTCTTCAGAGTAAAAGATGCTGGCGTGGCAAATCTTACGTTTTCTTCAGGTTCGGTCTTAGCTAACGATGGCAAAGGGAGTAATCTATTAAACTCTTTTGGTTCGGCTGTATTTACTTTGACAAAACCCCAAGGTCAATCTGGCAATGTGGTTGGTGCGTCGAATCAAGATAGCAATTCGTTGCCTGTACTTTTACGCAATGGATCGCTTCCTTTGCCGCAAGTAAAATATTGGATACAGGATCAAATAGGCAAAGATGTTCTGTTTAATACGAGTGATGCCGATCCAAAATGGAGCAATATGCCATACGCGAAAATGAGTTGGCAAGTGCCGCCAGATATTACCGGTGTGGTCACGGCGCTTGATGAAAATCCTGACACACAACCACAAACAAAACCTGAAAATTTAACCAGCGGTAATTCTCAGACCCTGCCACTCCTGCAAGAAGGCAAACATTATTTCCATATCAGATTCTATAATGCGGCTGGAGCTGGGCCAACACTCCACATGCCGGTATTTATAGACCTTAATGAGCCGAAGCATTTTTCCATTGATTTTGTTGGTTCGCAAACAACCGGCCGCGGCATTCATTCAACCTCCAATCCTTATCCGCGGGCAATATTTTTTACGGAGGATAATTTATCAGGCATTGATAAGTACATGTACAGCTTAAATGGGAGCGATTTTTTAGATGTGCCATTGGAACGGGATAATACTTTTATCTTGCCCAAACTTCCCGCCGAAGTGAGACAGGATTTGGTGGTTCGCGCCTTTGATCTGGCGGGCAATTCCGTAGATGCGAGTGTGGTTGTGGCCGTTGAACCTGTTGTGCTGCCGGTGATTACTCATTTTCCGCATAGCGCTGATACTGCCGGTACAGGTTTGGTTGTAGAAGGCCGAGCGGCGCCCGGTTCGCAAGTTGAAGTAGTATTTGAAAGAAAAGATGAACAGCCGTTAGTATTAACTACTAAGACGGATGATAACGGTAATTGGCGCCTGGTCTATGCCAAAGATATTGAGTCAGGTGTATATGAAGCGAGAGTTCGACAAGTGCTCGACAATGGAGCTGAAAGCTCATTTACTGAACCAGTTACCATACGGATTAACCTGTGGTCAGGAAAATTGGTGTCTTGGCTTAATCGGTTTAATATCTATATTATACTGTTCCTGCTGTTTGCAGCTGCTGAGTTGACTACGTTGTATTATTATCGTAGAGCTATAAAAAGAATACAGAAAATATAGTTATCAGTGGTAATAAAAAATCCCCGGATTATGCCGAGGATTTTTTAATTTCTATTACTTTATGCACTTTATGCCTTCAATGCATCCTTCAGTGCTTTTCCGGCTTTGAATTTTGGTACGGTGACAGCGGCGATTTGAATTTTTTCAGATGGGTTCTGTGGATTTACGCCCTGTCTAGCGGCGCGCTGTTTGGCCGAGAAAGCGCCGAAGCCGGTAAGCACCACTTCCTCACCTTTTTTCAGTTGTACTATGATGGTGTCCAAAAGGGAGTTCAGCACGGTTTCTACTTGGCCTTTCGGCATGTTCAAGCTTTCAGCGACTGCTTGTGATAAATCTGCTTTATTCATATGGTTTTTGAAATATATTAAAGATTAATTATTTTTTATACTATATCACGACTTTTTTATTTTGCATATTCTACTACCCGTGTCTCGCGGATGATAGTAACGCGGATTTCGCCAGGGTACTGTAGCTCCTGTTCGATCTTTCGGGCGATGTCTTTAGCTAGTTGGAAGGCGGAATAGTCGTCTACTTCGTTTGGTTTGACAAATATTCTGATTTCACGACCGGCTTGAATAGCGTAGACTTTGTCGATGCCAGGGAAAGTTTTGGCTGTGTTTTCGAGTTCTTCAAGACGTGCTACGAATTGTTCATAGCTGTCCTTGCGCGCGCCAACGCGAGCGCCGGAAATAGCATCTGCCGCTTTGGCGATGGAGGAGTAGATATTATAAGGCTTGTCTTGGTGATGAGTGAGAGCGGCTTGGCAGACATCTTCGTCAATGTTGAATTTCTTGAGGATCATATAACCGATTTCCGGATGTGATCCTTGGGTTTCTTGATCGACAGCTTTGCCAATATCATGGAAGAAGCCACACTTCTTGGCTTTAGCTGCATCGAGGCCGAGTTCGCTGGCAATAATTCCAGCTAGATAGCCGGTCTCCATAGAGTGGTTGACTATATTTTGACCGTAGCTGGTGCGGTATTTGAGACGGCCAACAATGCTGACAAGTTTCGGATCGATGCCGGTAATACCCATTTTGTAGAGCGCCTCCTCACCAGCCTTTTTGATATCAATGGCCAAATCTTGCTTTGCTTTTTCCACAAACTCTTCAATGCGAGCAGGTTGAATGCGTCCGTCAGCCATGAGTTTTTCCAGAGCAAGTTTGGCGATTTGGCGGCGAATAGGGGAGAAACCCGACACAACGATGGCGTCAGGTGTATCGTCGATAATGATTTCACAACCAGTCAGCTTTTCAATAGTTTTAATGTTGCGGCCTTCTTTGCCGATGATACGTCCTTTCATATCTTCGCTCGTAAGCTGTACCGCGGTAGAAGTGATTTCTGCGGCATGCGAAGAGGCGCAGCGCTGGACCGCGTCGGCGATCAGGTTGCGAGCTTTTTCTTCGTAGACTTCGTTACCCTCTTTTTCTAATTTTAAGACTCTCGCAGTGAGATCTGCCTTGCTCTGCTCTTCCACGCGTTTCAGAAGCTCTTCTTTGGCCTCGTCTTTATTCAGGTTGGAGATAGTTTGCAGCTTGGTAACTTCTTGTTCGTGGAGCTTGTCTATCTCGGTTTTTACTTTTTGGATCTGATCTGCTTTTTCTTGAAGTTTTTTCTTGTCGTTTTCTAGCTCTAAGATTTTTTGGTCGAAGAGATTTTCTCGTTTTTCCAATCTTTCTTGCGCGTTATGCAGATCTTGGCGAAGCTGTTTTTCTTCTCGTTTTACCTCCTCCAGCAATTGGGTTGCTTTTTGCTGTCCTTCCAGAACAATTTCTTGTTGCTTGGTTTTAGCTTCTACCAGCATTTTTTCTGCCTTGGCCTCAATGGAGTTTGCTTCAGCCTGGGCTAATTTTTTTCGTAGGACATATCCGATACCAAGGCCAGCGCCTGACCCTACTATCACGAGGATGGCCCATGTTACATTACTCATATATTTATAAATATAATCTCGCTCGCTCGCCCCGCTAAGCGGGGACTCACTCACTTCGATTATACACAAAAATTTCTCAAAATCTTGAGTTGTTACCGAGAAGAATATTGAAGAAGATGAAGGGCTTTATTTGCCGGAAAAATACAAAAATCCAGACAGTTTTGTCTGTGTTGCGCTTTGTTTGAAGAGTTTTTGTAGTTTGGCTGGCATAGCCTGTGTCTAAGCTTTTTTGTGCTGATCTTAGCAGATTCTTCGTTCAAAAGTTCGGTAATTCCCAAAGATCATTAATTATTAAAACTGGCTATATGATAGCATCTTTGGGTTTGGGTGTCAAACATCAGAATTAATTGTCATTCTGAACGAAGTAAAGAGCACCCGTCTGGTTAGATATCCATCTCTTCGACACCTCTTCTCCAATTTCCCTCTGGTTTAGAGGGAGGAATCGGTGTTTCGCCAGTGTTAGGAGAATCTCTACGTATCCCAATTTCAGGTCTTCGGTCTTGTGGTTGATTTTTTTCTCTTTCTTTTCTTAAAATATCTTCTATAATCCATGGGTCAAGTGGGGCCGCTTCTTTTTTATCAGGATTAGACATATGCTTATTTTAATTTTTAATATTTATAGCTTTGGTTAATACATAGCTGCCGATTTGGGTGCGGACGAGTTCTTGGCAATAGGCACCGGTGCCGAGTTTTTGTCCGATATCATGCGCGAGAGTGCGGATGTAGGTGCCGGCTGAACACTGAACTTCAATTTTTAGTAACGGCCAAGTGTATTTTAGCACTTTTATCGTATGTATTTCAATCTCGTTCGGTTTTCGTTCCACCGTAACGCCTTTTCTCGCCAGATCATACAATCGTTGACCTTTTATTTTCTTCGCGGAGAACATCGGCGGAATTTGGCTTTGTTTGCCGAGGAATTTTTTTATAATAGCAAGCACTTCTGCTCGAGTTGGCTTTTTCGGTTTTTTGTCCGAGTTTGAGAATTCGGAAATCTTGCCTGTTTTATCTTGGGTATCGCTGACCTCGCCAAGTTTGATCGTGGCGATATAGGTTTTGCTCATTTTTTTGAATGTGTCCAATAATCTTGTTGATTCGCGACCAACCCCGACGATGAGTAGTCCGGTGGCAAAGGGATCGAGGGTGCCGGCATGTCCAATCCTGATTTTTTTTGTTTTTGCATCACCAGGTACTTTGACCATGCTTTTGCCTGATCCAAAAGACCCTGTATCTCTTAATTGTTTGCGCACAAAAGCAACCGCGTCAAAACTGGTCCACCCTTCGGGTTTGTTGATAAGAAGAAAAGACATAATTCTATAGATGTAGTATGGAGTAATTTGAGAGAACAGGCAATAGCCTTAGTGCGCTTGACTTAGTTTTAAAATGTTATAGTGTTGTTATACAGTTCTCAACGATGCTTTGCTGCCATGGTGGCTGCTCGCACTCTTGAGACAAGGAATTCGCAATGAGCCAGCAACAAGGGCTTGTGAACAAGTTCAGGCGGGTGGTCATCATACGACTTCACGCGAGTGGCAGGATCGCCATCTACATCGATGATGGTGAAGAAGACATCCGCAAGAGAGCGCAGGAGGAGGGGGGGACCTGGGACTGCCTGGGTCACTTCCTGATCAACTGGGGCCGCTACTCTTCGGCTTCATCAGTGGAGCTTCTGCTGAATGCGATCAGTGGACTAGACTCTAGCGGCTTGTTCGAGGGATGGCTGCTGGTGCTGTTGGGCGATCTCGCCAATTGGATGGTGGATTTGAAGGTGGGGATGGACGACGAGTAGTATGTGCCTGATAGTAACATCGTCGTCTCATGGTATGGTGTGCGGCATGATGGTGTGGCAGTCGTCAGTACTAGGTCTCCCATCACAGCTTTGTTTGTAAAGATTACATACAAAGCTGTGGAGACCTCCTCTATGCGTATTAAAAAGTACCTGATAGGTGCTTTTTAATTATCTCGTTATAATTGACTTTCCTTCTGTTCTTCTATATACTATCACTTATTCTATAAGTACTTTACAGACTTTATTATGAACGTTTCCGAACTTGCCAGACAACTCCGCGTCCATCCGCAAAAACTTTTGCAAATATTGCCTGAGTTTGGTTTTGATATCGGCGCGCGGGCGGTGAAAGTAGATGATCGGGTAGCTCAGCAGATCCAGCGTCAGTGGAAACGCATCAAACTTATTTTAGAGCAGCGGGAAGAGCAGGAAAAACAAAAACAAAAAGAATTGGAAAAAGAAGCTCGTAAAAGTAGTGGTGTAACTGTTGTTATTCCAGACAAGTTGACTGTCCGAGAATTGGCCGATGTCTTGCAAGTGCCGGTGACTAAGCTCATTATGGAATTTATGAAAAACGGTATTTTAGCCACTCAGAACGAAAATATCGATCACGATACGGCGGCACTTGTGGCGCAAGATATGGGTTTTACTATTACTGAAGCGGCCAGAGAAGTACAGGCAGAAGAAACAGAACATGTAGAAAATCTAGAAAATATTTTAACAAAAGACGTTGGTGTGTCTCGACCGCCAGTCGTAGTCGTTATGGGTCACGTTGACCATGGTAAAACAAAGTTGCTTGATTCTATTCGTAATACAAATGTCATGGGGGGAGAAGCCGGCGGTATTACTCAGCATATCGGCGCGTATCAGGTTGTCTGGACAAACCCAAAGACCAAAGAAAAATCTCCATTAACTTTTATTGATACCCCTGGCCATGAAGCTTTTTCCGTGATGCGTGGTCGTGGCGCGAAAGTGGCTGATATTGCAGTACTCGTTGTAGCCGCTGATGACAGTGTAAAGCCGCAGACTGTGGAAGCGATAAAAATTATTAAAGCCGTGAAGTTGCCAATCGTGGTGGCTATAAATAAGATTGATAAAGAAGGCGCAGATCCGAAACGTGTTCGCGCTGATTTGTCGCAGCATGATGTGTTGGTCGAAGAATGGGGTGGCGATACGCCAGTGGTAGAAATTTCCGCTAAACAGAATCTTAATATCGATAAACTGCTTGATATGCTACTGCTCGTAGCAGATGTGCAGGCAGATACTATCAAAGCCAATCCTGACAGAGCTGCGGCTGGTACGGTGATTGAAGCTCACGTAGACAAAGGTGAAGGTCCAGTGGCTACGGTACTTGTGCAGACTGGTACACTTCGGCTCAATGATCCGCTTGTTATTAACGGTGAAATTTACGGCAAAGTTCGGGCCATGAAAGACTATAAAGGAGAAAATTTGACCGTGGCAGGACCAAGTTGTCCGGTTCGTATTTTGGGTTTCAAAGTCGCGCCGCAAGTTGGAGATATTTTGGATGTTGGCAGTGCTTCCGCCGCTTCGGCGATAAATATTAAAGAAAAGAGAACGATGCAGTCAGGCGCGGAACGGAAAATTGTTTCTATGACCGCCGATCCAGAAGAGGAAGACCAGAAAAAAGTTTTGAATTTAGTTATTAAAGCTGATACGCTCGGATCGCTGGAAGCGATTATCGGATCACTCGAAAAAATTAAAAATGAAGAAGTGGGTGTACGAGTAATCGGCAAAGGTTTAGGAAATGTGATGGCTGATGATGTGGCCAAGGCTGAGACCGCACACGCCGTTGTGTGCGGATTCAATGTAGTGCCTGTGCCGCTGGCAAAGAATATGATTCAAGACAAAAATATACAGTTTTTGCAATTTAGTGTAATATATGATTTGATCGATTTTGTAAAAGCTGAACTGAAGAAATTGCTTAATCCGGAAAAAATTGTTATTGAGTTGGGCAGTTTGCGCATAGCTGCTATCTTTAGAACTGACAAGAGTAGTATGATCGTCGGTGGTCGGGTAGAATCTGGAAAAATTAAAAAGGATGCCCGTGTGCGTGTGAAAAGGAATAAAGAAATCATCGGTCAAGGTAAGATCGGCCAATTGCAGTCTGGCAAACAGGCGGTTAATGAATTACCGGAAGGTAATGAAGGCGGTCTGCAGTTTGATGGCAAGCTAAAACTTGAAGTAGGGGACGTGCTGGAAGCGTATACGGAAGAAGAGAAGGAAAAGAAACTCGTTTTAGAATAAAGAAGTATGAATCATGAAGCTAGAAAAATTAATAGCTTTGTTGATTTGAATGCATGGCAAGAAGGACATAAATTAGTTTTGCAAATTTACGGGATTACTAAAAAATTTCCTGCAATAGAAAATTTCGGTTTGATAAGTCAGATGCAAAGAAGCGCTGTATCAATTACCTCAAATATAGCTGAAGGTTTTGGCAGACAAACATTCAAAGATAAAGTGCATTTTTATTATATTGCTTCCGGATCGTTGCTGGAACTGCACAATCAACTTATAATTGCTAAAGATCTGAAATATATCTCAGTAGAAGAGTTTAATAAGATTGGCAATCAATTAATTGTCACCCATAAGATAGTTAACGGCTTAATTAAAAGTTCAAAATCTCGCATTATTCAAAATTCTTAATTCTTTATTCTAAACTATATGGAACATGTCTTTACCGACGCAAATTTTGATCAAGAAGTTTTGAAATCAACTACACCTGTGTTTGTAGATTTCTGGGCGCCATGGTGCGGTCCATGTCAGATTATGGGTCCGATTGTTGAAGAAATGGCAAAGGGCTATGAAGGCAAAAATGTTAAAATCGGTAAATGCAATGTCGATGAGAATCCTGAAGTTGCCGGCAAATATAATATCATGAGTATTCCTTCGTTCTTACTCTTTAAAAATGGCGAAGCGGTAGATCAGGTGGTGGGTGGAACGCAGAAAGAGAAATTACAGTCGATGATTGATAAGCATCTATAAAAATTTTGAGAAAAAAATAAGACGGCCTACCAGGGCCGTTTTTGCTTGATTATTTATATGAAAGTAATTATACTATTACAATAATCAATGCGAATTAGTATGAGTAAATACGACCCAAAAAAGATAGAGCCAAAATGGCAAAAGTACTGGGAAAAGAATAAAACCTTCGAAGCCGGAGAAGACAAAACCAGAGAAAAATTCTATGGTTTGATTGAGTTTCCGTATCCGTCGGGTGAAGGGTTGCATGTTGGCCATCCACGTCCGTTTACGGCTATGGATGTGATTTCTCGCAAGAAGCGAATGGAGGGAAAAAATGTTTTATTCCCGATTGGTTTTGATGCTTTCGGGTTGCCAACCGAAAACTTTGCCATCAAAACCGGCAAAGCCCCGGCAGAAGTAACGAAAAAAAACATTGCCAATTTTACGCGCCAGCTCAAGATGCTTGGCTTTAGTTTTGATTGGTCGCGGCAAGTTGATACGACTGATCCGAATTATTATCGCTGGACTCAGTGGTTGTTTTTACAATTTTACAAACACGGTTTGGCGTATAAGAAGAATCAACCGATCAACTGGTGTCCAAAAGATAAAATTGGCTTAGCTAACGAAGAGGTGGTAGGCGGTTGTTGTGAACGCTGTGGCACACCGGTAGAAAGTAGAAATAAAGAACAGTGGATGCTCGCGATTACCAAATATGCGGAAAAATTACTAGCAGGTTTGAAAGACGTAGATTATATTGAACGCGCGCGAGTGCAACAGGAGAATTGGATTGGCAGAAGCGAGGGGGCAAGAGTTGCTTTTGAAATTAAGTCACAAAGCGAGCCAACATTCTATCAATTTTCTGAGCCGGGAGCTATTAAGGACGGCGAACCATTTACCGAGCGTGATACTATTGTCGCTATCGTTAAGCATTGGAAAGAAGATAAGTATTTAGGTCTTAAATGGAAGAAGGTGGCTTGGGAGACTTTTATAACCGGCGGAGTAGAACCAGGCCAAACTCCAGAAGAAGCTGCAAAAAGAGAAATCTACGAAGAGACAGGCTATAAAAATATTCACTTTGTAAAAAAAATTGGCAAGATACATTCCAAGTTTTTTCATGTACCGAAAAAACAGAATATGTTTATCCATCCTGAGGTGCTGTATTTTGAGCTTGAAAATGGTGATCGGGACGAGGTTTCAAAGGAAGAGAAAGGAAATCATGAGACGGTTTGGCTTACTGATGAAGAAACAGGTCGTTTTGCTCTTCCTGCAGCTCATAGATATGCCTGGGATGCGTTTAAAAATAACAACACTTCAAACAACAACTCTGTGTCCGTTTTTACAACCCGGCCTGATACGCTGTTTGGCGCTACCTATCTCGTACTTTCTCCAGAGCATCAACTGGTTTCACGTTTTATTCATCAAGCGGAGAACGCGAAAGAGATTGATGCGTATATAATAGCCGCAAAACAAAAGACAGACATTGATCGAACAGCGGAAGGGAAGGAAAAAACAGGGATTGAGTTGAAAGGTGTAAAAGCTATAAATCCTGCTACCCAACAAGAAATACCAATATGGGTTGCCGATTATGTTTTGGCGCAGTACGGTACAGGCGCCATTATGGGTGTGCCGGCGCACGATGAGCGGGATTTTGATTTTGCGAAGAAGTTTGGGTTGCCGATTAAGAAAGTTGTTGCGCCTTTTGTAAAACTAACTGGCATTTGTGAACCACAGCAAGGCAAGCCGACAACGAAGAAAAATGTTGTGACGGCTATTATAAAAAACAATAAAAATGAGTATTTGTTATTAGATTGGACAAATAATGGCTGTGGCATGGTAGGCGGGGGAATAGAGGAAGGCGAAACTCCAGAACATGCAATGATGCGTGAGATAAAAGAGGAAACAGGGTATACAAATATTCGCTTAAATAGAGTTGTATTGCCTGATTTGTATGCGCACGGATACAAGCCACGAAAAGATGTAAATTGCTTTGACCATGACGTGGTATTTTTAGCTGAACTCATAGACGAAGAGCGGGCCAGTGATCATGAGGTAGTGCAGGGTGCGCATACCATGAAATGGGTGCCTGCCAAGCAAGTTGCCAAGCATGTCACTCAGGATCATCATAGATTTATATGGGATTATTATTATCAAGAAAAACCAAAATATTTGATATTTGATTTTGATGGGGTGATTGGAGATACGCTTGAGGATGGAGTTAAAATAAATATGTTGCTTGATTCTGTTCCTGAGGAGGAAGCAAGAAAAAATATTGATGAATATTTTAGTAGGAAACCCGATCATGCAAAAGGCCATAATCTAAACGGGGATCAGTTGGAGAAAAGGGTTGGTTGGATACAGAGGTATGGCGAAGAAATGTTGAAGTTGAACCCGCCGTTGTTTGAGGGCTTTATTGAGGCTATAAAAAATATACCGAATGCAAAAATTGCTGTGATCTCAGCAGGTTCTGGTGTTTATATAAAGAACCGTATGCCTGACACAGGTTTGAACCCCACCCATATACTTACATACGAAGACCATCATTCAAAAGAAGAAAAAATAGAACAGGTTTGCAAAGACTGGGGCATATCAATGCAGGATGTATATTATTTTACGGACACCAAAGCTGATGTGTATGAGTTGGAAGATTGCTTGGATAGAAAAAAATTAATTGGTTGTGCCTGGGGACATGCTGGCTATGAAGGGTTGCGAGAGTTGTTGCCAGCAGATCAAGTTTTGAAGAACTTTACTGATATATATAATTTGTTTGAAGATAAGCCTTTGACTGAGGATGGTGTAGCTATTAACTCTGATTTTCTAAACGGATTAAAAACCGCGGAAGCTAAAGAAAAAATGATTACCTGGTTGGAAGAAAAAGGTATCGGTAAGAAACAAATCAATTACAAGCTTCGTGATTGGGTATTTTCTCGTCAACGATATTGGGGTGAGCCAATTCCGCTCGTGCATTGTGAAAAATGTGCTGGTTGGATTCCGCTTCCAGAAAGTGAGTTGCCACTCAAGTTACCAAAGGTAGAAAAGTATCAACCGACTGACACCGGTGAGTCGCCATTAGCCGCGATGGAAAAGTGGGTGAAGACCAAATGTCCGCAGTGTGATGGCCCGGCTCGGCGGGAGACAGATACTATGCCAAACTGGGCAGGTAGTAGTTGGTATTTCTTGGCGTATGCCTTGGGCGGTGAGAGTAGGTTGGCAGAATCCGGAGATGCATTCTGGGATGAAAAATTATTGAAGGAGTGGATGCCCGTCGATTGGTACAATGGGGGAATGGAACACACGGTGCTGCATCTCTTGTATTCTCGTTTTTGGAATATATTTTTGCATGACATAGGACTCGTACCAACGAGCGAACCGTACAAGAAGCGTACTTCCCACGGCATGATTCTGGCTAAAGGTGGAGAGAAGATGAGTAAGTCTAAAGGCAATGTCGTCAATCCTGATGAAATGGTAGAGCAGTTTGGCGCTGATGCCTTGCGTACCTATATTATGTTTATGGGGCCATTTGATCAGGCAGTGGAATGGGATACCAATGGATTAGTTGGGGTGAGAAGGTTTTTGGAGAAGGTTTGGCAGTTAAAAGAAAAAATAAATGGCGAGACAGATAATAATAAGATTGTGGTCGTGCTTAATCAAACAATCAAGAAAGTTGGTGAAGATATAGAAGGCATGCGCTTCAATACCGCGATTGCGAAAATGATGGAATTGGTAACTGAGATCTCTAAGCACGATGTAGTTTCCATTTCACAATTTTCAGCTCTGATAAAAATTCTTTCTCCTTTTGCGCCGCACATGTGTGAAGAGTTGTGGAGTCAACTTGGCAATGCAGAAAGTATTGCCCTTGCGCCATGGCCTACCTATGACGAAGCGCTGACAAAAGAGAGTGAAATCACTTTGGCTGTGCAGGTCAACGGCAAGCTGCGCGAGACGATTACCGTGGCCGCAGATATTTCTGACGAAGAAGCAAAGAAAGTTGTCTTAGCGAGTGAGACAGTACAGAAGTGGCTGGAAGGCAAAGAACCAAAGAAAATAATTTATGTAAAAGGAAAGTTAGTGAGTATAGTGGTATAAAATCTGTATGCTCAAGGAGGGGCTACAAAAGATTGCTGATAGCAAAAGCAAAATGTTTCTTGCGTTTTGTTTTTGTTTTATCTTAGGCGCTGGCAGTTTTTCTTTTTTGGAAAATACGAAATCTTTATTTTATTTATATGTAGGGTCATTTGCGATCTTATTTTTTATAATTATCTTCTGGTCAAAATTTTTTTATAGATTTTTATTGCTCTGCCTCTTTGTTTTTATCTTAGGAGGTCTTCGGTTTTTAATTAGCATTCCGGATAAAAATAGTGATCGCATAGAATTTTATAATGGTAATAAAAAAATTGTCTCTGGTTTTGTGGTGCGTGAGCCTGATATTAGGATTGCTGACGCCAGATATGTTGTTAAGGTTGAGTCAATTGCCGATCAGCCTGTCATTCCGACGACACGTTCACCCCGCTCAGTGCAGGCTACGGAGGAATCTCTGTCAAAATCAAAAACAGGACAGAGATTCTTCGGGCGTAACCCTCAGGATGACAGTCAAGCAAAGAGAGTTTCAGGTAATATTATTTTAAAGACTCGACTATATCCGCAATATGCGTATGGAGATAAGTTGGAAGTCCACTGTTCATTGCAAGAACCAATAAATAGCGAAGACGGCACGTTTAATTATAGAAAATACTTAGCGAAGCAAGATGTCTGGTCTATTTGTACCAATCCGCAAATCAAAAAATTAGGAGGCAATAAAGGAAATCTAGTAGTAAAAATAATACTTAATTTTAAAAATAGTATTCAATCGCACATTGCTCGACTGTGGCCTGAGCCCCACAGTAGTTTGATTGCCGGAATTCTGTATGGCAGTCGCAGTGGCTTGCCTGAAGAATTGACGGATAATTTCAGCCGTACTGGCGTGACGCATATTGTGGCCGTGTCTGGGTATAATGTCAGTATTATCGTGGTGGTGCTTAATGCCCTGTTGATTCGTATAGGTTTATACCGCAAGCAATCGTTTTGGTCTCTCGTATTTCTTATTCTCGCCTTTGTATTTTTTACTGGCGCGAGCGCTTCAGTCGTGCGGGCTGGGGTGATGGCGATTGTGGTTTTGATTTCTCAATATGTTGGAAGGCTGTCGGCGGTAGGTAGGGTCTTGGTATATACGGTGGTGGTCATGTTGTTTTTTAATCCATATTTATTACTGTGGGATGCGGGCTTTCAACTTTCATTTTTGTCTACTTTAGGCCTTGTCTATTTATCTCCGATAATCAAAAAATTTATTGATGATCATATTCAAATTAAAAATGAAGTTGTTGAATCGTTGCTCGAAGTATTAATTACGACCATTGCCGCCATTATCGCCACTATGCCGCTTATTTTGTACCAATTTGGTCGCTTATCGGTCGTGGCACCGCTCGTGAATGTCTTGATTCTATGGATTGTTCCCTGGCTGATGCTGTTTGGTTTTATTTCATTGGTATTAAGCTTTATATTTTTTTCGTTAGGGCAGCTCGTGGCCTGGGTCACTGGCCTGGGTGTCCAGTATGTTATAATGGTAGTTAATTGGTTTGGGGATAGGTCGTGGAGTGCCCTGGATGTGCGGATTCCTTTGTGGGTGATGATTGGTATGTATGCTTTATTGATCTATGTCATTGCGAGGAGTGAAGCGACGAAGTAATCCCACCGAATATGAGAAAAACTTATTTTGTTTATATTCTAACGAATAAATACGATAAAGTCTTATATGTTGGTGTGGCAAATAGTCTAGTTCGGCGTGGGTATGAGCACAAAGAAAAATTAAGTTTTCATATTAGTTTTACTAAAAAAACAATATAAATAAGTTAGTTTATTACGAAACGTTTGATAATATTAACTTCGCCATTAATAGAGAAAAACAAATCAAGGGCGGATCGAGACAAGATAAAATTGATTTAATTAATAAAAATAATCCAGAGTGGATAGATTTATATAGCGAAGTGCATCTGTAATCAGTGGGATTGCTTCGTCAGCGCAAGCGCTTTCTCGCAATGACAAACCGTTTATGTCCAAAAAAATTAAAGTCCTATCTTCAGAAGAAGGCTATGATCTAGCGGCCGAATTTTATGATGAGAAGGAAAAATATTTAAATAGTTTTGAAAAAAATAAAATCTTGCCATTGCTTGGTGATATAAAAAATTTAACAGTTCTAGATGTGGGCGCAGGGACAGGTCGGCTGTCCGTACAGCTCGCAAAAGCCGGGGCGCAAGTGACGGCTCTTGATGTATCGGCCAATATGCTAGAATTGATCAAGAGAAAAAATAATAAAATTCAAACTACAGTGGCTGATGCAGAAAATTTACCGTTTGAAAAAGAAAGTTTTGATGTCGTCACAGCTGCATTTCTTATAGTGCATCTCAAGGATCCTACGAGATTTTTTGATGAGGTGTACAGAGTTCTCAAAGACGGCGGAACATTTGTGGTGACAAATATTAATCAAAAGGATCCGCCGGAGATAAAAACAAAAGAGGGAAGTATTA
Source organism: uncultured Gammaproteobacteria bacterium (assembly GCA_964514995.1). GTDB lineage: Bacteria > Patescibacteriota > Patescibacteriia > Magasanikbacterales > GWA2-37-8 > XYD2-FULL-39-9. The sequence goes on from CAZETA010000001.1 coordinate 84,556, forward strand.
TCATTGAATCTTTTTATCATCGGCCTGAGAAAATTAGAGAAGTGCTTGAGTCACTCGCATTTACTATTCAGCAAGAGGTCTTTGTAAAAGAAAGTGATATTTGGGTAAATCAAATTATAGTAGCAAGAAAATAGTATTATGAAATTAATCCGAGCTGGTACAAAAAAAACAATTATTTTCGTCTGGTTTGCAGTCTTGGCCATTATCTTGTACTTGTATTTTTTTAAAAATGATTTTATCGCGGCGCAGATGAGCAATATTCGACATTTGCCGTTATGGTTATTGTGCCTTATCTATTTAATCATTAACTGTCTACGAGGTTTTACTTTTATCCCCGTGACGTATACGATGATTCTTGGGCTATTATTTTTGCCAACGCCACTTGTATACATTTTTACTGTCATTGGCGTGGCAGGTTCAGCGACCTCTATTTATTTTTTTTCTGAGTATTTGAGTTTAGGGAATTATTTCAAACAGCATTATCCCAAAGTTATTGATAAGCTGACAAACACTCTCAAAAAATACGAGCTACCGATTATTACCATTTGGAGCTTTCTGCCATTTTTAGCTACCGATGTTCTGTGTTATGTCTGTGGCACCTTGCGGATTAATTTTAAGAAATTTTTACTTGGTGTTTTGTTAGGTGAAGGAATCTTTTGCGCTATTTTTATATTTGTCGGCAAAGATGTGGCAGTTCTTATTCTGCGGAGGATTTTTGGGTTGTAAAAAACATGTCCAAAGACAAAAAAATTCTTTCAGTTGCATTGGTTTTTCTAATCCTCCTGGCAGGCTGTGTTTTTTATTACCTATTTAATACTCATCGGACACAAAAATTTAAAGTCACTTTTTTAGATATAGGTCAGGGCGATGCGACGCTTATTCAGTTTAGCAATGGCCAGAAGATGCTTGTGGATTGCGGCATAGACAGAAAGATTTTATCTCGGCTGGGAGAAAGTTTGCGATTTTATGACCGAAAGATAGATTTTTTGATTGTATCTCATCCAGATTTAGATCACTACGGAGGGTGTATTGATGTGCTCAAAAATTACACGGTAAAAGAAATTATTACCAATGGCCAACGAAAAGCCGATTCGTACTGGACAGCTTTTGAACAAGTGATGCAACAGGAGGGTGCAGAAATGAAAATAATGGACGCACCACAAGTGTGGAATGTTGGTAGTTCAACTTTGGAATTTTTGTCTCCGGATAAGTCATTATTGCTTGATGTGGCTGGTGATGACAGTAATAATTATTCCATTGTATTTCGATTAGAAAATGAAAATGAGAAATTTTTATTTACGGCTGATACAGAAGTTCCGTTAGAGAGTGCCTTGCTAGCAAAATATTGTGTAGTTACATCTACTGAGCCGTGCCCGGCATTACAGGCAGATGTGCTCAAAGTGGGCCATCATGGTAGCGACACCTCTTCAGGAGAAGATTTTTTGCGAGCCGTGGGAGCCAAGATCGGTATTATTTCTGTGGGAGCATATAACAAGTATGGCCATCCGTCGCGGCGGGTACTCAAGAAATTGGAGAGGGCAAATATGGAGATTTTGCGGACAGATCAAGTTGGCAGTATTGTTGAATATTGACATTCAAGTATTGGTATGGTACTATTCGTATATAGAAAGAGCTTTCATATAGAAACGCTCTTTTTTGTTAGCCATTTTTATGGTAGTATTAATTAACTTAAACTAATCAAGTAATATATGTCAGAAATCACCAAAGCCATGCAGATGTTATGTGATGAAAAAGGTCTTTCATACGAGTCTGTATTAGAGGCGATTGAGTTTGCCCTGGCAGCTGCGTATCGCAAAGATTTTGGCAACAAGCAGCAAAATATCAAAGTCAAATTCAATCCTGAAAACGCAGATATGAAAGCCTGGGATGTGAAGACTGTGGTAGAAGATATTGCCGAAGATGTGCTCGAAGCTGCGCAAGAAGAACTCACCAAACGCCGCGAAAAAGCGAAGGAAGAGAAACGGGAGTTAACCGAAGAGGAGACGGCTGATTTACCTCATTTCAATCCAAAGACAGATTTGATGCTTTCGGCTGCCAAAGAAGTGGATAAAAAAGCCAAAGTAGGTGATGTCTTGGAAATTCCACTCGAGATCACTCATGAGTTTGGTCGCATGGCCGCGCAGACTGCCAAGCAGGTGATTATCCAGAAAATCCGTGAAGCTGAACGCGGTATCATGTTTAATGACTTCAAAGGCCAGGAAGGACAGCTCGTCATGGGTACGATTCAGCGCGCGGAATCCAGAAAAGTCTTGGTTGATTTTGGCAAAGTGACCGGTGTTCTTTTGGCGGATCAGCAAAACAGCCGCGATCGGTATCGTCCGGGCACACGCATGAAATTTTATTTGTTATCCGTGCAGATGGGTCAGCGGGGATTAGAAGTCCTGTTGTCTCGCAGTGATGTAGGCATGGTGCGAGAAATTTTTAAACAAGAAATTCCAGAAATTGCCGATGGCCTCATAGAAATAAAAGGCGTGGCTCGGGAAGCAGGTTTCCGTTCCAAAGTTTCCGTCTTTACCACTGACAAATCAATTGATCCGATCGGTTCATGTATTGGTCAACGCGGGGGACGTATTAACACGATTATCGAAGAATTGGGCGGAGAAAAAATTGACGTCATTCAATATAGCGATGACGCCAAACAATATATTGCCCATGCCTTAGCCCCGGCCAAAATTTCTAGTGTTGCCCTTGATGAAACAAATAAAGTTGCTGAGGTGAGCGTAGTTACTGATCAGTTTTCACTCGCTATCGGACGTAATGGACAAAACGTGCGTCTGGCTGCCGATCTAACCGGTTGGAGAATAGATGTGGTAGAAGAAGGTGGCGGTCAGGAAGTTTCCAGTGAGGAAATAAAAAATGAAGAAGTGGCTGAGAGTGAAAAGAATACTGAAAACGGAGGGGTAGTTGAAGAGCAAAAAAAGGAAGAGTAGTTGTTCGAGCAGTTAGAAATTAGTACTTATTCCGTCGTAGTGAGACTTCGTCTTGCGCGGTAGAAATTTATACATTTATGGTTTCTTTATTTCACGTTATTTTGTATCAGCCAATATTTAATCTTTTTGTCTGGTTGTATAATATTATTCCGGGCCACGATGTTGGTTTGGTTATTTTAGCAGTCACAATTCTTGTTCGTCTGGCTCTGTATCCACTTACGAGTGCTTCTATAAAATCGCAGCGATCCTTGCAAGACTTGCAGCCAAAAATCGCTGCCATCAAGCTGCAATACGCAAATGATAAACAGAAACAAACACAAGCAATCATGGAGTTGTATAAAAACAATAAAGTAAATCCTCTCGCTTCCTGTTTGCCGATGCTTATCCAGCTGCCCATTTTGATTGCCTTATATAAAGTATTACAAGACGGATTGCATTCAAAAAATTTGGCTGATTCCCTCTACCCGTTTATAACCAATCCTGGTACGATCAATCAGATTTCGCTTGGTTTTTTGAATCTTTCCCTGCCGAACACGATATTGGCAGTGTTGGCTGGCGCAGCACAGTTTTTCCAGGCAAAAACCATGATGCGAAAATCTCCTCCAACACAGGCAGGCGAGGGCGCGAAAGATGAAGCGATGATGGCGATGATGAATAAGCAAATGTTATATCTTATGCCTGTGATGACAATAATAATCGGTTTTAAATTACCAGGTGGTTTGACGCTATATTGGTTTTTTGGGACCTTGCTTATGGTTGCGCAGCAGCTGTGGCTTTCGAAACAGAACCAGCCCAAGGATGGCGTTATTGAGGGCGAGTTGGTAAAATAGTTTTTTCTGCTGAGTAAAAATTTCTATGATTATCAGCCTGCAACAATTTTTACATTTGCCCGTACATACTGAATCCGGTGTAAAACTCGGTACGGTGTTTGATCTGGAGATAGACACCGAGAGCCAAATAATTTTACGATACTCAGTTCGATCAAATTTTTTAAGTGTGAAGCATTTTTTGATTCAACGTAGTCAGATAAAGGAAATTAAGGCGGCAGAGATTGTTGTTTATGATAGTGAAGCACAGAATTTTCTTCCTCAGGCTGCATCGGATTTAGCTTTAGGAGAGTAATATATGGACACTTCGGACAGTTTAAAAGAGTCAATACTCAAAACATTGGCTTATTTTGATTTAGCCGATTTTCCGTTAACAAAAGAGGAGCTATACGATTTTTTATGGGAACCTCCGCAGATTAGTTATGATGATTTCCTTGTGTTATTGCAAGGAATAGAACGAGGAAGCAATCCTGCAGGAAGCACAGTCGTAGAATGCGATCGTCGGTCTCCGTTCGTGATAGCAGAAAAAAGTGGATATTATTTTTTACCTGGCCGAGAAGAACTCGTATCTATTCGACAACGAAGACTCCTGATTGCAGAAAAAAAATTAAGAATTGCTCGTCGAGCAGCACGGATTATTAGGTCGGTGCCGTTTCTCAGAGCGGTGTTTGTTTGTAATACCGTGGCATCGGAACAGGCGGTTGAGGACAGTGATATAGATTTTTTTATCATTGCGGAAAAAAATAGGATTTGGTTGGTGCGCTTGTTTGTTACACTGTTACTGGGAATTTTTAGATTGCGGCGGGTTGGAAATAGGATCAAAAATAAAATTTGTTTGAGTTTTTATATCACTACCGACAACTTGGATTTAAAAAATTTACGCGCAGCTGACGATGATATTCACTTTGCCTACTGGGCATATCAAATGTTGCCAATTTTTGATCCGGAAGATTTATATTCTAAATTTCTACAGGCGAATTTTTGGACTAAAAAATATTTGCCTAATATTAAAACTAGCCGACTAAGTTCGTATATTTTTTCTATTACGCCATCAAAGTTGAGTAGTTTATGGAAGAGAGTTTGGGAATTAGCCTGGCAAGGATTGTATGGTGATTTAATCAATGGTGAAGCAAAAAAAGTCCAGTTATCGAAAATGCGATTTTCTGGGAAAAATAGAAGTACAGACGGGGGTAACGGGGTTGTTATTTCTGATCAAGTATTAAAATTTCATGAAAAAGATACAAGATTAGAGTACAAAGAAGAATGGTTGCAAAAATACCGGGAGTTAGAAAGTAATGCGTATGACTCTAAAAAAAATTGAACAGTATCTAATTTTAGCCGTATTATTTTTATTGCCCTGGCAGACGAGGTATATTTTGCAGTACGGCAAATTAGGTGGTGGTCCATGGGAGTATGGCACGTTTAGTATTTACGGGGTTGAGATTCTGGTTTGGATCATTATTTTATTATTTTTTATTCGTCAGATACGAGAAAAAAAATGGTGGCCAAATTTTTTGTTACAGAAAAAAGATATAGTTTTGCCAATTATTTTTTTATTATTAATGGGATTATCTTTGGCAGTGAGTGAAAATTTTTGGGTGTCGTACCAGTATGTTTTTAGATGGTTGGGAGCGATGAGTTTCGCAATTATTTTGGGTAGTGGTATTGAAGGTTGCAAAAGAAATCTCGCTGCGCTCTGGTTGGGAGGAGTCCCGCAAGGTTTGTTAGCTGTATATCAATTTTTAACCCAACATATTTTTGCGAACAAGTGGTTGGGTATGGCCGCGCAAGAGGCAATGCAAGGTGGAGCCAGTGTAGTGGAATTTGGAGATGAACGATGGCTGCGGGCCTATGGGAGCTTTGGTTCGCCAAATTCTCTGGCAATTTATTTGGCGGTCCTGTTAGTTTTAGGATTTATTATATATTTCAAAACCGAACATCCGGTTCGTAAAATTTTTATTACGGTCGGACAATTAGTTATTACGTCAGGGTTATTGTTGTCTTTTTCTCGGGGCGCATGGCTGGCGGCTACGGTCGGAATGGTCGTTTTATTTTTTGTTATTTTTTTTGCCAAAAAAGATTGGCGAGTTTTTTTTATCAGACAGAGTATATTCGTAGCGGTGTTAGCCGGTTTTTGGGTAGGAGTTTTTTATCCAGTTTTTAACGCTCGTTTTAATACACAGAACAGACTTGAGGCCAGGTCAATTAGTGAGCGACAGGGTCAGTATATAGAATCTTTATATTTTATAAAACAAAGCCCGCTCTTTGGGGCTGGTCCGGGAGTGTATACATTTATTTTGGCTAGAAAATATCCGGAATTACAATTTTGGCAATTACAGCCAGTGCATAATATTTATATTTTATCTATTGTTGAGTTTGGAATTTTCTTTACTGTATCTTTAGGGTTGATAGTGCTTAATCAAATAAGACGGGTAATTAAAAATAACCTTATTTTTCTTCCAATTTTAGGGACGATTCTAACGGCCGGTTTGTTCGATCATTGGTTGTTTAGTATGTTCTCGGGACTGCTCTTGTGGTGGGTAATTTGGACGTTAAGCATCGAGAAAATAGACTCTTGACACTTTTTTTCTTTATAGTAAAATGCTTCTACATTATCACTCCTGTTTATTGAGTGATAAGATAATTTAGTAATTTTATTTATTTAACTCACTCTAGTATGAATATAAAACCATTGGGAGATAATGTGTTAGTCAAGCAAATAAAAGCTGATGAAGTAACTTCGTTTGGTCTAGTATTGCCGGATAAAGATGAGAAAAAGGCGGAAGCAGAAGTGGTAGCAGTTGGTCCGGGGAAATTATTGGAAAATGGTCAGCGCAGTGTCATGGAAGTGCAAGTAGGTAATAAAGTGTTGCTAAAAAATTGGGGAGGGGAAAAAGTTGAAATCGAAAAGGTTGAGTACAAGATCGTTTCTCAGGATGATATTTTAGCGATTCTTGAGTAAGGTGATTTTACACATACTTTTTGTCGTCAACATTCATGATTCTTAATTCGTAATTCATTCGTATATGGCAAAACAAATTATCTATAATGAAGAAGCTAGGCAGGCATTACTCCGCGGTGTAAACGCCTTGGCTAATGTGGTGAAAGTTACCTTGGGTCCGAAAGGCCGTAATGTGGTTCTGGACAAAGGTTTTGGCGCGCCGACCATTACTAAAGACGGCGTGAGTGTGGCTAAAGAAGTTGAGTTAGAAGATAAGTTTGAAAACGCTGGAGTGGAACTTGTCAAAGAAGTAGCCAGCAAGACCAACGAGGATGTGGGTGATGGTACTACTACGGCCACAGTGTTAGCCCAAGCAATCATCAAAGAGGGTATGAAAAACGTCACGGCCGGCGCTAATCCAGTGGCTTTGAAGCGTGGTTTGGATAAATGTCTGCACATGGTAGTAAAAGAATTGCAGGATAAGATTGCGCGTCCGGTAGAGCAAAACGAAATCGCTGACGTGGCATCTATCTCTGCCAATGACAAAGAAATCGGTACCAAGATTGCGGAGGCAATGAAAGAGGTCGGTAAAGACGGAGTGATTACTGTCGAGGAATCACAGTCATTCGGTATGACTATTGAAACCGTCAAAGGTATGCGTTTTGATAAAGGGTATGTGTCCGGATATATGGTTACTAACTCTGAACGCATGGAGGCAGAGTATAACGATCCGTATATTTTGATCACTGATAAAAAAATTGCCGCTATCCATGATGTCTTGCCGCTACTGGAAAAAGTTGCTCAGAGCGGTAAGAAAGACTTGGTCATTATTGCCGAAGAAGTAGAGGGCGAAGCGCTGACTACTTTTGTCTTAAATAAATTACGAGGTACTTTTAACGTCTTAGCTGTAAAAGCTCCTGGTTTTGGCGACAGACGCAAAGAGATGCTGCAAGACATTGCTATCTTAACAGGCGGCAGAGTTATTACCGAAGAGATCGGATTGAAATTAGATAGCGCCGGTTTAGAGGATCTCGGTTCGGCTCGTAAAGTCGTCGCCACTAAAGATAGTACGACTATTGTTGATGGTAAGGGTGTGGCCGCGGAAGTTCAAGACAGAGTCGCGCAAATCAAAAAAGCCATCGACCAAACTGACAGTGATTTTGATCGCGAAAAATTACAAGAACGTTTGGCGAAGTTGGCTGGGGGAGTAGCCGTTATCAAAGTCGGCGCAGCCACAGAAACAGAAATGAAAGAAGTGAAACACAGAATTGAAGATGCAGTCGGCGCGACCAAGGCTGCTGTGGAAGAAGGAATTGTGCCAGGCGGTGGTGTGGCGCTTGTTCGTGCCATCAAAGTTTTAGAAAATACAAAATTAGAACATGAAGAAGCGGTGGCGGTAAATATTTTGCGCCGCGCTCTAGAAGAGCCGCTTCGTCAGATTGCCGTTAACGCCGGTGTGGACGGCGCGGTTATTGCCGAAGAAGTAAAGAAGTCCAGCGGTAACTCTGGCTATAATGCTGCCACTGGCGAATATGAGGATATGGTCAAAGCTGGCATCATCGATCCGGCCAAAGTCACTCGTACAGCCTTACAGAACGCAGTGTCGATTGCCGGCATGTTCCTTACTACCGAAGCGGTAATTACTGAACTTCCAAAAAAAGATGAGCCGGCTATGCCGCCAATGGGTGGCGGTATGGGCATGGGCGGTGGTATGGGTGGAATGTATTAAAATAATTTTGTCATGCTGATCTATCACAGCGTCTCACGGGATCTCGAAATAAGTTGTGGGTGGCCACAGGACAGCGGTTTTAAGCCGCTGTCTTTGTTTGTCAAAAGATTTGTTCTAGAGTAGAATTATACTGCTTATTATTCACATCTCAATTTTAACATGACCAGCGATGCTTCACTTGGAATACTCTCTCTCCCGCCCTTTTTCCCATCTTGGTTGGTAAATTTTTTTGCTTCAATTTTTAGTGTTGTTCCTCCAGAAGTGGCTGTTTTTTTAATAGCCATGACACCAGTTTTGGAACAGCGCGTTGCTCTGCCTATGGCAATTATTGCTTTCAAAATGCCTGTATGGGAAGCACTGGCCATCACGTTGGCGGGTAACCTGCTTCCGACTACGGCTTTATTGTATTTTGCGGATAATTTTCATCGCTGGGTGCAAAAAAATTCCGGCACTTTTTTTGGTAAGGCTTGGTTAAAGAGTCTGCGCCATGCCCAGGAAAAATTTGCTAAGTATGAAAAATACGGCCTGCTTGGTTTGGCGCTTTTTATTGCCCTGCCGATTCCGGGCAGTGGTATTTTTACTGGTACGATGATTGCATTTTTAATGGGTGTGCCATTTAAACACTCTGTGCCATATATTTGGGCAGCGGTTATCGGATCATCTCTTGTGACTATGTTTATATCGATTGGGATTGGTAAGATATTTTGACACTTACTCGGATATACGGATAATCCAGATTTATTGAGGTAATTTTATGTCCATAGAAAGTTTGACACAACTGAAGCTCAAAATAAATGAAACAAAAAAAATTCTGCATATCGATGATCTGCAAGAAAAGTCGGAGAAACTTTCAGAGCAGATGAATGCGTCTGATTTTTGGAACGACCAGGCAACTGCCCAAACTGTATCTCAAGATTATCAAGATATCAAAAGAGAGCTTGATAAATTTTTTAGTTTAGAAAAAAAGGTTTCTGACTTGTTGGAGCTGGCTGAATCAGGCGACGAATCCTTGCAATCAGAAATTGATGAGCAGAGGCTCCAGTTAGAAAAAGAATTAGCCGATTATGAATTTTTAGTTTTGCTGAGCGGGCCCTATGACAAGAATAGTGTAATTCTGTCTGTGCATGCGGGAGCTGGCGGTACGGAAGCCCAGGATTGGGCAGAGATGCTTCTGCGAATGATCATGCGTTTTAGTGATAAGATGGGTTGGCAGATAAAAATTTTGGATGAATCTCGCGGAGCCGAGGCAGGATATAAGTCAATTACTATAGAAATCAGAGGTCGCTATGCGTACGGATATTTGAAGTCAGAACACGGTGTGCATCGGCTGGTCCGCATATCTCCATTTGATGCTGAGAAAATGCGACATACATCTTTTGCGCTGATAGAGGTGTTGCCAGAGCTTGAAGATGTTGGCCAGATAAATATTGATCCAAAAGATCTGCGCATAGACACGTTTATGTCAGGCGGAAAAGGTGGGCAGAGCGTCAATACTACTTATTCTGCAGTAAGAATCGTTCATATCCCTACAAATATTTCCGTGTCTTGTCAGAACGAACGGTCACAACAGCAAAACAAAGAAATGGCCATGAAGATTTTGCAATCCAAATTAAATTTGTTAGAAGAAGAAAGAAAAGCAAAGGAGAAGAAGGATTTGCGAGGTGAATATAAATCTGCCGAGTGGGGGAATCAGATTCGTTCGTATGTGTTGCATCCGTATCATTTGGTCAAAGATAATCGCACAGATTATGAGTCAACCGATCCGGAATCAGTATTAGAAGGAGAATTATTACCACTCTCTGAAGCGTATTTGAGATGGATAAAAAAGTAATTAATTTACTATGGTAAAAGTTGGGAGAGAAGTGCCTAGTGCACACATAGATTCTAAGGAAAGAGAGCCAAGAGTTATTCTCGAGTTCTTTTTTTCTGCGCATAATACAGCTGCTGATTTTGAAGAGTTGTCAGATGCGTTTCAACATTGCGATCTCTATGTTCCGGAGGCTGCAGAGTGGAGCATGGCAGCTTACCAAAATGCCGTTGCGATTTCCAATGGCACAAAGCGTCCCGAAGCCTTAGATAAAAAACCCGAACAAAGAAATGCCAGCGAAGCGGAAGATATCTTATTATACAATTCACAAAAGCCGGTTATTTTTGCGGACCTGCCTGAGGGTCATCCGCTTGATGTCCTGGACCAAGAAAGTGATGAAGCTATTATGGAGGCTCGCCTTGCGTTTATGTATGGAAATTTTCAAAATGCTGTAGCTTCGGCACAAGAACATATCAGAAAAAGCGCTGCATATATAGACGGACGCGATGCCTATATAGCAGCAGTACTTAGTGATACGAAAAAAATAACTCAGGCCTACCCTGAGCTTAAAGATAAAACCGAAATTCGAATTCTGGTACAGCTTGGCATAGCCCACCAGTCCGTAGCGCGGCGCATATCAGGAACTGCTGAGGTTATTGTCACATGCAAAGGTTCGGCAACCCACGCAGACCAATTACTCTTAAAAGTAATGGCTGGCCAGGAGATACATCCAGACGAAACCGCAAAGGCAGTTATAGAATCATTGTTGTTTTCATATTTTGAACCAGTGTTGAAAGAGAATGCCAAGACCCCAGATGTTTTTGCTGTCATTCATGCGGTTACTAGTCCGTTATCTTTAGAAGACATGAGGAGAATCTCTCAGCGGGTATGGAGTCGCATGGATATGGATGAGACTGCCGATAGGATTAAGGTTTTCGCAAAAACAGTAGAAGATCTGTTGAGTATAAAACTTCCTTTGAATTACGATGAAGTAAAATTTTTCTTAAACCAGAAGTAAAAGTATGAAGACTCTCAAAGAATGCAATTTATCAGAAGTGGTAGTAGAGCTGTTAACAGGCAAGACGATTATTTTTCCGACCGAAACTTCGTATGGCCTAGGGTGTGATGCGACCAACCAGCAAGCGGTTGATAGCATTTTTAAAATTAAGGAACGGGTAGGTGATAAGCCATTACTAGTTGTGGTGCCGACCATAGATATGGCGAGACAATATCTTGTGTGGAATAACAATATTGACCGATTAGCTCGTGCGTATTGGCCCGGTCCATTAACTGTAGTCGGACAAGCGTTGCTTGGCTCTGGCTTGGCGATTGGTGTAGTTTCAAATCAAGGCACAGTCGCCGTCCGAGTTACCGCTAGTCCGATAGTGAAATTTTTGAGTGAAAGTTTGGGTAGGCCAGTAGTTGCTACTTCAGGGAATGTTTCTGGAGCTGGTGATATCTATAATGGGGCAGATGCCGAGGCCATGTTTGCAGGCAAGGCCGTTCAGCCGGATATAATTTTGGATTTTGGAGAATTACCAAAGAATCTCCCAAGCACGCTCGTGGATGCGACAGGTGGTGAATTAAAAATTTTGCGGCAAGGGGAGTTAAACATTGAATTATAAAGATAATTTTGTATACTCATTTCGATTATGAACCCAAAACTGTTTAATCAGGATTATCTTAAGTATCTTTGTCAGACATACGGCCTAGTGCCATCAAAAAAATACGGCCAGAATTTTTTGATGAGCCCTGATCCGGTAGAGGAGATGGTAACTGCTGCGGACATAAAAAAAGAAGATACTGTTGTAGAGATTGGTCCCGGGTTTGGGGTGTTGACCTTTGCTTTGGCTGAACGTGCAAAAAAAGTTTTGGCGTTTGAAATTGAGAAAAAAATCAAACCATACTGGGATGAAGAAATAAAAAAGCATGATAATTTAGAAATGGTGTGGGGGAATATATTAAAAGTTCCCAGTCCACAGTTCCCAGTTTCCAATTATAAACTAGTCGCCAACTTACCATATCAAATCACTTCACAAGTGTTGAGGATATTTTTAGAAATGGAACACAAGCCTGAGGTAATGGTGCTCATGGTGCAAAAAGAAGTGGCTGAACGGATTTGCGCGCCGGCAGGGGAAATGTCTCTCTTGTCTGTATCGGTGCAATACTATGGTGACCCCGAAATCGTAGCGCATGTTCCTCGGTCGTTATTCTGGCCTGTTCCGGCAGTTGACTCTGCGGTAATCAAAATCAATGTTAAGAAGAATGATGTAAGTAAAAAGATTGATACAGATTTCTTCTTTAACTTTGCAAAAGCAGGCTTTTCTAATCGAAGGAAGATGTTAATGAAAAATCTGAGCTCTGTTGTCAAAAAAGACATGTTGCAGCATATTTTTACGGAATTAGGTATAGATGAAAAAGTGAGAGCTCAGGAATTGTCTGTGGAGCAGTGGAAAAAGTTAGTTTCCAGACTACGACAGGCCTAGTTTGATCCGGCGGCAATAATCAGTTTAGTTATCCCCATTAAAATTAGGCGGTATTTGTGTTATACTACACCTAGTCTAAATTAGTATTGTATGCCAGAGGCAGAGGAAAGGCCTGGACTTCAAAGAAGTCAAAAAATAGGGGTAATTTTACTTTCTATTTTTTCTGTTTTTGCTATCGGATTAGGAGTGTTGCAAATTCGTAATACCATGTATGCGCCGTTTGCCCTTAATAACGGCGTGCCATATACGACCAAAGACGATATAAATACAAACGAGGCGCTTATTTATCGCGACACTGATAAAGATGGGCTGAATGATTTTGACGAACTGTACGTATATATCACAAGTCCGTATTTGGCAGATACCGATTCAGACGGTGTTGATGATAAAAAAGAGGTCGAGAAGGGTACCGACCCGACGTGTGCGGAGGGTCAAAATTGTGCGAGTCCTTTGTTGACAGGGGAGAGTCTGGTCCAAAGCGAATCACCGTCAAGCACGCTATCGGAGCCGGTTCCTCCAGATCAAGACCTGGCTGCCATTATTAACAATCCGGCAGAGATTCGTAAGTTGCTATTGGCTACGGGGTTGGATAAAGAAGTCTTAGATCAGACTTCCGATGATGAATTGATGAAAACCGTGACGGAATTATTAGCTGCAAGCACTACTAACCCCGCTCCATAATCAGTATGAGAAAGATCGCGGCAAAATTATTGTTGGTAATTATCATGGTTGGCATGCTTGCCGGCTCTTTGTTATATGCAGATCCCGCCCGTGCGCAATTGCCAGTGACGGTCACTAGTGATATCCCCGCCACAGTTTCTAAAATTAGAGATTTGATAAAAGATGGTTTTAGAAATGCGGTTATCAATATAGCGGTGCAGTCTGCTTCTTATTTTTTACGTAGAGTGGCGTACGACACTGCCGTATACTTGGCGTCTGGTGGAAAAGGCCAGAGTCCGCTCGCGCATTATAAGGACTTCGGCAGCTATATGGAAGATGTGGGTGATAATGTGTTTGGTGTAGCAGTAGAGGCGTTAGGCGCTCCTTATGGTCTTAATTTATGTAAGATTCCGGATCCAAAAATCGATTTGGCCATGCGTATCGGCCTGACGAAGAAATTTTTGGATGATAATGCCGGGTTAAATTCTCAAACAGATTCAGAAGGTGTGCGCAAACCGGATTGTACTTGGAATCAGTTTAGTACTGATGTCTTAAGCGCCGATAACTGGAAAAGCCAGTTTGGAACCGAGGCTGGTATAGATAAAAAATTCAATGTTGCCTTTTCTGTAGAGCAGACAGACATTGGTATATTTATGGGTGCAACAAAAAAACTCGATGATTATGTGGCAAAAGTGACAGAAGCCGCAAAGTTACAGCGCGAAGAGGGTAATGGTTTTAAGGGGGTGACAGGTAAAATTGACGGCACAATTGTCACTCCTGGTGCGATTGTCGCCAAGACCGCTGAAGATGCTGCTCCGAGCGAGCAGACAAAAATGAGCTGGTCTATTTTTGGGTCTACGTTAGGAACAGGTGCCGTAGCAAGTATCGCTGGCGCCAGTTCCTTGTTTCTCAATACCCTCGCCTCACAAATGCTGAAGAATTTTCAGACTAAAGGGATGTTTCCTTTTGGTTTGTGTGTTGGTGAAAATGGCGGGGACCATTGTAAGAATGTCCAAGATGTTTTGACAAACTTAGAAGGTCAAGTTGGTCGTGGCGGCAGGCTTGCTGCGCAGGCGCTCTTTAGTGACTTGTTGACACCTCCAAATATCGCCACTGACGATTATAATATCTTGTCAAATTTTACTAACTGCCCTTCTAATCCTAATCCGGATAATTGTGTAGCTGACGCCGGGTTGGCGCAAGCAGCTCAAGAATCAAATTCTGATAAGGCTATTACTATTGCAGATGCATTAGAAAAAAATTGGTTACACGGTGAATGGAAGTTGTTGTCACCGGAACGAGTTGCGGAAAATGTAGATCCGAATTGCCATCAACGCGCTTACTGTTATGCCAATATTGCCAAGCTACGCAAAGCAAGAATCTTGCCGCTTGGTTTTGAGATTGCGGCCCTCAATAGCAATCCCGATAAACCCTGGACACTCAAGGACGTAGTGAGCGGCTTTAATGATTGTAATTTTATATATAATAACGGCCAGGTAGTGGGGGTGCAGAATGATCCGCTTAAGCCGTTTTGTCATTTAATAGATCCAAACTGGGTCATTAAGGCGCCTCTTTCAAAATGTAATTTTATGGCTTATGGGGCTACGCCGTCTGTAGTCGGTACGCCGAATCGCACTCAGGAGTGTGTGGATATGACTACCTGTGTTGCATATGATAAAAATGGAAATTGCGCAACTCAAGGATACTGCACTCGTGAAAAAAATGTCTGGAAGATAGACGCCGCAAAATGCGATGCGGAAAATAGAACCTGCCGCACTTTTCAAGATAGTACTGGCAAGAATGTTAGTTACCTATACCGTACATTGGATACTGGTTATTGTACTCAAGACACCGTTGGTTGTACCGAATATAGTTTAAAACAGAATATCGCTGGTAATTGGGTAGGCTATTCCCGCAGTGATTTGTTGGATTTGGGAGAAAATTCAGTTATTCATTTCAATAAAAACGTATCAACTAACTGTTCCGCAAATTCTGACGGCTGTTCGTCGTTTCAGACCGCGAAAAACACGGATCAGCTATATCTCAAAAAAGCGCCGTATTATCTTGGCTGTTATGACGTTGACCCAAATACGGCAGCGATTGACTGGCCTCGAACCGTCAGTGATTTGAACCGGCTAGCCCCCACCACAACATGCAGTAACTATGCGCAGCCTTGTATTGCTGATGAAGTTAGTTGTAACTGGTATTCTCCGGTTAGCTATACAGGCGACAACATTCCAGGCAAGTTTACCCCCGCTCAGATCCTGGAGGATGGTGTTGTCTGGAATGATCAATGCGCTGAGCAGTGTGTGGGCTATGCGGCGTATCGTGAGATGCCAAGTAATTATTCCAACGGTCAAGCCGTAGATTATATTATTCCGTCGTCTGGTTCGAGCTGTAATGCGGTAGATGAAGGTTGTTCCAGCTTTACTAATTTAGCAACGACCGAGGGTGGTTTAGAAAAAGTTGAACATTTTTCGTATTTGCGTCCGTGTATTTTGCCTGATACGGCTAAGCAAAAAACTTTCTTTACCTATGAAGGTTCGCAAGTGGGTGGTTTTCAGTTGAAGAGTTTCGTGTTAGAAAAAGATTCTGATGGAAGTCCGAAGTATTTTTATCGTACAGAAGCCGACAGAGCGTCTTATGACGCAGTTTGTAGTGAAAGTTTATACCAGCAACACCTTGCCAGCCCCGACTGTCGTCAGTTTAATGACGAAGCAGGCGCCGTCTATTATAAATTACTATCAAAGACCGTGGCCGTGTCTCAATCATGTACGCCGTATAGATTAAATGACACTGAGTTGTATGCCGTAAACCTTAATCCGGTACAATGCGCAGAGCAAAAAGGAAATTGGGACGGCAATTCTTGTCAAGTTTGCTTCCAGAACGGTGAATACAGAGATGGTCAATGTTTTTATTCCGGTCTTCCGGGCGGTGCCGCAAACACTGCGGGTATAAGTAAAGTTTGCGCTGCATCTGCCAACAGTTGTCGCGCCTATAAAGGTAATGCCGGTAACAATGTTCGTAATATTTTTAGCGACAATTTTGAAGGTGCCAACGTTTTGGCTGGTTGGGGTCCGGCGGCTAGCATAAATCAATCCTTGGAATCGACACATAATGGTGAACATTCCTTGTCTTACAGTGGCAATGCTGGTGTGTACAAGAACCTTTCCCTCACGCCCGGGGAGAGTTATGATATTATTTTTTGGGCAAAAGGCGAAGCGGGCGATCGTGACGTTACAGTAGTGTTGGAAAATGAGCAAGGTGCCGTCTTGGGGACGCTCGGCACAATTGGTGTCAGTGATGTCTGGCAGAGCTATCATCTTGGTCCGGTAGTCTTAGGCGGAACAGAGAGTTCCGTACGGTTAAAATTCAATATCAATGGCAGACTATTCCTTGATAATATCAACCTCAAGCAGATTGCGGATTATCTGTATTTAATCAAAAACAGTCTAAGTGTAAGCCCTACTTGTGATAGCAATATTAATGACAATTTGCCTGGGGAAGCTCTCGGTTGTTCGGAGTATCGAAATCCTAGCAACCAACCGTTGTATTTGACTAAGTTTACCTCCTTGTGTCGTGAAAAAGCGATTGGGTGTACTGCTTTGTATGACACGCGCAATACTCCAAATGATGCTGATTCACGCGCCTATAATGTTTGGTTTAGGGGGCAAGGTGGACAAAAAGTGATTAACAATATCGGTGGTCGTGAGTATAGTTGTCAGGTTCCGGTCGGTCAAAGCGGTTGCTATGTGGATGTGGCAGGCGCAAATTTGACTACAACTACCATTAGCGCAGGCGGCGGTGAAATCGTAACTTCAACTGTATATATCCCTTCGGATACTGTCAGCTCTACGCCGGTATACTTGGTCGCGGATAGAGAGGCGAGCTGCAGTGCGGTTGATGTTGGTTGTACGAAGGCGGGGAAGTTAACTCAGACTATTTCAGGCCTTCCAAAATATACGACTGTTCTTATCAAGCAAGATCCTGCTACATACCCTACGACTCTTTGTCAACACGAAGCGGTTGGCTGTGGTGCCTACGGATCTTCAGATGGCGCGCTCTATTTCAAAGATCCGTCCGTAATAGGTCAAAAAGTTTGCGCATATCGAGATAATGTTTCGAAAAATGGGGTCAGTTATAAAGGCTGGTTCTGGAAGGGTGTCGGCAAATGCTCCAATAACGGTAATCTTTGTACTGTCGATAGTGAGTGTGGTGGCGGTGTCGGGGTAACCTGTGGTCAGAGGGATGAGCAGCCGTGCTATCCGGAGTATCTGCAATCAGGCAATAATTATGGTCTGTGGTCGTACGGTACTACGAACACGTATAAGAATTTTGTGGGTGAATGTCCTTCAAGCCAGAGCGGATGCACAGAATTTATTGATCATAATGAGAGCGATAAGCCGTATTATATTATTAGTGACGATAGTCTAAAGCAGCGGCAGGCTGAATGCAGTGGTCAGATAAGCGAAAAGTCAGGCTGTATATTGCTTGATCGTACTGATCAGCCAAATAAATTATGGAATACGGCTGCGTCGTATGCCGAGAGCGCAAAGTTTAATAGTAATTTAGTTACGCCGATTGTCAGTACGACTAATGACGCCAATTTTATTTTGAAGGTAAATCGAGATCGAGAATGCGGTGAGTGGTTGCAGTGTCGATCCTCACATCGGGTATTTGATCAGCAGTCCGGTACCTACAAAGAAATTTGCGATGATATCGGCAGGTGTAATAAAGCCGGTGAAGGCAGTGACGGCGGAATCGTAAATTGTGCTAACTGGATAGATGGCGCCGGGGAGACCAGCAACAATCCGTTAACAGACGATATTTATCGCGACCGCAGCACGGATTGGAAGGGTCAAGATTATAGCGGCTTGAGTTTATTAAATATTTTTCCAATCGAAGAATTATCAGAGGTAAATGTCGGTACCACTATCTCTCCGGACTGGCGGCTGGTCAAGCCGTTGGCTTGTGGTGGTATTGGAGGAGGAGAGAATTGTAAGTTTGCAAATAGTAATAGCCCCGCCTGTCAGACAAATGGCTTGTCTTGTGGCCGTAACAGTCTCGGTAGCACTAAAGGTGTGTGTCTAGGAGGCACATGTGTGCAAAATTTTGATGGATCAATCAATAATGTAAACACTCAATCTATCAAATCTTCTTGCCGTGCCTATCCGGAGGAAACATCACCATTTCCAAATACTCAGTTAGTTGGGGCTTCGTTGCCGTATAGTTCGGTTAATTTATGCAATGAGACAGGTGATCGTATTACTGGCGACGTTACGCGTGCCTATAATTGTGAATGTAATTATACAAAGGTTTCTTACGGTGATTCGGCTATTAAATACTGGAATTTTACCAAACCAAACGAACTTGGTATTAAAGATAAGAACGATGCGCTAGTCACGGGTATAGTCAGCGGGCTATGTCTTGGCGGGGCAAACGATAATAAGGTTTGCGCCAAGGACGATGATTGTCCGAGCGGAACTTGTCAGAAAAAGAAAAACGACTCGAAACTTATTGGGTGGGAAGGATATTGCGTGGAACCCGATTTGTCTCGTCCGCTTAACGCCGAACAAAACAAATTTGCTTGTTTAACATGGTTCCCAAAAGATACAATCTCTGACTCATTTGATATAAACAATCAGCACACAGAGGCAGCTTTTCAAGCTGTGAGCGCGGCAGGAAAGTATTATTGTTTGGGTGCGAAAGGAAATGCGCTGCAGCCAGAAAACAATGTTGCCGCAGACAGATACCGAGACGAGTTGACCAATCCAGTTGCCGGTATTGATGTAAAATTCGATACTGAGTATTGGACAAATCATACTGATGCCACCGACGACGGAAGTCATAATATGACCTTGATTCACGATCGTAAAAAAGTTGTTTTTACCCCCGATCAAAATCAGCCGATTTATCGCGACGAACTTGATTATATTTCCTTTAGGGTCAATGGGAATGGAAACTGGTTTCCAAACGCCAATGATATGTATTTCTATATTAGAAACGGTCTGCTTACCAAATATAACGAAACATTTACGGTAATAAAAAAGAACGGAGAAACAGTCACGAATCCGCAGATTTTTTCTGGAGAGCGCGCAATAGGAAATCGATATGTATGGGCGGATGGTCGAAATAAAGATGCCTGGGTAATGAGGTATGATGACGGCGATCTTGGAAACGGCGACAATACCCAGTATCAGTTTGCCGACCCTGATGGGGGTAGTTACGTAGATTTATTGCGCGGTCCAGAGGGAAACGGTTGTACCAGTATCGACACGTTACTTGATGGTAACAGGGGTGGTGACAATTTTCAATCTGGGTGTCTGCATGAAGACATAAATGATACCGATGACGGTTGTGCAATCAAGATAAACTTTGCCAGCGACGGTCGATTGACGCAAATAAATTTCGTTTGTCTTACTGGTGAGATTAGTGGCGGAGATTGGGAACATGCGAATTTTCGTGTGATAGTTGGACTAAAAGAATCTTGTTTAAATATTGCTCAGACCACCGCCAACTCTTCGTATGACGCGGTTGGTTGGACGAATCGTTTGTGGGAGGCGAGTAAGTATACGGTAAATGGGTTAAATTATAAATACGATTTGCCTGCCAATCCTTTTGGCAGTCTCGGGCTTCCTTCAGAATTGTCGGCCGCAGAGCAGAGTTCTATGATAAATATATATACTCATTATAATAATTTTGACATTTTTGATTATCCGCCGGCAGTGCTTGGTTCCCCCTATAGCTGTCAGGGTAATTGTTTGGATACAAATATCAAAAATGATGCCGGTCAATACTCTTTTGCGCCCGGTCGAAACGGCCTAGCTTCAAGTAAGACCATTGCTTTTGCCAAAAACAGCCTTTCTCAACTTTTTGCAAAATTATCCAGTGTATGGAGTTGGCTTGTTGATGCAAACGGCGCTTCTTACCAAAGGAATACCGAAGTGAGGCCGATAGATGATCAAGAAGATCAAAATGTAAATCCGTATAATGTCACTGATTTAGCCAGCAATCAAGATAAGGCTCCTAAAGTTCGTCCGTTGGGCAATTGTGCGACGGGGGAGAAATGCCTGGAGGGTAACTTGCCGGGCCTGACGGTCAATGGCAAGTCAAGCGGCAATATCATATTCCCAAGCAATGTAGGAAAGGTCAGTCTTAAATTTTATGGGTATGCAGATAAAGACCAGATGCCTATTAGAAAAATAAAAGTTGATTGGGGAGACAGCACAATCGTTGATTTGGATGGGTATTTCCGTAATGCGCGCGGAGCTGTCGATGGTCAGTGCAACCAAGGAAAATGCTTTATAGGCCAGCAAGATACAGGGAAAGCATGTTCTACGCAAACTGATTGCCAGTATATTGATAACTGTTTCCCAGAAAGCACTGCCCCGAATTTTGGCCAGATTGCCAATAAGACATGTGATAATAATTATTTTAAATTTGATCACGTCTACCAGTGTGTAAGAGGCGATACCGATACGGGGTGGAAGGAAGGCGCGCTTTGCACAAACCAAGACATGAGAGCTCTCTATGGGGGTTGTTGTGAATTTACGCCAGCAGTACAGCTCAAGGATAATTGGGGGTGGTGTAATGGAAGATGTGAAGCCGGAGTTGACAATGGAAACGGGTGTTATGATGGACATGAGAAGCTAAATGGTCAAGATGAATGCGCTTTTAACAGTGCTTTTACAACTTCATCAGTACGAGTAATAATTGCTCCAAACTAGTTTTTATAAAAATATTTAATCAAAAAATCACCATCACTGGTGATTTTTTGATCTGCTCAAGAGAAAATTTTTTTCTGCTAAGCGAATTCTGTGCCGCATATCGCTGCGGCACGAGCGGGGGGCTTACCTGCGCTGGGCGCAAGTGTACCCCAGCTCGCTGTTCGGCTCCTGGTGGAACACGAACGAACGAGCCGTCTGATCGGCGATGATCTGGGCCTCAGAGGCCCAGAACCACTGGTTGCACTTCAGCGTGCAGCCACCGTTCTGCTCGGAGAGCAGGACGTCGCACTGGCCCGCGGGGACGACGCGGGCGTCCGGCTCCAGACGAGAGCAGTCCCACATGGCGGGATCCTCCATCCAGAGCCACTTCGCGCAGGCATCGCCCTGCGCAGCGTCGGGGGCGACAGCCCCCGCATCCGGCCCGATCGGATCGGGCTCGGACATGCCGCCGCAACCCGCGGCGACGAGGGCCGCCACGAGGGCGGTGCTGATGATGGAGCGCATAGGCCACTCCTCTTTCTGCCACCCTCAGGTGGCGGTTGAGGTTTGCTCAGGGGTAGGAAGAGTTACCATCCCCAAGCGAGTAACTGATCTGTATTTGCAGAGCAATTATCCGCTTAGGTTGGTCTTTCTGCTCTCCCTTTCACCTCGCGCTTTTTATTTAATTCATTTGTCTCTATAATGTCTGTATTTAGCCAAAAGCCGAATACAGCACTGTGAAAAGAACGATTTGATAGTATACTCTTTTTTGGCAGAAAAGTCAATACTTTGCTGCCTCTGGATTTATTATACACGTTTTTGATATTTGTGGTAGAGGCTAGAACCTGATTCGACGATTTGTCAAGGGTTTGGGTCTGCTATACTTAGTTTAAGTACGGCGGGATCGAGAAATGCCTCCAATTTCAGTCTCTGTGAGTATTCAGCATAAGAAGTCTTTCATTTTCACTTCATTTTGTTCGGGATTACAGGATGAGGGCAGCTAAGTTAACCCCAGTTGGTTTCTTGAATTTATCCCCATATTTTTTGGACCAAAATAAATTGTTGACACATTTAAAATGTGGTATAATTAGGCTAAATTAATTTATTAGAAGATGTTTGCCAGACTTGCGCAAAACGTACAGTTAATCGCAGCTAAAAGCTGGTCATTTTTGCGTCCAAAAAAGAAGCTGGGTGCGGTGAGTTTTATTGTTTTTTCTAGTTTCGTAATAATCGTAGCGTTAATATCTACAAAAATTGTTCATGCTGATTTTATTCCTTCTGCAGAAGATATTATGGGCTGGTTTGCTAGTATATTTTTTGCTATCGCCGGATTTTTTATCAAACTTACGTTTTTTATACTTAAATTTGTTATTGAGATCGGCGGATATAATGGGTATATCGATTCTCCGGCGGTGACGGTCGGGTGGGTGATGGTGCGTGACATGACCAATATGTTTTTTGTGGTCTTGTTGCTCATTATTTCTTTTGGGACAATTTTGGGTCTGGAGCATTATGAATATA
Source organism: uncultured Gammaproteobacteria bacterium (assembly GCA_964514995.1). Taxonomy (GTDB): domain Bacteria; phylum Patescibacteriota; class Patescibacteriia; order Magasanikbacterales; family GWA2-37-8; genus XYD2-FULL-39-9. The sequence continues at coordinate 107,184 of CAZETA010000001.1, forward strand.
AAAAATTGTTGGTTAAGGTTTTGGTGGCGGCCGTGGTTGTAAATTTCAGTCGTATTATTTGTGGCGTGATCATAGATATCGCTCAGATAGTGATGGTCACTTTTATCAATGGTATAGCAGCGACTGCCGCCGGCAACATCACGAGCATGTTCAATATCCAGGAGATATTTAAGCTTGGCAACGGAACCTCGACGGTGAAGCTTGAGCCGTCTATGACCTTTCTGGCTTCGGTAGCTGCCTTGACGTTTGGTACGATGATGTTGGTAACCATGTTTACCTTCCTGTTTTTATTACTCGCTCGGATGGCTATGCTATGGGTGCTTATTGTATTGTCTCCGTTTGCTTTTGTGCTCAATGTTTTACCGCAGACCGAGAAATATGCCAGCCAGTGGTGGGGCCAGTTTGGAGGCCATGTGGTAGGCGGACCGATTATTGCTTTTTTTCTTTGGCTATCTTTTGTGACTGTCGGGAGCGGGTCAATCCATGATGATATTAAGAAGTATAACGCTCTGCCTGTAGCCAGCCAGGTAGGTTCTGATCCCGACGATCCGCAAGAAAGCACTGGTATTACCAGGGCAATGAGCTGGGCACAGATGGCGAATTTTGCGATAGCTATTGCCATGCTTTTGGCGGGCGCTAAGATGGCCAGCGAGCTTGGTATGGCTGGCGGAGAGATGATGGGCAAGGCGAAAGAATGGGGGCTGAAGGTGGCTAAGACGGCTTCTGGATTTAGTGCAGCGAGATGGGCGGCCGGAGAAGCTTATGGCCTTGGGGCAAAAGGCACAAAGAAAGCTCTTAAATGGGGTGCTATGAAAATGCCTGTAATTGGCGGTGATGCTTGGATACGAAGAGGAAAAACGATTGGTGGAGCTATTGGTACTGGCTGGAAAAATTTGAATTTTATGCGTAACGAAGCCGCTAAAAAGTTAGAGAATGATACAAAAAAAATTAACGACCTGGAGTTTAAGAAAAAAATGGGTCAAATTGGAGAAAAAGAGTACCAAAGCGAAATGGCAAAACTTATGGGTAAGGGTGGTGCTAGAACCAAGGAGTTGCAAGAACTTATGCGCAAAAAAGAAGCTGGTGAAATTGACGAAGCTAAATACAAAGAAGGTCTCGAAGGTATAAAAAATAAGTACGGCACTCTAGCCCTTGGACGCGGTGGGGCTGTGGCTAATTTTTTGTTTGGTGGCGGCAGAGTAGCGCGCGGAATTAAAGGTGTGCTGTCTAGTTTGATTGAAACAGGGGGTCGTAAAATGGACCGAGCCGATAATTGGATGGAAGCTTATGAATTGGCAAAAGAAAGAGAGGAATTGGAATACAGCAACAGTAGTTTTACCGGTGGTCAAGTAAAGCGTGTCATGGGAGAGTTAAGAGAGGAGTCAGAAGAAACCAAAAAAGAAAAAGGAGAGAGAAAGCGATCTGAGATGAGAGTCGGTGCTTTGAGAGGTGCGGGGAAAGGAGCGATGGCAAAAATGCTATCTATGCAAGCCGGAAATATGTTAAAGGCTGAAATGCAGAATCGAGATTGGAGAGGGCAGAAAGAAGAGGCGACGGTAGAGGCAGAGCGCAATGTGTACCACGGGCCGGTTGGTGAACAAGCGCTCAGATCCGAAGTGAGAGCAAAGATGGCAAAGAAAGGACATCATGACGAAGAGGAAGAAGAAATGTATAAATTAGAGATGGAAGAAATTGAGTCAGATTTGAAAAAATTTAAAGAACAATTGGTAAGTCTGCCTAAAGGGGAGAAGGGGAAAATAGAAATGAAGATTGGTGACTTAGAGGCCCAGTTAAAAGAAAAGCATGACACTCTGGCTGCGTTAAAAAACGGTACAGCAAAAGAAGGAGAAAAATTTGACGCCAAAGCAACACTGGATATGCTTGGTAGGATTAAAACAGCTGTTGAGAAAGGTGGCGACAGTGCAGAAGCCAGGGCGTTTGTAACGGAAATGGGAAGTAATAAACAGATGGAAGGAGCTTACCGCCAAATGTTTGGTGATAAGAAGGTGGAAGACTTTTTGGCAAGTAAGAGAAATTTGAAGGTGTTAGAAAGTATTGATCGGGTTTTGAAAGGAAAAAATAAAGACGGAAAGACTTTGGCAGATCTTAGCGACAACTCTGAGGCTACGACAGCTGTAGGTAATATAATGGAAAAAATAGTACAGAGTATTGAAAGCGGTACAAAAGTAGTGAAAGGAGCCTGGGCGAAAGCAACCCATACGATGCCGTCTATATTTGCAGCTAGATCAGAGGCTATGCGTGATCATACCTATGCTTTCTATCGCGGGGCGACACGTGATGTTAAAGATCAGGCTGCCCAGTCGGAGATATGGGGGCCGATGGGTATAGATATGCAGAGGGGTGCACAACAAGGAGTGTCTGAGGAGTTGCATGATAAATTGTTTAAGTATATGAAGCTTGAGCAGGCTGTGAAGGCTGCGGAAGGCTTTGAGGAATATCTGGCTGGTAAAGAGAAGAGGGGAGAGCCGATTACCGATAAGGAACGTCTGATAGGTATGGCCATGGCACAGAGAGGGGCGAATGAGAGTCAGATGGATGATTTAATGACAACATTACTCAGAAGGATGGGGGAAAACGATCCACAGAGGGTATTAGATGACTATAGAGAAAAAGCTGCTAGTTCAGTGGCCAGGCTGGCTAGAGAAGAGATGGACGGTCTAGTGAAGGGATTCGGTAGTGCCCTAAGCGGACTAAATCATACCATGCTTGAACAAATCAAGGCGGGAAATGATGTGGTAGCGCAACAATTTGTAGATAGTTTCAGTCATGAGATTCAATTAAATTCACGTGAATTTAATGGGAAAGATGCAAAACAATTGGTCGAAGTTATAAAGAAAATGCAGAATGATCAATTCAAGGATTTAATTGATAAGATTAAAAAATAGAATTTAATTTTGTGTTATGAGTAAATTACCAGACCATCCTCTCCATCATCACGACCATAGAGAGTCTGTTAAGCACAGAACACCAGAAAAGCAAAAAGCGATTGAAAAGATGTATAAAAATATAGGTGAAACGCTTGGCTGGACAAATATTACCACTGATCAAAAGAAATTGGCGGATATAGAATTGTACCTGGTGACCGGTGGTGATCTTCAGTTTATATTGACACACCATCGGGTCCGCGATTTGCTGGAAGCAAATAAAATTTGGAATGGAACCCTATTTAAAGGGTATGATAGCCGAACAGATATCTACAAACAGCTTGATGATAAAGGTAGAATGCCGGTGAAGCTGCTAGACGAGAATGGCAAGGAGACAGATCGAACAGTTGATTTGACCGTTATGGCACGGTTATTGCGGATCGAAGAAAAGAATAGGCTTTTAGGGGATAAAAAATTACCAACCGCCGAACTTCGTCGTCGATTTTTTGCGGGGGAGCCTTTAAAGGTTGACGTGGGAAAACCAAAAGAGAAAGTTGATTTAGCTAAGGAATGTCCGCCGGACAATCTCCAAGATTTTGATTTCGATGCCTATCTTGAGATAATCAGGAAAAATCAAATCGGTCTTCAGTACATGGGTGGTTTACGTGATGAGGTAACCATGCAAAGACATCATGCGGAGAATGGTGGTCATGCATCGTATGTAGAAACCGGACGTCTTGAGTACACTGGTTTTCCGGAGCGGCTATGGATGCCCAATAGTGGTACTATAGCCGAGGATGAAACACGTGGCGATCTGCAAAAAGCGGATAGTCCGTATAAAGCCGCCGGCCATGTCCATGAAGTCGGCAATTATTGCGAGGATAACGGTACTACCGTTAAATTTAGCTATAAGCTATTAAAAAAACATCGCAATGAAGTATCGTTGCGTCAGCTCGAAAAGGTTAATGCCCGTATGTTCAAGGCAGCGGTGGGTTTGGGAAGAGAAGAATTAATGACCATTGTCTCTGATAAAGAAATACCTGGGTTTGAAGATAGAGGAAAAATGAATATGGCGGTACTGGGTGGGAATAGAAAGGGGGCAATTTATGCCGGTTTGCATTACACATATGATAAGGCAATGGAAGATCTGAGAGGTAAGCCTTTGACTGATGAAGAAGCCGACGATAAATTTTTTACTGATATTATAGCGCCTTTTATTACTAGTAATCCCACTGATTGGCTCATGTGTTTTGCAAAAGCAGCCAGCGGATTGGGGTATAAGGCTGAAGAAGCGGTCGCACAGGATGGTCACGAATGGGATAAATTTGGGAAAGATGGTAAGACAGGAAAAAGAGGTGGTCAAAAATTTTGTGTTGCTATTCCTTGTAGAAAAAGAGATGCTGACGATAAAGTAAACGGACTAAAGTACTTTTTTAACTATAGTGAATTGATTAACTACGTTAATGAAAGAATCGAAGATAAAGAGAATATAGATGGGGGAGTAGAGGGAATAGATCGAGGTGTCAAGGTTACCTATAAGGGCATGAGTGAGGACCAGATAAAGGCAGAGTTATTAGATATGACACAGGATGAGATTGAAGCGGAAAAAATTGATAGCATGGAACCTGAAGAGCAAAAATCATTTGTCGCCTTAATGAATAAAATATTTCCTGATAATACCGAAAATGCACTGCAAGCATTTCTTGATGAGGGAGAAAGAGCTCAGGTACAAGTTGGGGCAGAAACCAAGATTTTTATTGAATATATCCAAGAAAAATTACGGTCAGGAAATTTTAGCGAGATTGCAGGCATAGTTGGAACTAAGGATGATAAGGCTGGGAAAGAAAAGCTGATTAAGTTGCTGAAGCGTATGACGCGAGAGATGAAAGAGGATGTAGTAAAGCTTATTAGGACAGGAGAAATCCAAGATAAGCGTGAAGTATCGAGTATTGATAAAGAAATAAAAGAAATGATAGATCAACAGGCGCTTGTGGATGAGGATATGAATGTCTTAGGTTTGGCCGAAAACCAAAAGGCATTGATAGAATGTGCTCCACTTATTAAGCCATTTGACCCAGATGCTATCGGAGAGCAAGAATTACCAGACGGGAGCGGGAGAAGGGAGTTGGCTATAAAGGACCCTCATAATAGGGGTTGGGCCGACGTAATGAATAAGATGGCACAGATTAAGCTGGCTATTAAAAATAATGAAAGAGTAAGAAGTGCTATCGGAATGAAAGCCAAAGAACCAAAATGGCTTTTACGCGAGGCGCTCATATTAGGTCGCAAGTTTGAGCTCCTAAAAGCATTATCATTATAATATAGTGTCTATGGATATTTCTAGAGAAGCATATACTTTTACTAAACAGGCACAAATGCGGCTAGAGGAATCGGCACGGCCAATGTTTGCCGACTTGGTAAAAGAATGGGCGCTTTTTAATTGGGAAGATGCGCTTGTTTTTCAACTGTATCCAATTATTGGTGACGATGTTGTGGATGAGCAGCTGTTAGTCAGTATCGATGAGCTTGTTAGTGCTTTGCGAGGAGAAGATGGGACAGAACCTCTTGATCTTGAGGAGTTAAATAGTATTAATTGGGAAGATGATCTGGCACGAAATGCTACTCTGATTAAGAGGCTGTATCGCACCATTTATTTCTGTATAAATAAAGATGATAGCAGGTTGGCCATGGCTTTGCGATTAAAGTTAGATCCGTTTATGATAATTCGCGGGGGTGATAAGCCGGACCAAGTGCAAGTAGCGGAAGCTATAATAGCCCCATATAATGTTCTGTGCGTTTACTTTTTTTATTTACTACCCAAAGAACTGGCGTATTATCTGTTTGCTAGCGGTTTTATAGTAGCGGCTTTAGAATCTGGGTTTGATTGGGAGCAAGTTATTAGAGACACCGCAGAAAGGACAGTGTCTTTTAATCTACGAAGCAATTTATGTATAGAGTTAGCAGCTTCGCTTGCGGATAATCCCACATCTCTTGGACGAGATGTAAATGGTGTAGCTAAAGATGTCAAGTATTGGATTGACAACTTTAGAATTTTTTCCAAAGGAGAATTTGGCGGGCAAGCATGGTCTGCCTTTTTAACTGATGACAGCTATTTTGGTGGATGTAGCAGTGAAGATAAAGATTTAATTAGTCAAATCTTGCAATTATATACGCACTTAATTAACGGTTTTTTGATAGTGCCTCAGGGTGATTTATCTGCTGTAGATAGGAGAATGAAAGAGATAGAAAAAGAAAATGATATTGATCGATCTGGAAGTGGTGTAACTACAGATAAGTCGCAAGTGAAGCCGGGTGTTAATATTGACAATGCTGGGGAAGGTAATTTTACCATCTCTAACGAAACTGTAAGGAAAATTATCATCTCAGAATTCGGGTATACACCCGATGGACAATATGAAAATTTGGAAGAAGTCTTGGGGCGATTGGCAGAGCTTGCGGTTGACTTTAATCGTCCCGAAATAGCTGACCTGTATTATTTTGATGAGGAACAAAATAAATTTGTTTGGAGACCGTAATATATCATATGGCAGAACCATTAATTTCGATTAAAAAACCAGACGGCACCTTTGTCAAAGTCACCATGGCTGAATTTCTGGCCATGAAAAAACAGAAAAACGTTCTACCAGCATCTTCGGCACCTTCAGCCAGTTCGTCACAGCCGGTGTCTGTGTCTGCGGATTTGGTGCCGAACAAAAAGAGCGAAAATGCGCAAGTGTCGCGTGCGGCCATCGCTCATCATGGCGGGGCAAAGCCAGCACAATCGATACATATTAAACATGATGTTGGGCAAAAGAAAGATGTATCTGGGAATTCTCACAAGCCATTAACGAGCGCTGATGCTCGTTCACCGCTCGAGGAAAAAATTGTTGCGAAAAGCAACGCGCCCCTTACGAGCCACAAACGGGAAGGCCAAGTAGAAGAGGTGGTGCGCAGGCTTGGTTTTGGTGTTGGGCCTGATCTGTCAGGCAGATTTAAGAGTTTAGTTCTGGCTAGGCTTAAAGATATTAAGAGCGAAGACGATGTGCGAAGTGTGTTGATGCGTCCGGTGGCGAGCGGGGGTTTCGGTCTTGCTAAAGGACAGGCCGATACTGTAGTTGGTATCACTCGCGAAGTGCACGCCAAACACCATATAGCGACTCGGGACGAAGTCAAAAATATCCCTGTTTTGAAGGGGAAATCAGGTATGTCTTTGATGGTGGAGCCGCCGGAATTGCCGGCAATCGCGACTGATGTCAGTCCTAAAAAATATAACGAAGTCTACCAGGCTCAGCAGGCCGCACCGTCGAGGCCTGATCTTGTGCCCGCAAATGACGTAGTTTCAAGACTGGTCAAAGAAAGTTTGGCGAACGAACCGGTATTTACGATCAGTACTAAGTCAACGCCCAAGCAATTTGTTCAGGATATATCGGCTCCCGATATTGAGATGGGTCCGGTGGAGGAGTTGCGTTCAATTACGCTTGGAGACTTCAGAAAATTATCAAGCAGTCCGGAAGAAGCCGCTAAGAGATTGCAGCAAAAGATTTTAAATTTGCAGGCAGAATCCTTTGTTTGGTATCTTGATGGTTTGTCTGCCTACCACAGTTCACCGCTTTATTTGGAGTACATACAGGCAGTATTTCAATCTTTGGCGGAGAGAAAATCTTTGGCGAGTGTACTTATGATGAAAAATAGTATAAAATTAAGTGAGGTATTAGCGATTCTTGAGATGGAGAAGAGTCTCTAATGTAAAAATATGGATCAATTTCTAGTTCCGCAATTTATTGAAGTTGAAGACAAGATTTTTGGCCCGATAACCACGAGACAATTTTTGATTTTATTGGTTACCGGACTTATTTTGTTTATTGCTTTCAAATTGGCCGATACAACTCTTTTTATTTTTTTAGCGACGCTTATTGGCGGTTTCGCCCTGGTGTTGGCATTTGTCAAGATAAATGGTCAGCCATTTCATTATTTTATTTTAAATATTGTACAGACTGTCCGTCGTCCCAGTCGCCGGATTTGGGATAAAAGTTTAACTAAAAGTGAATTGAGAGACATGATTAGTTCTGCCAAAGTTGAAATGCCTGAAGTCGCTAAACAGATTCCGCATATGTCGTATAGTCGGATTCGCGATTTGTCATTAACGGTTAATACGGGCGGGTATTATAAGCCAGAATAAGACAGAAATGAAGCTTGTAATTTCTTCAGGCTTCGAAATAAGAAAAATTAATTTTCTTATTTGTCTCAATCTTAGAAATTATGGAAGAAAAACCAAAGAAAAAAAAGATGAAGGTGCCCAGTTCGCAAAGCCATCTGCCGTTTGCTGAGATTAAGCATGATACCGTAATTATGAAAGATGGCACATTGCGAGCTGTCTTGATGGTCTCTAGTATTAATTTTGCCTTGAAAAATGAAGACGAACAAAATGCTATTATTTCTTCTTATGTATCTTTTTTAAATGGCATTGATTTTCCTTTGCAGGTAGTCGTGCAGTCTCGCCAGCTCTATATCAAGCCATACTTAGAAAAATTATTACAAAGAGAGCGCGAACAAAGCAATGAATTGTTGCGGGTGCAGATTGCCGATTATCGTTCGTTTATTTCAGAGCTAGTGAGCCTCGGCAACATCATGAGCAAGCAGTTTTTTGTGATTGTTCCGTATGATCCGCTATCCAATAAGAAAAAGGGGTTTTGGTCGCGAATTAAAGAGGTGGCAAATCCGGCCGTGACTATAAAATTAAAAGACGAACGCTTTCAGTTGCGCAAGCACGATCTCGACATGCGGGTCCGTCAGATTGAGTCGGGGCTTGCCAGTATGAATTTGGAGGTGGTGCGATTGGACACCCAATCCCTGATTGAATTATTTTATTCAACTTATAATCCTGATATCGCCTTTAGTGAGCGCATGGCGCCGGTCGGTGAATTACGTTTGGATTAATATAGCTTAGAATTTTTAGTATTTAGGGTCTTACAAAGATATGGCATTTAAACCAGAATCTACTGACAATCATTCGATTTTTGCTTCAAAATCAAGAAGCAGACCGGTGTCCAAAGAAGCAGAGATTGCCAAAAAGTCTAACGAAGAGCTTGTTACTTTAGAAGAAGAGCGTGTATACCGTGAGGGCACGGTCTCTATTAAAGACTTGTTGGCACCTTCGGCTTTTAACGTCGAATCTAATTATATTAAGTTGGGCGATATATTTTGCCGCACTATTTTTGTAGTTTCTTATCCGCGATATATTTCTATCGGTTGGAGCTCTCCAGTCTTAAATCTTTCTATTACCATGGATGTCGGGATGTTTTTTTATCCGGTTAAGTCGTCTATTATTTTAAAACAATTACGCAATAAAGTCGGTGCCTTGGAGGCGCAGCTAAGCGGCGATTCTGAAAAAGGCGCGCCTCGCGATCCGGTCCGAGAAACAGCCTTGCGTGATATTGAGCAATTGCGAGACGACCTGACTCAGGGCATTGAACATTTTTTCCAGTTTGCTTTCTACATTACATTATATGCCAAAACGAAGGAGGAGCTCGACCAGATTTCGGAGGATGTTGAAAATATATTTGGTTCAAAACTGATCGCTAGTCGAAAAGTGTTGTATCAGGCCGAGCAGGGGTTCAACTCGACCTTGCCGCTCGCAAATGATGAACTGATGATTTCTTTCAATTTAAATTCTTCTCCGATTGCCGCTTCTTTCCCATTTACATCGGCTGAGTTGACTTCTGATGATGGTATCTTGTACGGCGTCAATCGTCATAATAACAGCCTGATTTTGTTTGACCGATTTTCTTTGCAAAATGCAAATATGGCTGTGTTTGCGACATCCGGTGCCGGTAAAAGCTACGCTATTAAGCTGGAGATTTTACGCAGCATGATGATGGGGGTTGATGTTATTGTCATTGATCCGGAAATGGAATACCAACATTTAGCGGAGGCGGTCGGCGGCACGTATATTAATATTTCTTTATCTTCTGATAGTAAGGTGAATCCGTTTGATTTGCCGAGGCCGACGGGGGGCGAGGAATTTTCTACCGAGGATATCATTCGCGGGGCGGTCATTACGGTCAAAGGATTGCTGCGCATCATGCTCGGCAATCTGACTACCGAACAGGATTCGATTATTGATCGGGCGCTTATTGAAACCTATGCTAAAAAAGATATCACGCCGGAAGCGGATTTGAGATCAGTGCAGCCGCCCATCATTCAGGATCTGCAAGAAATTTTGGAAGGTATGGAAGGTTCAGATGATTTGGTTTTGCGTCTTAAAAAATATACTGAAGGTACGTTTAGCGGGCTCTTTAACGCGCCGACGAACGTAGATATGAAAAACCAGTTGGTGGTTTTTAGCGTGCGAGATCTAGAAGACGAGCTGCGTCCTATGGCCATATACGCTATTATCAATTATATTTGGAATGTAGTCCGGTCTGAGCGCAAGAAGCGCATTTTGGTTATTGATGAAGCCTGGTGGCTCATGCAGCACGAAGATAGCGCTCGATTTATATTTGCGCTCGTGAAGCGGGCTCGCAAATATTATCTTGGCGTTACGACGATTACGCAGGATGTAAATGACTTTTTGAAATCTCAGTACGGACAAGCAATCGTTACTAACTCTGCGCTACAGCTGTTATTGCGTCAATCACCGGCTGCAATCGATCTTGTTCAGCAGGTATTCATTCTTACGGAAGGTGAAAAATATTTGCTTTTGGAGAGCGGAGTAGGGGAGGGAATATTTTTTGCCGGCAATAAGCATGCCGCTATCAAGATTGTGGCCTCTTACACGGAAGATCAGCTGGTCACCACAAATCCGGAACAGCTCCTGGAAATTGAACGGTCTAAAAAAGAGTTTGAACAACAAGTCAAATAGGATTTAGTATTTTGAATTTAATCTTTATAGTATGTCTCTGCGCGCCCGAATTTTTATCATCATCAGCGTTGTGGTGCTGCTCGTCTTATCGATCAGTATATTTTTGGTTGTTAGGGGTAAAGACAGTAACAACCAGGCTACGCCCAATAATATGTCTGATGCCAGTAATTCCGGGCAAAATAATTCGTCTGGCTCTGTGGCAGATTCTGGTACAGAAGTTCCTTCAGGTGTGCCGGTGCGAGCTCGTACGCCTTTAGAAGTTGAGCAAAGCGGAGTAGAGCAGCTGGCTAAAGTTTTTATTGAACGCTATGGCACGTATTCGACCGATAATGAGTTTGCAAATATCAAAGAAGCCGAACCGCTTGTCACTAAATTATTATGGTCAAAAATTAGTCTTGGCATCGGTGCCGCAAGTCAAGGATCAGGATTTACTGGTTTAACCACAAAGGCAGTGAGTGCCACTCTGGTAAGCTGGACTGATGCAAGCGCGGTCTTTGATATTCGCGTCCTACGAAATGAGAATAAAAATGGGACAGTATCAAACCGGAACCAAACCGTGACGGTGGAGATGGTGAAAAGCGGTAATAGCTGGCTCGCCAATAGTTTGGTTTGGAAATAGTATGACTTCAATAGGGGGGTTGTTTAAGGATATTTTATTTCCTAAATTTTGTGTTTCTTGCCGACAAGAGGGGGCCTGGTTGTGCAGTGTGTGTTTGCGTATAGTGCTTACGACTGAAAGGTTGCCGTCACAACTGGATATAATAACTCCAGATAGTTTGGATGGCGTGACAGCGTTATTTAGTTACACTGGCACTGTTATTTCTAAACTTATCGAGTTGTTAAAGTATAATTTTTTATTGGAAGCGGGAGAAGATTTAAAGACTATTATTATAAATACTGATTTTAAGCTGCCATACTCTGATTTCGCAATTATGCCCACACCATTACACCCTCGTCGTGAACGTGAACGCGGATTCAATCAGGCTGCGGTGCTAGCAGAAATATTTTCTCAAAAATTACAGCTGCCGATTATTGGCGGTTTGACACGCTCCATCTATACGACGCAACAAGCAACTTTATCACGAATTGAACGCAATAAAAATTTGGCAGACGCTTTTATTTTTACGCCCGAAGAAAACAATGTTCCGGAAAAAGTTTTACTTGTCGACGATGTGTTCACTACGGGCGCAACCATGCATGAGTGTGCGAAAGCTTTGAAGAATGCCGGTGTGAAAATTGTTTGGGGACTGGCTATTGCCCACGGTTAGTTTTTAGATAGGGAGCAGGGCGCGCACAATCGGATTGATTCTGTCCGGACTCCAGATCGGATCCCAGACTACTTTAACCATAGTTTTTTTTACTCCTCGGACAGTATTCATCTCGTCTTTAATCTGTTCGATAATACTGGCGCCATATGGACAGCCGGTGCTTGTGAGCGTCATGATAACAGTAGCGATATTTTTTTTAATTTCCACATTGTAAATCAGGCCAAGATCAACCAGGCCGATACCAATTTCCGGATCGATAATATTATTAAGTTGCGACCAGTAACTCTCAGTTCGTTGCTCGCGGGGTGTAGGAATTATTTTTTTGTTCATATATCGCCAGTCAAATTTTATACTTCTTGCAGAGCTTTTTTGAGTGCATCCCAGCCCAGCAGCGCGCATTTGGTGCGGCTCGCGCTAACTGAAGTGCCCAGTAATTTGAAGATCGTTATTGGTTTTATTTTTTTTAAAATAGCAACCGGTTTATTTTTGACGTAATCGGTAAGCATAGACATAGCCGCCTGGCTTATCGCACAGCCGCTGCCCGTAAAAGATATATTCGCCAGGATTCCTTTTTTGATTTCAGTATCTACCAAGATTACATCTCCGCAAATGGGATTATATACCGAAATTGTGTTGCTGATTTTTTTCAACCTGCCAAAATTATGCGGATGCTGATAATGATCTAGAATATTTTCTGTATAAATATCCATACGTTTAGTCTTTAAACTGGAAAGTCTATAAAGTATTATAAAACCCGTGAGATTATGTAATCTTAAAAGTTTTTAATACTTTTTTTAGCGCTTTTTCCGCGGCGTCAATATCTGCAGCGGTATTATACAGATAAAAACTCAATCTGGCAGTGCCATTTACTTGCAGTCGATGCATTAATGGTTCTGCACAATGGAATCCGGAACGAATAGCCACACCTTCTTGGTCAAAAATAGTGGCAATATCGTGTGGGTGTACGCCTGTGATGCTAAAAGATAGCACATTGCCAGAAACCTCAGGTTTTTTTGGTGAAAAAACAGTTACCTGAGGGTATTTAGCCAGCATTTTCTTTGTGTATTGTATAAGCTCTTGGTCGTGCTGAGCAATATTTTTTAGACCAATCTTAGTTATATAATCAAGGGCCGCACCAAAAGCAATTACATCTGCAATATTCGGCGTGCCTGCTTCAAACTTCCACGGGCCAGTGCGATAAGATGCGGAATCTTGACTCACTGCCTCTACCATTTCACCACCATAGAGGTGTGGCGTCATTTTTTCCATTAGGCCATCCTTTACATATAACACTCCAACTCCAGTCGGGCCGAGCATTTTGTGAGCAGAAAAAGCCAACCAATCACACGCAACATCCTGTACGTTAAATGGACGGTGTCCAACAACTTGCGCCCCATCGATAAGCATTTTAGCGCCGACGGCATGAGCCAAGGTACTCATTTTTTTCACCGGTACAATTGTTCCGGTCACATTGGATTGCGCGGTCAGACAAACTAGTTTGGTTTTTTGTGATAATAGTTTTTGATATGCTTGCAAATCTAAAGTAAAATCAGCAGTTAGCGGAATAATTTTTAGCGTAGCCTGTTTACTTTTGCATAGTTCCTGCCAAGGAACGAGGTTGGCGTGATGTTCCAGGGCGCTGACAATAATCTCGTCTCCCTTGGTGATATGTTGATCTGCCCAACTTAATCGTACGCAATTGATAGCTTCCGTGGTATTTTTGGTAAAAATAACACCCTCTTCGCTTTTGGCGCCGATAAATTTTGCAACTTGTTTTCGCACCATTTCGTACTGTTCGGTGGCTTCTTCGGATAAGGTATGAACGCCACGATGAATATTAGCATTAGAGGTGTTATAAAATCTTTGCAGAGCATCAATGGCTACCTTCGGTTTTTGCGAGGTAGATGCGTTATCAAGATAAACAAGGGGTTTGCCGTTGATTTTTCGTGTGAATATTGGAAAATCTTTTTTTATGTCTCGCATACTTTAACCGAGAAAATTTTGTATAGTTGTCTTGATTTTTTCTTTTATTTTTTCGTCAGGAACATAGTCTAGTTCTGTTTCGAAAAATCCTTGTACCATGAGTGCCCGAGCTTCAGTTTCGGTCAGCCCGCGAGAGAGTAGGTAGAATAAAGCTTCTTCGTCGATTTTTCCCACACTGGCAGAATGGCCGGCTTTGACTGTATCGGTTTTTATTTCCAAGTTAGGCGAAGTTTTGGCAGAAGCCTGTTCGGAGAGAATGAGTGTATGATCGGCAAAATGTGTATCTGTGCCTTGAGCGCCTTTTTCGATTACCCAGTCACCGTCAATATGGCAAACAGCAGTACCTGCTAAGGCAGTTCGTATTTTTGCCTTTATGCCAGTATGAGGCGCCCGGTGAATTCCTCGAATATTTGTAGAGAATTTTTCAGCATTATCCCCAAGGATAAAAAAAACACATTGGCATTTTGCGCCTCGTTCTGTGGTGGTGATAGTAAATTCACGCGTTCCTTCCCAGCCTTTTGTAATGAGAGCGACGAGGGTTAGCTGAGTATTTTTTTTCAATTTAATTTCACCGTTTGGAATAGTATCCAAAAAATAGCAAGCACGTGTATTCGCTTTTACTGTAATTGGTTTTGAAAAATTTGTGAGCGTTTGTGCTTCCATATTATCCGATTGAACCGGTCATTTCCAAAGATAGCAGCCGATTTAATTCCACGGCATATTCCATTGGTAGTTGTTTGACGATCGGATTGGCAAAGCCGTTTACTATCAGTGTGGCGGCTTGCTCTTCGGTGAGTCCACGGCTCATGAGATAAAATAATTCATCCTCGCCAATGCTCGCCACGGTCGCTTCGTGGGCTACAGCGACGTCTTTTTCTTTGATATCCATAGTCGGGTAGGTGTCAGAACGAGATTGAGGGTCAAGCATGAGCGCGTCGCAGACAACACGGGTTTTGACACCTTTCGCACCCTTTACAACTTTCACCAATCCTCGATAGGTGGTCTGGCCGCCGTTTTTGCTGATTGATTTTGAGATAATCGTCGAGCTGGTATTTGAGGCGAGATGGATGGCTTTGCCGCCCGCATCCTGGTGTTGGCCTTTGGAGGCAAAAGCAAGAGACTGGATTTCGCCTTTCGCGCCAGGTTCTCGGAGGATTACGCTTGGATATTTCATGGTCACTTTTGATCCGAGATTGCAGTCAAGCCATAACATTTCAGCGTTTTCATTGACGAGCGCCCGTTTGGTGACGAGGTTATAGACATTACCAGACCAGTTTTGGATAGTGGTATATTGCA
Source organism: uncultured Gammaproteobacteria bacterium (assembly GCA_964514995.1). Taxonomy (GTDB): domain Bacteria; phylum Patescibacteriota; class Patescibacteriia; order Magasanikbacterales; family GWA2-37-8; genus XYD2-FULL-39-9. Next base: position 122,477 of record CAZETA010000001.1, read on the forward strand.
CACGGGCGTTTTTTTTGACAATGATTTCTACTACAGCAGAGTGGAGTGAATCAGTAGAGTAGGTCGGAGCAGTACAGCCTTCGACATAATGCACGGAACTGCCTTCATCGGCAATAATGAGCGTGCGCTCAAACTGTCCCATGTTGGCCATATTGATACGGAAGTAGGCCTGTAGCGGCAGTTTCACGTGTACGCCTTTGGGAACATAGATAAACGAGCCCCCTGACCAGACGGCAGAGTTGAGTGCCGAGAATTTATTATCATGCGCTGGTATCACAGTGCCAAAATATTTTTGTACTATTTCCGGATGATGTTTGAGACCATCATCCATAGATTCGAAGATTACTCCTTGTCGAGCCAAGTCTTTAGCGAGCGAATGATAGATCATCTCGGACTCGAATTGCGCGCCTGTGCCGGCTAAGAATTTTTTTTCCGCTTCCGGAATGCCGAGTTTATCAAATGTGTTTTTTATTTCTTCCGGCACATCTTCCCACCGATTTTTTGTCCTGTCTTGCGGACGGACATAGTAGTGGATATTATCAAAATCAATATGTGATAAATCCGCGCCCCAGGTTGGTATTGGTTTGCTCAAGAAAATTTCATAGGCCTTGAGGCGCAACTCCAACATCCATTGCGGTTCAGATTTTTGTTTTGATAATTCAATAATAATATCACGGTTTAATCCTTTTTTGGCCGTGAAAACATTTTTATTTTTTGTACGAAAAGAAAAGGCGGATGTATCGCCAGTGGCAGCTACGATTTTTTTTGTTTTTACTGGGATTGCCATGATTACTTTTTAGTAAAACCCTGAAAACCTTTTTGTTCAATTTTTTTCAAAATTTCCTTGCCGCCTTGCGCGACGATTTTGCCTTTGGCCATGATATGGACTTTGTCCGGCTTGATGAAGTCTAAAATATGCAGGTTGTGGCTGACGATGACTAGTCCCATGCCTTGCTTCTTATGGATGGCATTGATTTGTTTGCTGACAATTTTGAGTGCATCAATATCAAGACCGGAATCGATTTCGTCGAGGAAGGCAAACTGCGGCTGCAAGATAGACATCTGAAGAATTTCTGATTTCTTTTTCTCGCCGCCAGACAGGCCGTCATTGATGGCTCGAGAAGCAAAGGCTGGATCCATACTTAGTTCTTTCATTTCTTCTTGCAGTAAGCCTAAGAAATTGGCTGGAGCGAGTGGCGCCTGTGGCTTCGTAGCATTGCGAGCCAGGCGTAAGAAGTTTCCCAGCGCAACACCAGCCACCGCCTGCGGATGCTGGAAAGCCAAAAATAGGCCAGCTTGGGCCCGTTCGGTAGGGGAGAGTTTGAGGATGTTTTTCTTGTCTAATGCTACTGACCCTTTGGTGGCGGTGTATTTTGGGCTGCCCATGAGGACAGAAAGCAAGGTGCTTTTACCAGACCCGTTTTGACCCATGATGATATGGATTTCTCCCGACTTTACAGCCAGAGAAACGCCGTTTAATATTTTGGTTTTACCTATGTTGGCGTGAAGATTTTTGATTGTAAGAATGGCCATATTTTCGTTTTTAACGTAGTAGCTATACTACAGGGAAAATATGGGGGAGTCAATGAGTGTGTTGGGTAAAATTTTGTCTACCGTTTCATCTAGATAATGTTTGAATGTTGTTCATGAGACGTCGGAATATGTTTAATTTTTACCCCATTAATTCAGCCATTATCATTAAGCCACCAACGACAAAAAGAATTACTTCCATCCAGAGGGGTAGTGTATTTGAGGTTTTTGGTTGTTGTTCTAATTCATTTAAAGCTTGTTTTATTTTGTCTAAATTATTTGCATTAAAATTTTCACTGGCTATCAACGTAAATTGGGTTGCTAAGGTACGATTAGGCTCAACTTTTTTTGCCCAATATAGATTATCAACCAATAATTGCAAAAAACCAAAAAGAATTGAAACTATAAACAGAATTAGACCCCATTTTATTATTTCTGTATTTAAATCCGGCCTAGTTAGGAGTTGTATGCTCAATCCAGTCGCTGAAAAACCAATAATAACTAAAAGGCTCGCGAAAGTATCAATTTTTTTATTTGCAGTTTGGGCGGATTCTCTAGTTGATTCAACATAAGAAGGCGCTAAGTTTTTTGCCATTTTAATGAGCTGTTCTTGCTGGCTTTGGTCCATATTTGAAAATTACATTTTGATTAGCCCTTTCATAAGGGTAAATTATGAACATAATATCTCATTATGTATGTACTGTATTATCTCGCGTTCACATCAGTCTGGTGTAACCCAAATGTATTACCTTCAGTATCAATAAAATATCCTTGCCAGGCTGTGTTAGTTATTTTTATTTATCAATATTAATTTGTATGTTATGGGTAAGTGGTTGGATAACTTTCATTGATGCTAGCACATCCTGCCAGTATGGTGACTCCATACCTTCCCAGCGCCTCATATTCACCTGTATGCCGTCAGAAGAAAAAACAAATTCGGGAGGAGGAGTTTCATTGTTTTTGGTTGGGCAGGTGACATAAGTAGATCCGGCTCCGGCATCGGTAATACAATGTGATGGAATTTGGAAACTGACTATGCCGCCAATAGTGATAGTTTTCCAATTTTTATAATCTTGTTGGCTTGGTACTTGATCGGGTCGGGGTGTGGTTGCCGGCGGGCAAGGCGCAAATTCACAGTTCGGACCAGTGCGGCCGACATAGGAACCGTCTGGGCACTCTTTAGCTTCCTGAGTACACATGACTGGGTCTGGCACCATTGTTCTGCCGTCTGTCTGGTTACTTTTTAATACGCAGCCACTGCTTATTAGGAGTAAAAATGCTGCAAACGGTAGGTATAGTTTTTTTATTTTCATAATCCTTTAGGGGTTTTAGATAAATAAATACAGTTAGCCTTTGAATTGTCAGTTTTTCTAGACAACAAAAATATAAATTTCCCTGAAAATAAATTTGGCCATTTTTTTAACAGCCACAATCTGAAAAATTTAGGTGTAAACCTGGTCGGTATAATACCACATCCCATAAAGTTAAACTGGGAAATGTCGGCGTTCCAACCGTTGGATGTAAATACGCGGTATAGGTCGTGTAGAGAGAAAAATCTGATATGGGCATAATTCCACGCGTTTTCACCAAATCGTACATGATCCCAATGGATAATGCCTTTGCCAGCCAGGCTCCGCAAGCGTTGTCGCAGATCGAAGTGGTTGGGTACACCGAAGATCAGTTTGCCATTTTCATTTAGCACTCGATTTGCTTCGCGCAAGATATGGGCAGGATCATAGACATGCTCGGGCACATCGGTAGCGATAACGATATCAAAATCCTTGTCTGCCACCGGCCAGGATACATTGATATCGCAGTTGATGAAATCTGCGCCTTGGATTTGATTGTCGGTATAGATGTCTAGACCGATGACTGTGTGTCCCAGACTTCGTAAGTAGGTGGTGAGGATGCCCGCGCCACAACCAACATCGAGGATTTTTAATTTTTTTCCACCCTCAAAGTCAACCAGTCGTTTGATTTTTTCGTAACTATTTAAGGCGTGGAATGTCTGTTTTGATTGGTGCCAAGCGGTTTGATCCATATGCTATTGCTTTGTAACGATGGCGGGTTGATATCTTGTTTTGTATTGGCTGAGAATTCCAAGATGTTCTAGGTCATCGATGCCGATTTTGCCTATGTATAAATTTTTTATTTTTTCTTCTTTATTATCTATCAGATATTCATCAAGCGTCTGCAATCCTTTGAAATAAATCGTATCTCGGGTGAAGGCGATTTTTTTACTTGTGTCAGCCAGACCTCGTTTGACTTTGACGCAGGTGCGCCAGGCGGATTCATTTTCCAGCTTATAATTTTCTTTCAGGTAATGAAACAGATCGACAAAACTCATCTCCTGCGCGAGATAGGCGCCGATAGAGCGTAAGGGAGCCCAGATCGCTTTTTCACCAAGGGGTAACCCTAGGGCGCGCTGGTTGTAGACCGCCAAGCCTTCCTCAGTTGCGATATAGCCAGCGGTGCCAATTTCAAATATTTTGTATGGTTGCAGCTTGCTGTTTTCGGCACGATAAATATGTGTCTCGATTTCGTGGGCAATCACAGCCTGCAGGCGATTCTCGGTAAAGCTGGCGCCTTCGCGCAAGTGGATCGTGCCATCGAGGCTTATGGAAATATCATTGACTCTGTCAGGGTTAATTTTTATTTTCCAATCAGTGAGTTTATGTTCGGCCAAAAAATTATTTAGTCGTTTGACTATTTGTTTAAAAGGAAGCCGCTTGCTTTCGTCGGCTTGGATAGGATGTTCAAGAATATATCGCACGGCTTGATCGTAGAGGATGCGATTGGCCGAGCCGTATAATTTTTCCGAATTTTCTTGTAGGAGCGGGCTGTCGATTGATTCCAGCAGATTCAGTTTCGTTTCAATTTCCGCGATTTTCTTTTCGTATAATGTGTAGAGGGGATGTTTGGCGGCTTTAGGGAGTCCTTTCAAATCTTTCTTTAGTTGGGCGATAGGCAATGTCAGCATCCGGTACACAAATTGTGGTGAGCGAGTCGGGTTTTCCAAAAAAGCCCTTTTTTCCTCGTCGTGGTTTATCGGACGCAACGATCCGGCGATGCTGATTTTTTTATCAATCTCATATAATTTTTTATCGATATTTTTGATTATCTTTTCTTCCCGTTCCGTGTCGCTGATTGATGTTTGGTGGGGAAGTTGTCGGTTGAGATTGCTTTGGATGATAAATTGGTCTAAGAACTTGCCACCGATTATCGCTTTGTAGGATTGGTTATCCAAATCACCGAAAGTGGCGGGGATAGTGAGTCGTTTGCCTTTTAATTTTATATCAATAAACGAATCTTTGGTTTCAATGGCTGATAAACTTTTATCAAGCAGTACGCCTTCGTAGTGGGGGTCTATCTTAGTTATAATCGGTTCGTGTTCAGTATTGAGTAGTTCTATATATTCAAACAAGCCAATGGCTGGCTGGCTTTTAGGAATTTCTTTAGTCTCAGAAGGTGTATTTGAGCTAAACAGGGCCTTGCATAGCTCTACGCCCTTTTCCGGAGTAGGTACCTTGAGGTCGGCAACTTTTTTGAGGCGCGCCCGTAATGGAATTTGGTTGGCGATTTGGATAGATAGACCGGCTCGAGCATTGAGCTCAAGAATTTTTATACCGGTCGTAGTTAGTGCCAGGTCAGTTGCCAAGAAACCAATCTGGCTCACTCGTTGGGCGTTGGCGGCAGCGAGTAAAATTTCATTCCATTGCGGCATTTTCAGTTGTGATAATTTTTCACCGTTTGGCAAGGTGCGAATAAATTTATTATGACAAACCGCAAATGTGGCATTGCCAGTGGCGATATCAATACCTACGCCAACAGCTCCCAGATGCAAATTTGCCTTGCCTTCCGATTCTTCGGTTGGCAGGCGCAACATAGCAATCACGGGGATATAATTAAAAACAATGATACGTATGTCCGGCAGGCCGAGTTTGAGGTATGGTTTGAAGAATTCGTGAGCAACCAGCCGTTCTTCGATGATTGCTTCATCTGATAGTCCGGAAATAGCAAACTCGCCGTCGAGGATTGACGAGATGTGTCGTTTGATGTCTGTCCAGTCGTATTCTCGGCCGCTAATATCTATAAACTTGCTTCCTTTTCTGGAAGTAAAAACAATAATACCCTCGCCACCATATCCGTGATTTGGTTTGATGACAAAATTTTCCGGCAAGCTGTTTGGATTGAAAAATCGCAACTCTTTATAATTATTAATGACCCCAAATACTTTGGCCGCTCCCAGTCCTCGCGAGCGAAGATAATTTTTGGTAAACATCTTATCGTCTGCAAAGCCTTTGTTAGCTTTGCTGTTGAATCTGCTGATATACAAAAGATTGCGCGCGTTCATGCCGAGCACACCTGACAGTCGTTCGAAGAAGGATAATTTGTATTCTGGAAGTACGGACATAAGCTATTCTTGATGTTCGGTGAGCAGGCTTCTAAAACGGACATATTCTGCAAGACGCAGACCGGTAAATTTGCCCAACAGAACGGTAAGGATCACTGGCGCCAGGACTAATTCTGGCCAGGCAAGCACTATATTATTAAAGTAAGACCAGGTGATTAGGTAATACGAAGCAATAACAACAGCCAGAGTTCCGGCCACAGCAAATAACGCGCCTCGAAAACCTTCTTCATTTTGCGCAGCCATAAACTTTTCGGAGACCGTAGACATGACGAGCATTGGGAAAATAGCAATTGATAACGGTACGGACGTGCCAAATTGTAAGACGAGCCAAATCA
>CAZETA010000002.1:0-93523 GCA_964514995.1 uncultured Gammaproteobacteria bacterium
ATTTTAAGTTCGGAATTACCAGACTTGACGAGCAGTCAAATGTGCCATTTGTTTGTATTTTGAGAGTAGTAGCCATGTTAGCTTTGGCATTGGTGTTCCGAGGAAAATAACCGCCTTTGGCAGTGATGGTAATTATTTGCGTGCTGCCATCCTCGGTAACATTGCTGGTTTGCGCTAGAGAAGTAGTCGAACTGTTTCGGGTGGCGACAAACACTAGGAGGGTGATGAAAAATATTATGCCGGTAAATAGGAAGATAATTTTTTTCGTCATATTAAAAATTAAATAATGGTGGAATTAACCCAAACCCCACTAAACTATTTATTAAATTAAACAATCCGAAAAATATTACTATTACGCCTGCGGTTTTGAAAAATATACCAGACTGTGTTTTTTTGTGGATGCCTAGAGAGCTAAAACTTAATAGCGCCAATACGGGCAAAGTGCCTAGAGCAAACACAAACATCGTGAAGGCTCCAGTCCAGAAGCTGCCAGTCGTAAGGCTGTAGATCTGCATAGACTGAGTAAAGCCGCACGGGAGAAAAAAAGTAGCTGTACCGACCAGCAGCGGTGTAAGTGTGTGGTTAACATTTTTCAAACCATGCACTCGTTTGCCGATAAACGCCGGCATGGTCGGCTGTAATTTTGTAGCCCAAGGAAAAATATCCAAAAGGTTTATACCGAGAATAAGTAGGACGATAGCGACAAGTAAACTTAGTACAAACGTGCCTGTTACACCAAGTTGAAAGGCTGACCCAAGCGCGCCGATTGCTCCTCCCAAGACAAAGAAAGAAAGGAGTCGTCCGACATGAAAAAATAATTGCGGTCTAGTTTTGTTTCCTTCTTTGGCAAAGTTGGCCGACATAGACAGTACTAGCCCTCCGACCACGGCCATACAAGTCGAAACAGAAGCGATCAGTCCCACGAGAAACGCGGTGCCGTAACTCACTTCGGAGGCATTGATGAGATTAACAATACCTATTTTTTGTAAGCCGACAAAGAAAGCGATAAAGGCGGCAGCTATAGGCAAAGCGGTATAGAAATCTTTCCATTGTACTGTATGGCCTTGTTTTTCCAAGCTTAAACTATAGCCGTGTGGTTTTAGGATTTCAGTTAGCTCGGCAGCTACCTGATCGGCGGTTTTATCACCAAATTCTCCGGTGACTGTTGTTTGCAATTTTGAGAGTGATGATTGCGCTTTTGTGACCCCTGGTACTTCGCTGAGTTCAGTTTCAGTTAAGATGACACAGGACTGGCAATGCATGCCGTTGACGTGGAATGTATAGGTTTGCATATTAGATTTTTTTAGTTTTTAAACGCAAGGAATTGCCGACAACCGACACGCTGGAAAACGCCATGGCCAGGCCGGCAAATACGGGATTAAGCATCCAGCCGAAGACTGGATAGAAAACTCCGGCCGCGAGCGGTATGCCAATAATATTATAGATAAACGCCCAGAATAGATTTTGTTTGATACCGCGCATAGTTATCTTGGAAAGCCTTATAGCTTTAACTAATTTTGAAATATCCCCACCCAGCAGGGTCATTCCCGCCGATTCAATGGCTACATCAGTGCCAGTGCTCATGGCGATGCCCACATCTGCCTGCGCCAGCGCCGGCGCGTCATTGACGCCATCTCCGGCCATAGCCACTATTTTGCCGTCAGCCTGCAGTTCCTTGATTTTCAGTAGTTTGTCCTGCGGTAACACATGGGCAACAACCTCGTCTATACCAACAAGCGAGGCGATATATTTGGCGGTTTTTTCATCATCGCCGGTAAGCATAACTACTCTGATGCTAAGTTTGTGTAAATCTTTGATGGCTTGTTTTGATTCAGGTTTTATTTCATCAGCCACCATTACAAATCCCAGCACCTTTTCTTGTGTTGCCAGAATGATCGGTGTTTTCCCTTGAGCGGTAAATTGTTCAATGGCTGTGTTGTCAAAAGTTATGCCAAGCTCTTTGACGAGCTTGATATTACCAGCATAGTATTCGGTATTATATATTTTCCCTTTAACTCCTTTGCCTTGCAACGCCTCGAAGTCTGCGGTTTCCTGAAGGTTGATGTTTTTTTCTGTAGCGTAATTTATGATAGCGTGGGCGATAGGATGCTCTGAATTTTTTTCAAGTGATGCTAGGACAGAAATCAGCTCGCTATCTTTCATTTCGCATAAATTTTTGATATCAACGAGCGTTGGTTTGCCGATGGTAACAGTGCCGGTTTTATCAACTACCACGGTATTTACTTTGTGTAGTTTTTCCAGCGTGGCCGCGTCTTTGATTAGGATGCCTGCGCGCGCGCCTTTGCCAACCCCGACAATAATGGCGGTCGGAGTAGCGAGACCTAGCGCGCAAGGACAGGCGATAACTAAGACACTTACAAACGAAACGAGGCCAAAGGATAGGGCTTGGGAAAATCCAAGCGGTCCAGAACCAAGCAGTAACCAAGCGCCCAGAGCGAGGGAGGCTACTACAAGTACTGTTGGTACAAATACGCTAGAAATTTTATCAGCCAAAGCTTGAATAGGGGCTTTGCTTCCTTGCGCGTTTTCTACCATGGTGATAATTTGGGCGAGCAGGGTTTCTGAGCCGACTTTAGTGGCCTTAAATGTAAATGTCCCACTCGTGTTAAGTGTGCCTGAGACTACATTGTCGCCGATATTTTTTTGAGCTGGCATTGGTTCGCCAGTTACCATTGATTCGTTTACAAATGAATTACCCTCGGTAATCACTCCGTCAACGGGAATTTTTGCTCCCGGTTTTACAATGATCAAATCATTATGTTTGACATCACTGATTGAAATTTCTATTTCTTTTCCATCACGGATAACAAGGGCGGTTTTGGCTTGTAAATTCAGCAACTTTTCTATAGCATCGCCGGTTTTTATTTTTGATTTCGCTTCTAAATACTTACCTAAGGCGATAAAGGTGATGACAATTATAGTGACATCATAGTATGAATTTTCGACATTTATATACGGACGCAGCGATGCTTCAAAAGCGCTGACAATAAAACTGTATGCAAAGGCTACTGATGTGCCAAGGCCAATAAGAGTGTCCATATTGGCTTTGCCATAGCGGAAGAAGCGATAGAGGCCCAGTAGGTACGGCTTGCCAACTATAAATAGCGTGTAGGTAGCCATGATCGGAAGTAGGTGGTGAAAAAATTCTTCCAGTATATAAGTCATTTCCGGAACCAGCTTATAATTTGCCAGAATATCCCAAATCATTACAAAGATGCTAAATACTGCCAGTGGTATGACTGACAGGACCTTATTTTTCATGTCTTTAATTTCCGCAAGTTTTTCCTGTTTACCTTGATTCAATCCGAGGTAGCCAGCGTGTTCTTCGGCCGATATGCCCGCATCCTTCGCGGTGGGTATGATTAAGGAATATCCCAGCGGCTCTATCTTTGCAGACAAATCGCGCGGAGTCGTTTTGGCGTCATCAAAAGATACTCTGACCGATTCGGTGCCATAATTGGCTTCCGCATCATGCACCCCTTCGACTTTTTTAAATGCTTTTTGGATAATAGTGGCGCAACTAGCACAGTGCATGCCTTTGATTTTATAGCTTTGCGTCTGCATATTACTTGCGCTTAAGTTTGTACACCTTTAGAATTTCCTTTTTGGCTTTCTCGGTCTGGCCGGATTGTATCTGGTGCAAAATACAACCGCCGAGATGATTTTCCATGAGCAGATCTTCTACATTTGATAGCGCCTGTTTGACCGCCGAAGTTTGGGTAATAATATCAATACAGTAAGTGTCTTCTGCAATCATTTTTTGTAAGCCGCGCACCTGGCCCTCGATGAGTTTGAGGCGGCGGGTAATTTTTGATTTGTTCTCATCATGCATGTACTTCGTATGCTGCATATTTTATAAATGTTAAAACAATTATAAAATAATAATATACCCCCCTGGGGTATATGTCAAATTGAGAGGGGTGGATAAGTGATTATTTTATTCCGTCCCAAGATAGTTCAAAAACCATTCGCATCATGTCAGCGATAGTTTTATCTTCGATAATAACCCCAATCAGGATTTGCTCATGGAAGTTGATAAATGAGATTTTATTTTTTCCATACATTGTAATCTCTCCGTTAAAGGGGAACTTTTCTGGCGCGATGATACGAATTTTTGGCCAGAATTTTTTATTTATTTCACGATAGATAGTTTTACCATAATTAACGTTAGATTGTGTACCAGGGAAAATGCCGCGACTTGTAATCCCGATTTTTTCTTTCATCATGACATACCGTTTTTTAAAAAACTGAGGGAGTACTTTTATTAATTCTTCTACATTACTGTACCCAACCATTTCATACGGTTCTTTTTCAGCAATATGATCTTCATACACTGCCAACACGCCAGTCATGCCGTCGAAATATCGTACCTTTGGTTTATAACTAAGAGTTGAGAAGAGTCCTTCAATATCGGGAATTATTTTTTTAGTCTGTTCCAGGCGATCTTCGGCAAGCTGAACCTGGTTACGCGCAAATGAAAGCAATTTGTGAGGACGCTCTACTTGGTAGCAGATTTTTTTATTCCGTTCTAATTCGGTAACTAGCCCCTTTACTGCTAAATCCACGAGAATTTTATAGACCGTACTGCGATTGAGTTTGGTGGTCTCGGCAATTTTAGAAGGAAAAGCAGTGCCTAATTCCAAAATTGCTATATAGATAGCAGCGGCTTTTTCATTTAAACCAATCTTCTTTAACTGTAATTGTAATGCAGGGTTATTAGACATAGGAGGAGTATAACTGATTTAACTATTTTTGTCAATCTATACGAACAAATGATATTACAACATCTATATATTATTTATATTTAGCCAAAATTTGATTATTATTTTGATAATAACAAATAACCCAAACATGTTATATTTGCCTGTTCAAGTTTGAAACTTGGACAAAAACCATCCAACCAGGGGGTTCGCCATGAAGAGCAGGATTTTTCCGATTTTTTTCCACGGCAATCCCGGGGAAGGAATGGGACAGCGGTTCGACACGGTCATGATCCCCAACGGCAGCATCGCGGTACTCAACTCGCTCGCCAAGTCGCTAGGCCTTGACAGTGTGGCTGTGGACGAGAGCTATCTCGGCAATGGTAACATCACGGCCTTGGAACTCCTCATGCGCCTCATCGAAGAGCGGCTCCACCGAGGCGAACAGCCAGTCATCCTTGCGACGGTGCTTAGCTACAACGCCGGCACCACACTCGCCTTGCTCGCTCAGCTCAAGCACCAGTACGGCTCACGGATCAGAGTCGGGGTTGGCGGGCAGCTCATTCGCACCTGCCCCAATGCCTACCTGGCCAAGCCGTACCTGGACCACGTGGCGGTGGGAGACGCCGAAGCGACGCTTGTTGGCATTCTGCGTGGGGAACGTTTCCAGATCGGCCACATCAACACTGACCAGAATGGATACGCCCTACCTGACTACGACAACTACTGGGCGCTTGAGGAGCGTCTGCAGGAGATGAGCCGCTATCGGCTCGGTTCGTTCACCAACATCCGTCAGCTGGTGGTGGAGAGCGTGCGCGGTTGCGCCTGGGCTGCTGTCAACGGCGTGTGCGTCATGTGTGCGCTTGACCGTGTGGACACGAAGCCGGTCTTTCGAGACCTGACAGAGCTTTTCGCCTTTGAGGCCGAGTTGCGAGATCGTTGGGGTGCCACTTGGTGCTTCGACGTTTCCAATCAGTGGCTGCCGACGCTCAGGCCCACCGGAATGGTCGACTGGCTCGAGGCGTATTGCGAGCATGGTGAGGCACAGCTGGGCCTGCACAACAGGCTCAAGAAGTATGTCTACCTGACTGCCAATTCTATTACGCCCGAGACCGCAAAACTCCTAAGAAGGGCCGGCGTCGAGGTCGTGTATGTTGGAATCGACGGTTGGGACAAGCCTATTCGCCGAGCGCTTCACAAGGCCCAGCCTTCTATGGACCGAATGCTCGGTATCTGCCGGGACCACGGCCTGCACGTGCGGACGTCACTCGTGATCGGCAACGGAGTGAATGCCAAGAACATCGCCAGGCTGCCTGGGTTTGTGGCCGAGACAATCGGCAAGTTCGAAGGCACTATCATTTCTTGGGGCAACTTCATCCAGATCGTACTGGCTGGCAGTCCCGTCTTTGCCTGGTTCAGGTCTGAAGCCGTGAAGAACGGCTGGCAAGAGGTTGTCACGCTCTATAAGAAGTTCGAGCGAGACGGCTTCTTCACTTGGGCTGAGCAGTGCCGACTCGACGAGCTGTTCATCCGCCACACGCAAGACGTTGACTACGACCAGCTCGTGGCAGCCCGCGATGAAGCTGTGCGAATTGTAGAGGCGTCGCAGTGTACGGTGGCCAACACCATTGAGCACGGTGGTGCCTTCAAGTAGTACGTGCAGTCGGTCCAGCCGCTACCTCACGGAGGAGCGCGCATCAGTTACGCTAAACTATTTGGCCTCACTGATGCTTCTCTATGAGATATAGAAAAATTAAAACACTTTGTATCAGATGGTACGAAGTGTTTTTGTTTTAGGTTCTTCCCTGTACAGATCCAATATTTTTTGGTATATTCACCCCGTTATTACGAGTATGTTTTTAGAAATAATCAAAGCTGTAATTTTGGGAATTGTAGAGGGAGTAACTGAGTTTTTACCTATTTCTTCTACTGGCCATCTTATTATCGTAAACCAATGGCTAAGTTTCTCGCAGTCTTTTACCGCCATGTTTGATGTGGTTATTCAGCTAGGTGCCATTTTGGCGGTAATTGTTGTGTTTTGGAAAAAGTTATGGCCATTTAGTAAAGATGAACAGACACAGGCTATTACCTTAAATGTATTAAACACGCAGATTTGGTATAAGACACTACTGGCGGTCTTGCCAGCCCTGGTATTAGGCGCTTTATTTGCTGGTACTATTGAGGAGAAATTATTTAATCCAGTTACGGTAGCGATTGCTTTAGTAGTTGGCGGCATTATTTTGCTTATTGTAGAAAGAAGGAGGCCGTCAGCTGCGCCGCTTGCATTTACCTCGGCCATTTCCTATCGCACGGCCTTTCTCATCGGTCTGTTTCAATGCCTGGCTATGATTCCCGGCACATCTCGATCCGCAGCTACCATTATCGGTGCTATGATTCTGGGTGCTAGTCGGGCCGTAGCGGTGGAGTTTTCGTTCTTTCTAGCCATTCCCACTATGCTTGCTGCCTCAGCATATAGCTTGCTCAAATACGATCTGGTGTTGAGCGTAAATGAAATGTTGGTTTTGATAGTAGGATTTATAACCGCATTTTTAACGGCCTTGGCAGTCATTAAATTCTTCCTCAATTATATCCAAAAACATGATTTTAAAGTATTTGCCTATTATCGTATTGCCTTAGGGCTTGTTATCTTAGGAGGAGTGTTTCTGTGGCCAGTCATACAATAATTTAATTAATACTATGTCTCTGTACGAAATCCTTTTATATTATAAATATACTAACATCGCTAACCCTGATGAATTTTGTCGTGAGCACAGGCTATTATGTGAACAGCTTGGATTAAAAGGCAGAATTATTATTACTAGTGAAGGTATTAATGGTACGGTAGAAGGATTAAGAGAAAATACACAAAAGTATATTGATGTCGTAACTAAGGATTCAAGATTTACAGACATGAATTTCAAACGGAGCGAGGGCACCGGTAATGCCTTTCCTAAGTTGTCGGTGAAGTCACGCACAGAAATTGTCAGTGCGCATCTGGGAGATGAAGATGTGAATCCGAACGAGACTACCGGCAAGTATCTGGAAGCGGAGCAGCTACATGCATGGATTCATAGCGATAAAGAGTTTTATATCGTCGATATGCGTAATGACTATGAGCATTCGGTGGGCTTTTTCAAAAACTCTATATTGCCGCCCCTTAAGAATTTCCGTGATCTGCCAAAGATTTTACCAAAATTGGAACATCTGAAAAATAAGACCGTGGTCACGGTGTGTACCGGTGGCGTCCGTTGTGAAAAGGCCTCTGGATTTTTGGTTACCCATGGCTTCAAAGATGTGTACCAGCTACACAATGGCATTGTCAGTTATATGGAGAAGTATCCGAACGAAGATTTCTTGGGCAAATTATATGTCTTTGATGGACGAGTAACCATGGGTTTTAACAGTCCAAGTATACCGGCTGTGGTTGTTGGTAGATGCAGGAAGTGCGGCAAGCCAAGTGAACACTATGTAAATTGCAATCAGCCGAGCTGTCACGACCATTTCATCTGTTGTGAAAACTGTTTGAGTAAAAACAAGCAAGCATTTTGTAATTGGAAATGCGCGTTTATACAAAAATTACGGAATATTTTTCCTAAATTTTTTAGACATAGCGTGAAAAATAGTAGATCTGTATGATAGTTTCTGGCGTGGTCATAGAAGGTAGGCAGAAAGGCAGAGAGCTTGGTTATCCCACGGCCAATATTATTTTGACCATGGCTATACCGAGCGGTATTTATGCCGCCCAGACTGAAATTGACGGCAAGAAGTATTTGGGCGCGGCCTTTATTAATGAATACATGAATTTATTTGAAGTGCATCTTTTGGATTTTAGCGGTGATCTCTATGGACAGGAATTGCGAGTTGAGTTGAGAGAAAAGATTCGTGAGGTAGAAAAATTTATTGATGAGGAAAGTTTAAAAAAACAAATTGCGGCTGATGTGAAGAGGGTTCAGTCATTATATTCTAAATCCTGATTGCGGCTACTATCCTTCGAGATCCGCAATATCTTGTTTGTACTTCTCAGCCTGTTTCATGACGTTATCTCCGTAAAAGCGGTAGCGGGTATTTGTGCCGCCTGAAAAATAGCGCATGGCGGCTTTCCACTCGCCGTCATATGTTCCATCGGCGCCATTCTTTTTGAGTAGTAAGGCCGCGGCTATAAACGCATCTCGGATATCCCATGGGTCTGCTGGGCTTTTGCCTGTTAAGGCACTAACCTTATCTTTGTAGCCCATCCAGGTAGAAGGGATGAATTGGGCCGGACCCATAGCGCCGCCCCAGCCAAGCTGTGATCCGTCCTTGTTTTTCATCGGGCAAGATACAGGGGTTACATCCGGGTCGCGCCCTAGTTCACTGGTGATAGTTCGGAACGGTTCTTGATCTCGGTCAGGTTTCATAATTACTTTCCAGCTTTTTTCCGGCGGATCGCCCGGTCGGTTGCAGGTGCCGACATTTTTTCCAAGACTAGATTCTTGGGTAAGGATGGCCAAGAGAAACGCGGCAGATACGCCTGTTTGTTTGCTCGCTGCCTGAGCAATTTCTACTGCCTGACCAAAGGTAATTTGTTTGCCTACGCCCAAGAGTTCGTAGATACGACTGCGTATTTCGGCGGCACGCTTTTTACTATCTTGTAATAGGCTTTGGTAAGAAAGTTCCAGTCCCTTGGTTTGTTCGAGGAGGTTGTTCTGCTCTTCCAGTTTTCCGCCGAGCGAACTTTGTTGCAATTTGGCGATTGTTAGTAATTTTTCAGCGTCAATTTGCTGTATTTCATAGCTCACTTGTTGTTGGCCGAGCTCTTTTTGCAGCTTTTTCGATTTTTGCACGAGATTGGTGATGGAAGCAGACAGCTTATCGTAATTTGCTGCTTCTACGAACGCCTTGCTCACACCTTCGTTTACCAACAGATTCAGCAAGAAGAAATCACGGTCTTTTTGGTGGACCGTGCGGATCATTTTTGCCAGCTCAGTTTTTAATTCACCTATTTTTGTTTGGTTGTTCTTAATGGCGACGGCGGTTGTCGTTAATTTTTTTTCCAGGTCCGCAATTTTAAGATTTGTGGATTTTATCTGCAACTTCAATTTGTCCCCCTCTTTTTTTAGTTGGCCAATTTTGTTAGTCAAGGTTTTTTTTTCTCCCTTGGTGGTCGAAAGCTGTTTTTCCAGATCAGCGATTTGAGTTTCAATGGACTGTAGTTCCGCCTCCAAAGCTTGGCGAGCTTCGGTATTTGCTTGGAGATTCTCAGTTTGAGTTTGGGAAAAAACCGGGTAACAAAAGACCCCACTAAGAAAAATTATAATAATGATTTTTTTTAGATTTTTTTTCATATATCCTTAAAGGATGCTTCTAATCTTGCCTGCCAGAGTTTCTTAAAATTTCCTCAATTTGTTCCTTGCTATGTTTGTCTAATCCGGACTGTTTCAATTGAGACTCAAGCATATCCAAAGTAATTGATAGATCGGTTTGACCGCGTACCATGTCTATTATCTGCGTCGTTAATTCTGATCCACGCACACGCGACCTTAGGCTGCCTAACACCCAGAATGCTTTATCTGCACCATTCATTTGTTCTTGCATATGTTTATCGTATAAAAAATCAGCTATTTTATATGATATCATCTTTTTACTTCTATCTCAATCAATTTGGCTAATTTAGCTGTTTTTGATAGACATGCCCGGATGTTTTTGTTATAGTTATGACAGATTTTTAATGTCCGTAATTATGGGTACACTATTGCTGCTATACTCGTTACTTTTTGTAATGCTGGCATGGAAGAATTTTCGATGGGCTATTTTTTTGTTTGTTGCTCTGTTGCCGGCATACCTTGTTCGTTTTGAACTTGCCCACATCGGTAAATATCCATTTCCTTCAACTTTGTTAGAAGTAACTGTTGGATTGTTATTTTTGGTGTGGTTGAGTAAGTATGCACGAGAGGATTGGGAAAGAATTAGGGCTACTATACAAAGTCATGGGCTATTTTTTGTCGGGTTAGCCGCATTTTTTTTAGCATCTGTTATCAGTATCTTTGTCAGTGACATGGTATTTTACTCGCTCGGGGAGTGGCGGGCATATTTTCTGGAGCCGATGATTTTCTTTTTGATTCTTTTGGGACGAAAGGATGTTTTAAAAACTATAGATTTGCTCTGGGCATTAATTTTTTCGACAGTGAGTATTAGTGCGTACTCAGTGTTCCAAGAATTTGCTGGCTGGGGGATTGCCACACCTGAATGGACAAATGCTGCTACCCGCCGCGTCACGGCTTTTTTTACTTCGCCCAATGCAGTTGGATTGTATCTGGCGCCCATTTTGCCGATTATGTGTGCTGTAATTCTAAAACAGTGGGAGCCTTTAAAGAAATTGAATATCAAAACAATCGGATTATTAGGCGTGTCCTTTCTAGCTGTGTTAGCTCTATTATTTACTAAATCACAAGGTGCGTGGATTGGTTTGGGTGCGGGCATACTTGTGTTTTTATTTTTTTTGGGATTTAGAAATATTACCATTGGTTTGGCAGTGGCTGGAATTGTCATGGCGTTGGCAATGCCGTCTATACGCCAAGCTTTATTATTTCAAGATCAAGCCGGTAAAAACCGTCTAACATTATGGAGCTATTCCTGGACTTTTTTGAAACAAAATCCGAAGAATTTTATATTAGGCACAGGTGTGCGCCAGTTTTTCAGAAAAATCCAGAAACCATACTATGATAAAAAGGTAATGGAACGGCTAATCTATCCTCATAATATTTTCTTGAATTTCTGGACAGAAATTGGTTTGGTAGGTGCGTTGGCGGCGACTTCTATCATTGGCTATGCAGTGTATTTAGCCAACAAAATCAGAAAACTTAATAAAATATTAGGCGCTGGATTTATGGGAGCGTTGACGGCGCTAGTCGTACATGGGCTTGTGGATGTGCCGTATTTTAAGAACGATCTGGCATTTTTATTTTGGATTTTAATTGCCAGTATAATCATTGCCTATGCGTATTTATATAAAAACCAAACCAGCGGCGCATGAGAATAAGGTAGAAAAGAACGACGAAACACATTTTACAGTTTGGGTGAAAGAACCGCCGCAGAATGGATTAGCAAACAGGGGAGTGATAAGAAATCTGGCAGAATATTTTGATGTGCCGCAGTCTACAGTTGTAATTAAAACAGGGTTTACTAGCAAGAGTAAAATTATTGAAATTACATAACTTTGCCAATACTTTTTGTCACCAAAAAGTATCAAAAAGTGTTGGGGCCGCAGAACTCCCCGCCTCGGCGGGTCAAACAGCTGTCGCCCCAAACCTCGAGATGTAAAATAAGTTGTTTTAAAAATTATTACAGTATGTCAGATGTCTATAAAGATTCCTTAAAACTCCATAAAAAGATTCGTGGAAAACTGGGAGTAGTGAGTAAGATAAAAATAAAGAATAAAAAAGATTTGTCCTTGGCATATACTCCTGGCGTGGCTGAGGTATGTCGGGTAATCGGAAGAGACAAAAAAATGGCGCGTGAATATACGCTCAAGAGAAATACGATCGCGGTTGTTTCCGATGGGTCGGCTATTTTGGGCCTGGGCAATCTCGGGCCGGAAGCAGCAATTCCGGTTATGGAGGGCAAGGCAGTCTTATTCAAGGAATTATCCGACTTGGACGCTTTTCCGATTTGTCTTGATACTCAAGATGCAGAAGAAATTATAAAAGCTGTAAAGTACTTAGCGCCCGTGTTTGGCGGTATAAATTTGGAAGACATTTCTGCGCCTCGTTGTTTTGAGATTGAAGAGAGGTTAAAAAAAGAATTAAGCATTCCGGTCATGCATGATGATCAGCATGGTACGGCCGTGGTGGTTTTGGCAGCGATGATTAACGCCATGAAACTCAAAAAAATGGATAAGACCAAAGCAAAGATTGTAATTAGTGGCGCCGGAGCAGCCGGAACGGCGATAACAAAACTATTGTTGTTATACGGATTTACCAACATAGCTGTCTGTGATTCAAAAGGACTTTTGCATGAGGGGAGGACTGATCTTAATGCTGCTAAGAGGGAATTAGCGCAAATCACTCGTCAAGAAAAACAGACTGATAAAAGTTTAAAAGAATCCTTAATGAATGCGGATGTGTTTATTGGTGTGAGCGGCCCTAATATTATTGGCGCAGAAGAGGTGGTGAGCATGAATAAAAAGCCGGTTCTATTTGCGTGCGCCAATCCTGTGCCAGAGATTATGCCTGACGTTGCCAAAGCTGGTGGCGCCTATATTGTAGCTACTGGTCGTTCTGATTTTCCTAACCAGCTTAATAATTTATTAGTGTTCCCCGGCGTTTTTAGAGGCGCGCTTGATAATAATGTAACTCAGATTACCGATAGTATGTTAATCAAAGCCGCCGAGAACTTGGCTCGGTATGTAAGAAAATTGAGCCCTGAAAATATTTTGCCAAATCCATTGGATAGAGGTGTGGTCAGGGTGGTGGCACGGGCAATCAGAGGTTAGACAAATAAAAAATCGATGTAGTCATCGATTTTTTTTGGCCGATCTCTTTTAAGGACTAATTGGATGGTGGAGGCAGTGTTGTTGATTTCTGTTTCTTCCAAAATATTAAGCTCAAAATAAATAAAGTTGTAGAGGTCGCGGCTGAACCCATGCAATAGAGGCAAATAGATTTAAGTATAAACAGTTGGATATAGACAAAACCAAGTGAAGCTAAAAAACCAAGCGTAGTTATACAAGCAACGAGTTTCAGAACCGTTACTTTTTTTGTTTCAAGATAGACTGCGCTCAAAATCATTACAGTTAGATAGAATAATGCGCCAAACAGAGCGGTGGGTATGCCGTAAAGGACGGAGTATTTACTAGTGAGCACAATTTCACAGCCGTGCAAAATAGAGCAGGGAACCGGAGTTCCTAAAAAATGTTTAATCGACAAGTAGGTTGCGTCGGCAAAACCAAGGGCGCTGATAATAAGAAAGGCAACAGGTAGCCAATTAGGAATTGTTTGCTTGTTGGATAATTCCACGGAATTGTTCATAGCTTTGAGGGTTTTGAATTTTTTGATTATTTAAGAAGAAGGTGGGAGTTCCGTCTATCTGAGCGGTACCACTTTGGACATCGGCTTCAATGTTGTTTTTTACCTCGCTTGAGTCGAAGTCGGCTTTAAATTTTTCTAAATTTAAACCCAATTTTTCCGCATAGGTATTAAAAATATCTTTAGCATTCTTTTCTTCAGACCAGAATCTTTGGCCGTCAAACAGCAAGTCGTGCATTTCCCAAAATTTACCCTGCATTCCCGCCGCCTCTGCGGCCTGGGCTGCGATTCTGGCATTACCATGTTGCTGTAAAGGGAAGTGTCTGTACACAACTGCTAAGTTTGGAAAGTCCTTAACGAGTTGCTTGACCAGCGGATAGTAGGCGCCGCAAGCAGGGCATTGAAAATCACTGTATTCAATCAGGGTAACTTGGGATTTTGTATCTCCAACTTGTTGGCCGCCGTCCTGTAAAGGCGCGCCTTTTATCCAGTCCGTTTCATCAGCTGCCCGAACACTGCCGCCAACAAAGTTTGTGCCAGGGTTTTTTGAGGCCATGGCTACCATGATGGCAATGGTACCTCCGACAAAAATAGTAATAAAAGACCACAACAAGACTGAAGTCAGCCGTTTTTTCCGCTGCTCAGCCAGTTGTCTGTTTATTTTCTCTTCCTTTTTTAATTCCTGCCGTTCTTTTTTGCTTAAGTCTTGAGTGTTATCTTCCATATTTTGGGTGTTATTACTAAATAATACGGTTATTATATTTCATGGCCAGCTTTACGTCAACTACACAGTATAGTAGGTGTTTATCTGTTGTATTTTTTTGGTGAAACTTTGGAGAAAAACGGTAGATACATGTCTTTGCTCGTTTCAATAAGCAATTCTCGGTGATTTATTTTTTCACAAAATTCTACTGGCGCATTCGTGATTATTGCTAAGGGTTGTTGTTCTCGGCCCTCGCCCATTGTTAATACTCCGGCAGTAGCCAGACAGTCGGCGATATTCGTGGTAGAGAAAACAAATTTTTTGCCAAACAGATCGGGAGTGCCGATATAATTTTTAAGCCCCCGAAAACCTGCGTATCCTAGGGTCACGCCAGTCACGCCGGCGCGCAGCGGCATTACACGGCTGTCGGTAATTAACACGCCAAGATTTTTGATCTTAAATTTTTTTTGTAGCTGGGTGCGCAGATATGCAGCGGTTTTGAAACTATCCTTGGGCAATAAGATTAATTTTCCGTTGGCGTTTGATTCGTCGATGCCGGCAGAAGCCATAATCATACCATCCTTTATAGTCATCCAGACATGGGGAGTGTTGGTGGGCACGGCCATTTGACTCTCGGCGCGGATTAGCGCTTCTCTTTCTTTTTCATTCTTAATAATCGCAGTCCGTTTTTCTGAG
Source organism: uncultured Gammaproteobacteria bacterium (assembly GCA_964514995.1). Lineage (GTDB taxonomy): Bacteria > Patescibacteriota > Patescibacteriia > Magasanikbacterales > GWA2-37-8 > XYD2-FULL-39-9. Next base: position 15,123 of record CAZETA010000002.1, read on the forward strand.
AGGGCGACAACTTTTGAAGTGACAACCAGGACTGATTTTTCAGGCAACTTTTTGATATATTGGTTTATAAAATTAAAAAGATTTTCTCCTTCTCGGAATATTCTTGTCTTAATAGGTCTGACTAGCATATCACTTCTTAATTTTATAATGAATCAGGATTGTGTCTCGTTTGTTTATTTTTTTAATGGATATTAGTTTTACTTTGCTTGTTGCAGTTCCGCCAATAAACATATCTTTTCCGCGTCCAAAAATCAATGGCTCAATACTAATAAACACTTCGTCCAGCAGTTCATTTTCTAGCATATATCTGTATACTGATCCGCCGCCTAGCACAGCCACGGTTTTGTATGTACCTAGAATTGGTTGGAGGTCTATTGTTGCAGGGTTTACAAACGTAACCGAACCACGTTTTTGAATGTTCTTAATTCGACTGGACAGGACAAATGTATTGCGCTGGCGCAGTCGAGCGGCCGCGGCCGTATAGGTATTTCGTCCGACAACGACGGCTTCCGTCTCGGCTAGGGATTTTTGCAAGAATTGCCAGTCTTCGGGGCTGGTCCAGTCAGGCATCTTTTTCGTAGTCAGAGAAATTTTTCCGTCCACGCTGGCGGCTATGAAGGCGGTATATTTTGTTTTAGACTGCGGTTGTTTGGTTTTCATTTCGTTCCTTTAGAAGATAAATACCCACATATGAAAGCGGTGTATATAACGCCCCCATTGCCACCTTGTATAGCCACCAGGCAATGATGATACTTACCAGGGTATTAGTCGGGTACACACCGACAAAAGCGATGATCATAAAGATGACTGTGTCTAAAAATTGTGACCAGATATTAGATAGAGTTGATCGTAGCCAGAATTTTTTTTCACCAAATTTGCTACGGAAGAAGAAAAATGACAACACATCTTGATATTCGGCGATTAAGAAGGCGACAAGCGAGGCGATGGCAATGCGTACGGATACCCCAAATACATCATTATATCCTGCTCGCACCCACTCGCTTTTTGGTGACCAAGGCATGGCCAGCGATATTAAGGAATAGGCGATAAAGAGAGCTGTGGCAACAAAACCGGCGAGGACAAAAAATTTAGCCATTCGTTTGCCGTAGACCTCACCGACGACATCAGTCATCAAGAAAACAAAAGGAAAGTAGAAGACTGATACCGATAAGTTCGTGCCAAAAACAAAAGGCATTAGTTTGAGCCCCAGGGTATTAGCCGCGAACAGGGATACGAGGTAAATTCCTAGAGCGATAATTAGTTTTTTAAATGATTTTTCGCTGAGTTGAATCATAGAGAAACTTAAATAAGTAAATGAGAAATAAAAAACCGCCGATAGGGCGGGCACAGCAAACACAAAAAAGAAGCCCGTCTATCGCAGAGAGGAAATACGGCCAGTGAAGCTGGACCAGGTGGTTGTGTGTTTATTATTTAACATAGGTTTTCATAGGTTTTTATGCTTGGAGGCATTATAGCAGGAGGTATGGATTTGGCAAGAGGTTATTTTTAGAAATAGACATCTTGGTTCTATTAACAACAAAAAACCATCCTTTTTCTAGGATGGTCTCTGTTAGTCGGGATTGTGGGACGAAGTTGGAACATATTTATTCCAACATTAATCTGTGTCAGATACTATACCAGCGCATTAAATTTTTGTAAACAAAAAGACCTCCGTAATATTTACAAAGGCCTTTATGTTGAATTTATCAAGGCTACTCTCGTTATGGCTTTAGATAGCTAAAACGATAACGAGATGGAATAGCCTTGATGAGCGCAACCCCAGAGCTCGCCAGCCGAAGCCGGAAGATCGGGGTCGCCCGCCTAGAACAGGTCGAGGTCGCCGAGCTCGAGCACCCGGACCTGCGCGGGCTTCTCGCGGACGAGGTACGCGTCGTAGTTGCGGACGCGGTTCTTGTCCTTGGAGAAGAGGGTCGCGAGGTGCCACGTCTCGTCGCCGATCTGGATCGAGCCGTCCTCGTTCACCTTGACCTCGGTGCCCTTCTTCTTGGCGTTGGTGAGCGACAGCCGCGGGCCGTCCTTGCAGACGATGCCCGAGATCTTCTCCGCCGGCATGACCACCTCGCCCTTGACGTTGACGTAGGTGAGGTTGGTCGGCACGGCGAACGCGAGGTCCGGCTCCGGCGTGATGATCGGCTCGCCGTACTGGCCGGGGCTGACCATGTAGTACTGCCGCTCGCCGTTCGGACCCAGGTTCAGGATCTTGTACTCGCCGGTCGTCTCGTCGATCTCCACCGTCCACTGCTTGTTCGTCGCCTGCATCGCAGACCTCCAGGATGCCCGAACTTGTCGGGCGTGTGGTGCCTTACCTAAACGGACCGCCCGTTTTTGGTTTGGCAGAGTTGCTACGCGTCCTCCTTGAAGGGCGCGCACGCCAGTATAATCGTAAAATTACCATTATACAGGCGTATAAGACAACAAAATACTATACTATAATTTATAGCTTTTGTCAATGAAAATGCTTGGAATTATTTTAAATACTTATTAAAGTAGCTATTGACTTACAACTTATCATTTGCTATCATTTAGTATTATAATCTAATTTCTATGGAAGAAGACAATAATCTTAAAAAAGAATTTGGCAACTGGTTTTCAATTGAGGAGGCTTCGGACTACCTGGGCATGGGGAAAACCGTGTTATATACTCTTGCGCGCGAAGGGAAGATTCCTGCTAGTAAGGTTGGAAAAAAATGGTCCTTTGAGAAAGAGCAATTAAATACTTGGCTTCGTGCTAATCAACCGATGAATTCTTTTTTTACAAATTTGGACTATAAAATTGAGGACAATGAAGAGTTGCGCGACCCTCAACGTGAGGCCTATTTACGAGTTTATGACTTTTTTCAGTCAGGTAAAAATAAAGCAATACTGCAAATTCCGGTTGGGTGTGGTAAGTCAGGTTTAGCTTCTATTCTTCCTCTTGGTATCGCTAGAGGGCGCGTTTTAATTATTGCGCCAAATTTAACTATAAAGAAAAATCTTTATGATGCTATGGATATAACAAATCGCCAAAAGTGTTTTTGGCGAAAAGCAAAAGTTTTAAGTAATGCACAAATGGTATCCGGCCCATTAGCCTGTACCCTAGAAACAGGTAATATTTCTGTGGCTGAAAAAGCACATATTGTTATTACAAATATACAGCAGCTTTCAACGAATGTAGATAAATGGTTAACCCAATTTCCAGACCGTTTTTTTGATATGATTATTATTGACGAGGCACATCACAGCGCAGCGGATAGTTGGAAAAAAGTACTGGATCGTTTCCCAGAGGCCAAAGTTATCCATATGACAGCTACGCCATTCCGTAGTGATCAGCAAGAAATAGATGGTGAACTCGTGTATCGCTATTCGTTTAAGAGTGCAACCCTTAAAGGATATATTAAAAGATTAAAGGCAAGTTATGTTGCGCCAAAAGAAATAGAGTTGTCCTTTACTGACGGTACGGGGAAAAGATATACACTTGAGGAAGTTCTTAAAATGAAAGAGGATGATTGGTTTAGTAGAAATGTCGCACTGGCAAAACCTTGCAATCAGCACATTGTTGAGAGTAGTTTAGAAAAACTTGAGAATTTGCGACAGACGGGTACTCGCCATCAGATAATTGCTGTAGCATGCAGTATAAATCATGCAAAAGATATTCGTGCTATTTATCGTGAGCGAGGATTTAATGCAGATATAATTCACAGTAAACAAGAGCAAAAGGAGCAAGAAGAGGTATTAAATAATCTTTATAACGGTACTTTAGATTGTATTATTCAGGTTCAAATGCTGGGCGAAGGCTTTGACCATCCTAAATTAAGTGTCGCAGCAATTTTCCGTCCTTTTCGTACTCTGGCACCCTATATTCAATTTGTAGGTCGGATCATGCGTGTAGTTGTACAGAATGATCCTGCTCATCCAGACAATTTAGGACATATTGTCACTCATCTTGGGATGAATCTTGACCAGCGTGTAAAAGAGTTTAAACAATTTGAAAATGACGACCAAGCTTTTTGGGAAAAAGTTGTTGGTGGTGCAGAACCAGAAGTTCCTCCGGCTGTACGTAATGGCTCAGGCCGACTCACCGTTTCTGAAAACGATGTTGTTGTTAATGATGAAGTGGTAGATTCATTATGGGAAGAAGATTTTGCTGATATTGATGAGAAACACATTATTGACGATTTAAAAGACAGGTTAAAATTGTATGGGCTTGATCCGGACAAAGCGGAAGAAATTATAAAAAGCGCAAAACGTGGCGGAATAACACGCAACGCGCCAACCGAAGCTTTTCCTGTTCAACCGCAAAAAGAATGGGAGGAATTAAAACGCCGTGTCAGTGATCAGAGTACTAGGATCGCAAAGATTCTATTAAATAATTTATCTCTAGATATAGGGGGGGCAGAGTTAGCATATAAATACACTAGTCTTAAGGCTAGGGCCAAGAATAATTTAGTTTCCGCAATAATGCTAGTTAGTCATGAAATTAATTCACGTCTGGGCAAGGAAAGGTCACAGTGTAGTAGTGAGGATTTTAAAAATATTTTGGAACCTAAAGTACTTGAGGATATTCTTCAAACTTTAGTCCGTCGTGTGCATAAAGCGAAAAGTGAATATGAAAGAAAATAAATCTCCCAGAGGAAAAACCCCTTCACTTATTGGTTCAGCTAACGGTAGGCCAAAAAGAATAATTGTCCAAAAAAAGAGTGAATGTAAGCGATGTCACTGTGATATTTTAGTTGGCCATGATTGTTTCGGTATTCCAAAAGCAACTTCTTCTTTTGGTAGTATCAGAAGATTTTGTAAGGAGTGTTTTTATAAAATTATCGAACAAACTCGCGTTGATTTAGAAGAGTTAAAGACTTTATAGCCTTAAAAGGTTCATTTATTCCCAGCAATAAACTCATTCAGCCAATGAGCGTCATCCTTAGCTAGTATCAAAAGCCCATCAGGATGATTAGACTCTTCTTTTCCATTTCTATCTTGTGAAGGTGAAGAAGTCCAAATACTCACTATCCAAACACCGCACATGCTGGCTAGTATACCTTTTTCAATCTTAACATTTTGAATAGCTTTAATCATTATCGTGCGGGATTTTTTTAATATAATACCCCAGTTAACTTCTATTTTATTTTTATCTACCGTAAAAGTATTTGCCTTAGTGTCCAGTAATATCCAAATTGACATTGGTAGTACCAAAATTAAAACAGCCACCCAGAAGAAAGAAAACCAGACAGTAAAGCTCCATAAAAATATTAAAGGGGTAGATAGTAACAGGAGAGGCAGTACTAATTTTAGAATTTTATACCATCCAGCCTTAGCTGGTAACTTGTTAGTTTCTCCTACCTTGATCATATAACGTAAAGTTAAATAAATAATAAATTAAAAACAAAAACGGCCCCTTTATCCGGGCGGCAACCTTTCGGTCGCCCTATCACCTTTCGGTGAAAGACCACAAGTAGTACCCGGTCAAAAAGACCGTTTTCTACTTGTGGATTTGATGACCATGCCCTAGATTTTATCTAGAGTTTAGGTCTAAATTGTCGTGATTATATTACCACGCCTTTTTAGCCTTTGCAATCTTGACTTTTAGCTATTATCCGTTCAAAATAAGCCACATTCCTGGCCTTCCTATTATCGGTTAGTTTAACTATAAGAATACGTATGGATAAAATTAACCTTCAAGAATATTACATTGAAGAACATGTTTACAAGGGCGATTACTACAACCCTAATTTTATAATTACTGTCGCCGTTGCAGAACTAAGTAAGCGCTTAGTGTATCTTTCCCGTAATGGTTATACCATAGGCAAATATAAAAAAGCTGATCAGACACATAGAGAACCGCCTAAGTCCTTGTCCCAACTTGAATACACGACTAATTTCCACTTCTTAATAGCAATAAGAAAGAATTTTAGCATTGATAATAGCAAGACGAAACTTATCATTCTGAAATTACTTAACAAAAAAGGGTTTAAAAAGGAGATTGCAAACTTAAATCACCTTATCCATAGTGGAGAAAAATATTATCAAGAATTTAGAAAATTGGCATTTGAACTATTAAAATCTGACCTTAACCCGCGGGATAATAAAAATTTTGAAGCTATCAAAAAAGATAGGGGTTTTAACAGTAAAGAGCTTGAAAAACAATTCTTATACAGTGTTTACATAGACCATCTAAAAAGAAAATTCAAAATACCAGATCAGTATAATTTTGTGCTAGAAACTATTATTGAAAAAGGATTTGATTACACAATTGATTTTATCGATACTCTTACTTTAAACAATTTAGCCTACTTGGATTACTATAATTGTATCCCTTACTTTATACCATCACACAATTATCTTGGCTGTAAGTACGCTCAACAACCTGAGCATAAAAATATAATAAAATCTTTGCCAATAGTCTATTACTTTAGTCAAAAATATCTTAAAGATACGGTTACTGATCTTCCGGCTATTAATTATGAATCTTATTATTCTGTATACAGGCTAACAAAACAAAAACCCGGGTTAACCGATAAAGAAATTGCCGAACAACTATTAGGGGCATGTGGAAAAAAGGAAGTTGATAGAATTAAGCAAACTAGAGCGCGTTTAAGACATCTTCTAGCATAAAGTGACATTAAAATTTTTTATTTGTCACCATTTTGGCTAACCATAGCCATTTTTTTGTGTTATGGTGGATCAATGCCACTTAAATTCAGCCCACAACTTATTGAACGCCTGCAGAGGCATTTTCGTGAGCGCTTTGATGTTGAGGTTAGTGACGAAAAGGCCGAAGAGTATCTGCATTCATTAGCAGAGTTGTTTGGGCTATTTACTGATTTGCCAGATTAGTGTTTTCACGTGCCGCCTTTGGCGGCCGTGAAAATGCTATCAGTTATTTTAGATAAAATTATATTACAGTATATGGAAGATATAAATCCTTGTTACCAAGCCGCATTAGCTTATTTAGCTAAGGGTTTTTCAGTTATTCCCATTATGAGAGGCGATAAAAAGCCATGTATTAAATGGCAGTTATTTCAAAAACAATTGCCTAGTATTGATGAAGTAAATAATTGGTTTAAAACTTTTCCTGATGCGCAAGTAGGTATTGTTACTGGCAAAATCTCTAACCTTATTGTTATTGATATAGATAAAAAAACTGGCGGGTTAGAATCCGTCAAGAATATTCATTTACCAGTTACCGCTATTGTTGAAACTGGTGGGGGGTGGTTTCCATTATTACTATCGTCTTCTTTCTGGGGTAGAAATAAAAAATTCAGCTGGTCAGATTGCTCCTGGTATAGATATTCGGGCCGAAGGCGGCTATGTAGTTGCTCCTCCCTCTATCCATTCGTCAGGTAATCTTTATCAATGGGTAAGCTCTTTAGAAGAGCAAGAAATTGCTTTGTGCCCAGATTGGTTACTCAAAGAAAATACTAAACAATATAAAAATAAGCTTAATACAGCAGAATTACCAAATTTAATTATTAGTGAAGGCAGCAGAAACAATGATCTGGCCCGTTGGGCTGGTTTGGTTTTAAGTAAGTTAGAAAGAGATGACTATGAATTAATCGGGTGGCCCTGGTTGCAAAATTTAAATGAAAAACAAGTTAGACCTCCATTATTAGAAAAAGAACTTCGGACTATCTTTGATAGCATAAAAAGATCAGAAACCTCTAAATTAAATAATAGCTCTGATACGCCTGTAAATATTGCGCCGGTATTATGGCAAGAATTTAATAAATTAGAATTCCCGCCTGAACGATGGCGAATTAACAGTCTTATCCCCTTACAGGGAGTGGTAATCATTGCCTCTCCATCTGGTGAAAAGAAAACATGGCTAGCTATGGAAATGGCCAAATCTATTTCTCTTGGTGAAAACTTTCTTTTATACCCTGATTTTGAAACAAAAAAATCCAATGTCCTATATATTGATATGGAAATGTCACAAGATGAACTACAGCGTCGGGGACGACTGCTTGGCTTTAATTTATCAAAAGATAATATTTGGCTGTTAAAAAGTGATAGTTTTAATCTTAATAATGACCAGGTGGCCAAACAATTATTTGAGTTTATCCAAGAAAAAAGTATTGAGGTTATTTTTGTTGATACGCTCCGAGCCGTAGCTGGTGGCATGCCTGAGGAAAAAGCTGAAGAAGTGCGTAAGTTTTTTAATCGTTTAATGCCTTTAAAAAACAAAGGGGTTGTGGCTATATTTCTTGATCATTGTCGTAAGCCATTGCCCCATGAAGGTAAGGTGCCTAAAAAGGAGCAACTATTTGCTAGCCAGGATAAGGTTGCGTCTGTTGAGGCGCTTATGATGATTCGTAGCGAAGGCAGAAGTAATATTATTAGAGTCTATAACGTCAAAAATCGTATAGGTAAAGAGTTTGCCCCTTTTAGTATTCTTATTGAAGACCAAGGAGATAGAACTACTCTATCATTTGGTGAAATAATACAAGAGAAAGAAACTAAAAAAATAGATGAGGCGAAAGGGTTAATTATATTTAATCTTAAGGAAGGTCCGAAAACACGTCAGGAGATTTTGGCTATCGGCGATGCTCAAGATATTAAATCACGTAATATGTCAGACGCATTACGTCAGTTAGAGAAAGATAAAATAATTCTTGCCAAGAAAGTCGGTAAGGAAAACCAGTATTTTTTGCCAATAGACGAGCCATAAAGATGGTTGCCACGATTGGTTTATCAATCGTGGCAAAGTGGCAAGGTATATATACTATAATGATTTTTGCCACGGTCACTTTACAGTTTTATGTAGAAACAGTAGGGTAAGGGTATTCTAAGGCTCATAAAATATGAAATACATCGCTTATTGTCGTAAATCTACGGAATCTGAGGATAGGCAGGTTTTATCTATAGAATCACAAGCAAATGAAATGTATAAGAGTGCTGAACGTAATAATGTTGTGTTAGATAAAATTTTTACCGAAAGTATGTCGGCCAAAGCCCCGGGCCGCCCTGTATTTAAAGAAGTGATGGCCTATATTGAAAAAAATGGTCCTTGTATTCTGTATGTTTGGAAATTAGATCGTCTGGCCCGGAATGCTTTTGAAGCCGGTCAGATTTCGTGGTTCATGGATAGGAAATTAATTATTGAAATTCGTACGTTTGAAAAAGTATATAAAAATATTTCTGACGATAAATTTTTCATGAGTTTGGATTTTGGTATTGCGAAAAAATATGTTGATGATTTAAGTACTAATGTAAAGCGGGGGATACGAACAAAAATAGAAAAGGGCGGTTGGCCGAGTAAAGCTCCATTTGGATATGTAAACGATAGAGGGAATAAAGTTATTTTTCCTGATTTAGTAATGGCGCCCCTTATTACGGAGATGTTTAATTTATATTCTAGCGGTGGTTGCAGTATTAAAGACCTGGTAAATATCATGTACGAAAAGGGCTTGCGTACATTGAAGGGCTATAAGGCCAGTAAAAGCGTTTTACATCGTACTCTTACCAATCCAGTGTATTGCGGATTTATTAGGAAAGATAATAAGCTTTTTGTTGGCAATCATGTGGCGATTATTTCTAAAGATATTTTTGATAATGTCCAAGATATAATTAATGGAAAAAACAAAAGTAGAAAGCAAGTCTATAGTTTTCCGCATCGGGGATATATGCGATGCCATGTTTGTGGATGTGCCTTAACTGGCTCACTTAAAAAGGGTCATGTGTATTACTACTGCACAAACGGCAAAGGTATTTGCCAAGAACAAAAGAAAGGGTATTTACGCTCTGAAGTAGTAGATGGCTTAATGGCTGATATTTTTGGAAGGATTGAATTTGATGAGGAAACCATTGAAATAATGTACCTGGCTAAAAAGGAAGAAATGGCTTATGACAAGAATTATGCTGTAACTGCCATACAGAATCTTACTAAACAGGCTTCTCTGGCCCGTGAGAAGCAGGGTAAGCTGGTAGATAGTTATTTGGCTGGTAATATTCCTGAAGACCTTTATAACGCAAAAATACAGGCTCTTAATAATGAGGTGGTTGCTGCAGAGTCACAACTCAAGAAATTACAGCAAAAGCATATTAATATTGAATCTACTTTGGAACTCACTAGAAAGAAGTTTTTATCCGCTTCTGTAGCCAAAAAAGAATTTCTTGAGCAAGATAATATAAAAAAGCGTAAAGTGCTTGGAAATGTACTTTGGAACCTCACTATTGAAAATAAGGATTTGGCTTCATATAAACTAAAAGACCCCTACCAAAGGATGGCGGAGGTCTCCAAAAACTGCACTTTTGCCGAATTGTCGGGGTAGTGGGACTTGAACCCACAATCCCCTGGTCCCAAACCAGGTGCTCTAGCCAATTGAGCCATACCCCGTATTTTGTTTGTGGCACGCTTAGCGTGCCAGCCACAACGCTCAGCGTTGTGCCGCGGGTCAGAATTGAACTGACGACGCCAGCCTCTTCAGGGCTGCGCTCTACCACTGAGCTACCACGGCGTTTGTGGACCCTATCGGGCTCGAACCGATCACCCCCGCGTTGCAAACGCGGTGCTCTACCAAATGAGCTAAGGGCCCTTAAAAAAGTAAGCATATTCTAGCAATAATTAACATAAACGTCAACTGGTGCTATAGTAATATAAGTTGCTTATATACATCCAAGCTTTATTATGGCGACAAAGCGTTTAGTGTCTTATAATAATATTAAATAATTTTTTAGATTATGCCAAATGAAACAAGATCAAGCTCAGAATTTAATAGGCTCGAAATATCTCAAAAATTAGCAGAAGTTTTTTCAGAAAAAGAAAACGTTTCCGAGGAAGAAATTGCATCTATAAAACAACGGTTATCACCTGAAGATGGGGTGACGTTTGATTCTTTAACGCCCGAAGAAAAATTGTATATATACCTTTTGGATAAGTGTAATTTGACTGATGATGAATTGAATTTCATTGTAAATCATACAATGCCGGCCCTAGATGCTCATGATTTGAATAATCACGCGTTTGCATATAGGGCCTTAAGGCCCAGGTTAAAACCACAAACAGCTAGTTAATTTTTAAATTTTGACAAATAAAATAGACAGTTCTTGGCTGTCTATTTTTAATATAGTATTATTCTTCAGTTGGTGGTGGTACCTCGTCTCCATCTTCACTTCCTGATTCTTCTTCTGGAGCCTCGCCTTTTTCTACGACTTCCCAAATATCTTTGGAAACGGCCTTTAGTAGTTTAGGATTATCTTTGAGGTATTTCTTGGCAGTCTCTCGGCCTACACCAAATTTTTCTTCCTTATAGCTATAAGAATTACCCGATTTATTAATGACTTTGAAGATTACGCCATTATCAAGTACATCACCGGAAACTGAGATGCCTTCATTATACATAATATCGAATTCACAGGTGCGGAATGGCGGCGCCACTTTATTTTTTACGACTTTGGCCTTTACGCGATTGCCGATAATTTTATCACCTTGTTTGATTTGGGCTGCACGTCTGACTTCAATACGGAGTGAAGAATAAAACTTCAAGGCATTACCGCCAGTAGTAGTTTCTGGATTGCCAAAGACAATACCGATCTTCATACGGATTTGATTGATAAAGATTACTACCGTTTTTGACTTACTGATGATGCCCGTCAGTTTGCGCAGAGCTTGGCTCATGAGGCGCGCTTGCAAGCCCATGTGTGATTCACCCATGTCGCCTTCGATTTCCGCTTTTGGCACAAGAGCTGCGACTGAGTCGACGACAATGACATCGACGGCATTTGAACGTACGAGCGTTTCTACGATTTCTAGAGCCTGTTCGCCGGTATCTGGTTGAGAGATGAGCAATTCGTCAACTTTGACGCCAATCTTTTTGGCGTAGTCCGGATCAAGCGCATGTTCAGCATCCACAAAAGCGGCGATGCCGCCCATTTTTTGAACTTCAGCGACGACGTGTTGGGCGAGGGTGGTTTTACCACTGGCTTCCGGACCGTAAATTTCAATAATACGACCGCGTGGTACGCCGCCAACCCCTAGGGCGATGTCAAGCGATAGACAGCCGGTCGGTACCGCGTCCACCTGCATGGTTTTTGCCTCTCCGAATTTCATGATAGCGCCGTCACCGAATTTACTTTTGATTTGTTCAATCGCACTCTCTGCGGCCTTCAATTTCTCCTTTACTTCGTCTGATAGCTGTTTTGCCATATCAGCATTATATTAAGATAAATTAAAATACTCTAGTTACATTTTTTTCTCATCGGCACTGAGGGTGAGAGTGTTTGGTTTGACTATTATATGCCGAGTTTCTGTGGTTATTTTTCCATGCTTTTTGATGGCTGATATAGTAATCGTATTTACTCCGTTTGACAAGTCCAGAACAATTTCGAATCGGCCTTTATCATTCGGCATGGCTTCCTTGCCATTTACCATGAGCCGCACTTCTTTGTCTGTTTCACCCTGCACAACAGCGGTCAATTTATTAGATATCGCACCGTCATTGGGTGAAAAGATAGTAAGTTTTGGAGGTTGGAGAATGCCGTTAACTTGCCAAATTAGATAACCGGCAAATCCAAGCAAGAACAGAGCTGTTGTTACCGAGCGAACGACAGTAGACATAGAATTGAGCAGCCAAAATCGCAATGTAGTTTTTGGGTGGATGGTGGGGGTGTTATGCAGGTCTGATTCTTGCGAAAATTGATAGAGCAGACTTGCCGGATTCAAGTCAAGTATTTTTGCGTACTCTTTTATGTAGGCGAGTCTATGTGCTTTGGCGAGCGGCAGTTCTTTAAAACGGGCCGCTTCGATTGCTTCTAAGTATTTGAGGGGAATTCTGGTTTTTTTAGATATGTCGGCAAGGGACAGCTGTTTTTGCTCACGGATTTTTTTGAGGCGTTGGCCTACGCGCAGTTGCGGTTCTAAATTTTTAAGACAAAAAACGGCCATACTTTTAAAAACTCTAAATACTAAATCTTTAATTCTAAATTCAGCTACGCAAAGTTTTGGTTGTCTGTTTTTTCCGGCTCATCAAAAACCGGTGCGCCGCCTGAGTTCATGGTCTGTTCATTTGCCGGCATTTCTTCTTCGGCGTCAGGTCGCATATGTTCGGTAAACACTTCTCTTGGTTTGGCGCCGTCTGCTGGACCTACTATACCAGCTTCCTCCATTTCGTCCAAGAGACGAGCGGCTCGGGCGTAGCCGATCTTCATTCGTCGTTGTAAGAGCGAAGCGCTCGCTTTACCTGATTCCATAACAACGTGCTTGGCCTCGTCAAAGAGCGGATCATGGTCACTGCTGGAGCCGTCAAACATATTGATAGTTCCGCCGCTCAAAGCGCTATTTTTTGAAACGATTGAATCGTCGTAGACGGGCGGTTCGTCGCCTTTCAGGTGGTCTATAACTCGTTTCATCTCCTCTTCTGAGACAAAGGCACCCTGGACGCGTTTTGGCTTAGATAGTTCGGCGGTCAAAAACAACATATCACCGCGGCCAAGGAGTTTTTCCGCGCCGGGACAATCTAGGATCGTGCGAGAATCGATAATAGAGGCAACGGAAAAGGCGATACGGGCTGGGATATTTGCTTTCATGAGCCCGGTAATAACTTCCACGCTTGGTCGTTGTGTGGCGACGATGAGGTGAATACCGACAGCACGAGCCATTTGAGCTATACGGATAATGCCGGCCTCCACTTCGCTTGCGGCCATGGCCATCAGATCAGCAAGTTCGTCAATGACAAAGACGATGTATGGTAGCGGCTCGGCGGCAGATTTGTTATATGAGCCGATATCACGCTTGCCTGCTTCCGCAAGTACTGTAAAGCGTCTATCCATTTCGCCAATAGCCCATTTGAGCGCATTAACAGTTTTTGCAGGATCGGTGATAACTGGTGTGAGCAGGTGTGGAATGCCGTTATACGGAGTCAGCTCTACCCGTTTTGGATCAACCATGATCATACGCAACGTCTCGGCGGTATTTTGATAGAGTAGACTCAAGATCACAGTATTAATACACACTGTTTTTCCTGAACCGGTCGAACCGGCAATCAGTAGATGCGGCATTTTCAAAATATCGCCAAACCAGACTTTGCCAGCCACGTCTTTACCGAGCGCAATCATCATGTTGTGTTTGTCAGGATTTTTGAATTCAGGACTCTCTAATAGCTCGCGCAGGGTTACCATAGCCACTTTCTGATTTGGGACTTCGATACCCACGAGCGCCTGGCCGGGAATCGGAGCCTCGATACGAATTGGGTGTGCAGCCAATGCTAGCGCCAAGTCGTTGCCCAAAGCGGTAATGCGAGTTAGTTTGACGCCTTTGGCTGGTTTTAAGGAATACTGTGTTACGGTGGGTCCAACCCGAACCTCGCCCATCTCTACTTCGATACCAAAGTTTTGGAATGTGTCTCTGATTACTTCGGCATTGCTTTTGATATCGCCGGAAGTTGGTTTGCTTTTAGAGGTAAATAGCAGATCTACTGGCGGCAAGTCGCGGATGATTGGCTTGGGCGGTTCGGTCATGGCCGGCGCGGTGGCGACAGTGGTGTTTGTGACATCGGCTTCCTCTTCGGTATTTTCTTCAACCTCTTTGTTCGCGAGATGACGCTGCTGGAACACTCGTTCTTCTTCGCCGTCCTCCTCCTCCTCATCCTCGTCTTCTTCCTCGCCAGTTTGGTAATCACCCTTAATATTAAAGGCGACTGTCGAGGCTTCCTTTTTAAATGATCCAAAAAAAGCAATAATTCTTTGACCAAACCAGCCTAATACGCCAAAAAATTTTTTATGCAGCTCTACGATCTGTGCAAGTGAGGTATTAAATAAAAAGATAATGCCAATGAGTAGGAATGCGATCAAGACCATGGTCGCGCCCCAGGCACCAACATATATTTTGAGCGGCCAGGAGAGTAGGAGTCCGACAAGACCGCCGCCAAACCCTTGTTGGGCATCAAGAAGCATCTGTTCTATCGGTCTTTGGAGATGGATTAGGCCGTTGAAACCAAGAATAAACAAAATTGATCCGATCCAATGAGTCGGACGATATTCATACTCAAGGTCCTTGACCATGAGAATTGCCACAAGAATGATGATAATGGGAAATATATAGCGCACTTGGCCAAAGGTGATGGCAAGCAGCGAATCGATAAATTGACCGGCCACTCCGGCCATAGAAAAGAAACTAAGCGCTGATAATCCGCCGACGATAAATAAAAAAATAGCTAGCAGTCCGCGTCCGATATCAGGATTGAGATTGATGCGTTCGCCTAAGCTTGGTTTGCGAGTTTTGTGTCTTCCCATATGATTTAACGAAATCATGTCGAGTAACGTCATTTGAAACTCGGCGCCGGTGCCTATTGTAGCACAAATGACTATTCAGAGAAAGAATTTATAACTAAAACCCCGCATCAGAAAGACGCGGGGTTGTTTTTTCTGCAAAAAGCTGCGACAAGAATTGCATGTTTTAACTAACGGATCAAATTTAGAAAACTTTCTTTGAACAAAGAAATGTTCAAGAGAAAAGAGAGAGATTTGTTTAATAAATCCGATCTGGTTGAGACATCAACTCTTGCGCAACTTGCTGAAGAAAATTTTTTTAAAAAAAATTATGAATCTATTTTATAGTGAAAAAATATTTTGTCAAGGATGAATAATTATTTTTTGTAAAATTATCTTTCCTAAATTTTTGTCTGTATTTTATATGGATGAAGATTTTTATATACAGTTGACGACGTAATAAAAATTTGCTAAATTTTTTAGTTAGATTGCCGAGTTAGGTTGGTGCTACTGCTGTAGACATTTATTTAAGTGTATAGAGCGGTAACACCGACCATGGGGATGGTCGGTGAGTATGGCGGCCTCCAAAATCCAGGAGGCTCTTCTCGTCGGGGGTATCTAGCCAATGCCGAACCAGACTGCGAAGAGAGGCGGTCGTCAAGATCGCAAGCAAGCGCGCCACAGGGCGCGTGAACAAGGCCAGGAGGCCCGACGGGCCCGACGGGCCCGACAGCGGGCACAGCGGGCCGCTGGCGGCCACTCGGCCACCAACAAGGAGGTGGCCACCCTGCCGCCGTCCGAGCCGAACTACGGCCCGGACGATCGCTAGCACCGGCTTCGCGCCAGTGCCGCGGAAAGGAGCTGCCCGAGGGCTCCAGTCGTGACTATGGGTAGAAAAATTCTATTTATAGCCACGGAGCTCTCAGAATATTGTATAAAAACATGCCACGAAAGTGGCTGTTTTTTATTCTTAGAGAACTATACTTCGGATATTCTGTGGATAAAAATGTATAAAATAATGAAACTGAGCATGTTTTTTATCTAAAATTAGGCAAATAAACATATTTTCTTGACAAAAGTTATCCAATTTTAATTGCTTGACATTACTATATAATTAGCGTAGTATGTAGATACTTGAATACTTCTAGAAAGAGAGAGACCAAGTTTTTAGCTTAAACTAGCGCAAAAGTAGTCCTGCCTTTGGTAAAAGACGGGGCGAAGCCTTGCAAGGAATAAAAATTTTTACATGCCGGCCTTGCTTTTATTAGCTAACCTTTAAGAAAAAAGTGACCAAACGCCCTCAAGGCGCCGTTTTTTGTTTCTGGACGTTGCCGAAAAATTCCTTTCCATTTTAATTTGTTAATTGCTAACTGTTAATAAATCAACATATGCCAATCTTCAAGCGTCAGGCCCTCAAGACAAAAGAACGACAATTTTTTACGAGCATTCGTGATGCTATGCCCGTACCGGATTTGATCGATGTGCAGAAAAGTTCGTATGATTGGTTTTTAAAATTCGGCATTAAGGATCTTTTTGAAGAAGTTTCTCCGATGACTGACTTTACCGGCCGTGATTTGGAGTTATATTTGGAAAATTATTATTTGGATGAACCGAAATTTGATGAGGTGGTTTGTCGCGAACGAAATTTGACTTTTGAAGCGCCATTACGTGTAACAGCTCGGCTCGTCAACAAACGTACCGGACAAACCAAATCTCAGGAAATTTATTTGGGAGATATTCCGCTCATGACCCAACGCGGTACTTTTATTGTTAATGGTATTGAGCGAGTAGTGGTTTCTCAGCTTATCCGTTCTGCGGGTGCGTTCTTTACAGCTGAGAATATTCGCGGACGTCGGTATTATGGCGCAAAGATTATCCCAAATCGCGGCGCTTGGATAGAAATTGAAACTGACATGAATAATGTGGTGTGGATCAAGGTTGATCGTAAGCGTAAAATGGCTGCGACATCGCTTCTGCGTGCGTTTGGATATGAAGATGATGCAAAAATTATTGACTCGTTTAAGAGTGTGAATAATCATCCAACTGTTGATTATATTGACGCTACGATAAAAAAAGATGTTGCTAAGAATCAGGAGGAAGGGCTTATTGAAGTCTACAAGAGAATTCGTCCCGGAGATTTGGCGACCGCAGATAATGCCAAGAGCTTGATCTTTGCCATGTTTTTCAATTTTGATCGGTATGATTTAGGCAGGGTCGGTGTCTATAAATTTAACACCAAGTTTGATCTGGGGTACAAAGACAATGATTATGATAAAAAAGAAAATAGAGTTTTGTCTCCGGAAAAATTATTGGCTGTGCTTAAAGAGGTTATCCGTCTCAATGTGACTCAAGAAGAGCCTGATGATATTGATCATCTTGGCAATCGTCGTATTCGTGCGGTAGGTGAACTGGCACAAAATAGATTCCGTGTCGGACTTGCTCGTATGGAGCGTATTGTCAAAGATCGCATGAGTACTCAGGATATGGAAGCACTTTCTCCAAACAAACTTGTTAATGCCCGGCCGGTTATTTCAGCTATCCGTGAATTTTTCATGAGTTCGCAGCTTTCACAGTTCATGGATCAGACCAATCCGTTGTCTGAACTTGAGCATAAGCGTCGTGTCAGTGCTTTGGGTCCGGGCGGTTTGTCTCGTGATCGAGCCGGCTTTGAAGTTCGTGATGTGCACACTACTCATTATGGTCGTATTTGTCCGATTGCTACTCCGGAAGGTCCGAACATCGGTTTGGTAAACCATTTGTCTAGCTTTGCTCGAGTAAATGAGTTTGGATTTATTGAAACTCCATATCGCAAGGTGCTTAAGTCAGTGACTAATGATCCAAAATTCACGGAAGGCGAAATTTTGCTAGACGAAGTTGAAGGTATTAAAGCAGGCACAAAAATTACCAAAGATTTGGCGACGAAGCTTGCTAAGGTAAAGATGAAAGAAATTCCGGTGCGTCCACGCGTGACCAATGAAATTGTTTTCTTAAATGCTTTTAAAGAAGAAAAAGCCAAAACAGCCTCTGCCACTACCCAGATAGATGCGGATGGGTATTTTGTTCAAGAAACTGTGCCGGCCCGTATTCATGGTATTCCGGGTGTAGGCAGGACTAGTGAACTTGAATATGTTGACGTGGCTTCAAATCAAATTATTAGTATCGCTACTTCCTGTATTCCATTTTTGGAACATGACGACGCCACTCGCGCGCTCATGGGTACAAACATGCAACGTCAGGCAGTACCGTGCATCAAGCCACAGCCGCCGCTTGTAGGTACAGGTACGGAAGAAAGTGCCGCCTATTATTCGGGCTATATTATTTTGTCTGAAGTTGATGGGGAAGTGGCTGAGGTTGATGGGAACCATATTGTCATAGTTGATAAAAAAGATGTAAGACATACCTACTATTTGAATAAATTTGTCCGATCTAACCATTCAACTTGCGTAAATCAAACGCCGATAGTGAAGTTGGGAGAGAAGGTGAAGAAAGGTCAGGGACTCACCGATGGTCCGGGCATCAAAGACGGCGAACTCTCGCTTGGTCAGAATATGCTCGTGGCCTATATGGTCTGGGACGGGTATAACTATGAAGACGCGATTATCGTCTCCGAACGTGTTGTGCAGGGTGATAATTTTACCTCTATTCATATCGAGGATTATGTCATTGATGTCCGCGAAACAAAATTAGGTCCGGAAATCATTACTGCCGATATCCCGAACGTCAGCGAGGAAAAATTAAAAAATTTGGATAGCGAAGGCATTGTGCGTATTGGAGCGGAAGTAAAATCCGGCGACATTTTGGTTGGTAAGATTACACCAAAAGGCGAAACAGAACTTTCTGCCGAAGAGAGATTGCTTCGCGCTATCTTTGGTGAAAAAGCTCGTGATGTCCGTGATTCTTCTTTGTATCTTGAACACGGTGAACATGGCCGTGTAATTGGTATTAAAATATTTTCTACAGAAAATGGCGACAAATTGCAGCCGGGAGTTATCAAGCAAGTTCAAGTGCGTGTAGCTGATCAAAGAAAGATTCAGGTTGGAGACAAGATGGCCGGTCGTCATGGCAATAAAGGTGTTATCTCGCGCGTCGTGCCTGCAGAAGATATGCCATTTTTGGCTGACGGCACTCCTGTTGATATTATCTTGTCCCCGCTTGGTGTTATTTCTCGTATGAACCTCGGACAGCTTTTAGAAACTCATTTGGGCTTAGCCGCTAACGCACTTGGTTATAAGGTTGCTACTCCGGTATTAAATGGTATTACCGAAGCACAGATCAAAGAAGAATTAGCCAAAGCCGGCCTGCCGACAAGCGGTCAGGTAACTCTGTATGATGGCCGTACCGGTGAACCATATGACCATAAAGTAACTGTTGGCTATAATTATATGCTTAAACTAAACCACATGGTTGAGGATAAGATCCATCAACGCTCAATTGGTCCGTATAGTTTGATTACCCAGCAGCCATTGGGCGGTAAGGCGCAGTTCGGTGGCCAGCGTTTCGGGGAAATGGAAGTTTGGGCGCTTGAAGCATATGGCGCGGCACATACCTTGCAGGAGATTTTGACCATTAAATCCGATGATGTCCCAGGACGTTCGAAAGCGTATGAAGCTATAATTAAGGGTGAGCCGATCAGCAAAGTTAACTTACCTGAATCATTTAATGTTTTGGTAAGAGAATTAAAAGGTTTGGCGTTGGACGTGGAATTATTGCAAAAAAACGAATCAGGCGATTTTAATCCGATGCCAGACAGCAAGGCACAAAAGGAAATCAACGATAACAGGTCGACCAGTGAAGAAGAAAGTCAGGCCAGTGGCCGAAGACAAGCCGATAAATAATCTTTAACTTGATTAATTATAACCATATGTCTGACAATTTTTCTCCTACAGACTTTAGCGCCATACGTCTTAAGCTTGCATCTCCGGAAGTGATTAAAGGCTGGTCTTATGGCGAGGTGAACAAACCAGAAACTATTAATTACCGTACTCAAAAACCGGAAAAAGGCGGTCTTTTTGCCGAAGAGATTTTTGGCCCGGTTAAAGATTGGGAATGTTATTGTGGTAAATATAAAAAAATTCGTTATAAGGGAATTGTGTGTGATAAGTGTGGCGTAGAAGTGACCCACTCTTCGGTTCGTCGTGAGCGTATGGGGCATATTGAGCTTTCCGCTCCGGTAGCCCATATTTGGTTTTTACGCTCAGTGCCTTCTAAGGTTGGCTTGGTGCTGGACCTTTCCGCTCAGGCGCTTGAGAAAGTCGTCTATTTTGCCGCCTTCATCATCACTCATGTAAACGAAGAAGAAAAAAAGAAGACTGCTGATCTCTTGCGCCAGGAATATAAATCAAAGAAAAAGCAAATTGAAAAAGAGTCTCAGGATGCGATTAAAGGCGCTAACGATAAAAAATTGGGCGCGCAAGCGCTTGAAAAAGTGCAGGAAGAAACTGAGAGAAAATACAAAGCGCTGGACGAAGATTTTCAACAGGCAGACAAAGAGCTGAAAGAATTGCAAGTTATGAAAATTGTTTCCGAGAACAAGTACCAGGAACTGTCTTTGCGCTATGGCCATTTGTTTGAGGCTTCTATCGGCGCTGACGCGGTGCGTAATTTGTTGTCTCGTATCAATTTGGAAGAAACCGTTAAAAAGTTAAATGAAGAGGAGCAAAAGATCAAAGGCTCGAAGTTAGAGCGAGTTATTCGCCGCAAAAAAGTCCTCAAGAGTTTCTACTTGAACAAGATTCGTCCTGAGTGGATGATCCTTCAGGTAATTCCAGTTATCCCGCCGGACCTGCGTCCGATGGTCGCTCTTGATGGCGGACGTTTTGCTACTTCTGACCTTAACGATCTCTACAGACGTGTAATCAATCGCAATAATCGTTTGCGACGTTTGTTGGAACTTGATGCGCCGGAAGTCATCTGTCGCAACGAAAAACGCATGTTGCAGGAAGCTGTTGACGCGCTCGTGGATAATAACGCCAGGCAAGCCAAGACGGTGACTGCTTCTACCGGTCAAAAGAGGCAGCTGCGATCACTTGCTGATATTCTCAAAGGCAAGCAAGGACGTTTCCGTCAAAACTTACTTGGTAAACGTGTTGACTATTCAGGCCGTTCCGTAATCGTCGTTGGTCCGAATCTTAATATTGATGAATGCGGTTTGCCAAAGCGAATGGCGCTTGAGCTTTTCAAGCCGTTTATTATGAGTGAAATTATTAAGCGTGAATTGGCTCATAACGTCCGAAGCGCTTCCAAGTATATCGAAGCAGAACACGATGAGGTTTGGGATATTTTGGAAGATTTGACGAAGAAAACTCGCGTACTCCTAAACCGCGCACCAACTCTGCACCGCCTCGGTATTCAGGCTTTCCACCCAAGGCTCATTGAAGGTAAGGCTATCCAGCTTCACCCACTTGTCTGTACCGCGTTCAATGCCGACTTCGACGGTGACCAGATGGCTGTGCACTTGCCGCTCACTGTAGAAGCTCGGTGGGAAGCGGATAATTTGATGGCGGCAGAAAAAAATATTTTGAAACCCGCTACGGGCAGTCCGGTTATTACTCCTACCAAGGATATCGCCCTGGGCTGTTACTATTTAACGAGAGTCGCAACCAGCGATACTGGCGAAAATCTGAAGTATTTCAGCTCTGAAAAAGAAGCTATTCTCGCATACCGTTCCCGGGTGATTAGTTTGCAAAAAAGAATTAAAGTCCGTTTTCAAGATATGAGCCGGTTCCCCGAAGGCGCGAATCCGATCATGGAAACATCAGTGGGTAGAATTTTGTTTAATAAAATTTTACCGGCAAAATTGCCATACTTCAACGAAACAATTATTGGTAAAAAGCTTGGGTACATTATTCGTTTGTGTTTGGAGCTTTTGCCTGATCAACAAGAGGTCGCCGATTTCTTGGATGAACTAAAAAATCTCGGTTATCGCTATGCGACTAAGTCAGGTTACTCACTGGGCATGGACGACTTCCCTGAAATTGCGGAAAAGCCGGGCATCTTGTCTGAGTCAGATAAACTAGTGGCTACGGTGGAAGAGCAGTATCAAGAAGGGTTGCTTACCCAATCGGAACGCCATGTGAAAATCTTGGAAATTTGGTCTAATACCAAAGAACGGGTTGTGGCCAAAAACCAGCAGATTTTGGATAAAGATGGTCCGGTATTCGCGATGATTGATTCAGGTGCTCGTGGTAGTTGGGGCCAGCTTGGTCAGGTTATCGGTATGAAAGGTTTGGTGGCCTCAGCTTCTGGTGACACTATTGAGCTTCCTGTAAAAGGGAATTTCAAAGAAGGTTTCGAAGTGCTCGAATTTTTCAACTCTTCTCACGGTACCAGAAAAGGTTTGACTGATACGGCGTTACGTACCGCCAATGCTGGGTATTTGACCCGACGTCTAGTTGATGTATCTCAAGATGTGATTGTGTTTGAAGATGATTGTGGCGATACAAACGGCGAACTCTTCACTGTTCTGCAGTCAAAAGAAATGGGTGAGAAATTATCTGAACGTATTTGGGGTAGATACACCCTTGAAACAGTCAAATCCGGCAGTAAGATTTTAGTCAAAGAGGGCGAGGTTATTGACGATAAAACCGCTCGCGCGATTGATGAGTATAAGATTGAAGCAGTAAGAGTTCGCAGTATTTTGCAATGTAAAATGCAAAAAGGTGTCTGCCGCAAATGTTATGGCTTCGATCTTTCTAAGAACAAACCAGTAGAATTTGGTGTGGCGGTTGGTATTATTGCCGCTCAATCTATCGGTGAACCTGGTACCCAGCTTACTATGAGAACTTTCCATACCGGTGGTGTGGCGGGAGGCGGCGATATTACACAAGGTTTGCCTCGTGTAGATGAGCTTTTTGAAGCTCGTACGCCAAAGAAGCAAGCCATGCTAGCTGAAGTGGCGGGTGAAATTGAGATCGAAAAAGCTGACGGCAAAATCATTACTTCACCAAGCGGTAAGAAAATTTTTGAAGGACGCCGTGGTCAAGAAATTATTCGTATTCATTTCTCCGGCATGGATGAGATGAAAATCAAGACCAAATCGGAAGATGAAATCATGGTCAAAGACGGGGATTTGGTACAAAAGGACCAAATCATATTAGTGCGCGGCGCTTCTGGAGAAGAGGTGGCAGCTAAGTATCCAAGTACTGTTAAGATTGAAAAGAATACTTTGACTTTATCCTATGAAGGTCCGCATGTGCGTGAGTATATCGTACCGATTGGTTATAAATTGCTGGTGAAAACCGGAGATAAGGTAGAAAAGGGCGATCTCCTCACCGACGGCAGTATCAATCCGCACCAACTTTTTGAGCTCAAAGGCCGGGAAGCGGTACAGCGCTACATCCTACAGGAAGTGCAGAACATTTATTCTTCTCAAGGTCAGAAGGTGAATGACAAGCACGTTGAACTTATTATTCGCCAGATGTTTAGCCGTGTTTATATAGAAGATGCGGGTGAGACCGATTTGTTGCCGGGAGAAGTGGTAGAAAAATCACAAGTTGATTTTTCTAATCGTCAAGTCAAAAAAGATGGCGGCAAGCTGGCCGTAGGCCGAGAATTGTTCCTTGGCATCTCTAAGGTCGCTCTCTCTACCCAGAGCTTCTTGTCAGCAGCTTCCTTCCAGGAAACAGCAAAAGTCCTTATCAATACTGCGATCACTGGTAAGATTGACTATCTCGATGGTCTCAAAGAAAATGTCATTATTGGTAGACTGATTCCAGCGGGAACCGGGTTTAAACAGTAGTAAAAATTCATACTAAACAAAAAAGGCTCCTCGGAGCCTTTTTTGTTTCTATATTGACGTTCGGGGCTAGGTAACTTATTATTTAAAGGTAATTAAAATGTAATGCATATGTCAGAATTAGAAAGACGCATAGGTAACCAAGTCCTGCACAGAAAAACTAACGTTGAAATTAAGCGGGGCGGTGAGGAATTGGGCAAAGGTTTGACTGAAGGAACAGTGCGCAGAGTTGATATTACTATTTTTGGGGATAAAGGGAAGACACGGAATGCACATTTAGCTGAAAAGATATTCGATCATCCACAGTTAACGTCAGAAGCTAAGAAAGATGCAATTGATGAAATATTAAAAATACATGCAGAGCTCAAGGCGTTAGGCTTTCCAACTATCCCTACTATGCGTACAGAGATCGGAAATGATAGTAGTATTCTTATGACTGATCTGACAGACAAAGGGGCAAATGAGGTAGTAAGTGTCCCGGATTGGGGTGGTGGCCCAGAAAGATCGGGAAAATTTTATCAAACAGATTATAAAGTAGAGATTTCAAATGCAGAACAATTAAGTCAGTCATTAGCAAGTTTATTTGAGCAGACTATAGAAAAAGGCTGTACCGTAGCTTTCCCCGATGCATTTTTTATGATTATTAATAAGGCCTCGAAGGAGGGTAGGATTATTTTTGGTGATTTGCTTGAAATTAGCTTTATCAATATACCTGAAGATCCTAGCGTGCGTGAGGTTTTTATGGAAAATAATTTTGAGGTATTTAGCAGTTTTATTTTAGATATGCGTAAGCATACACAGGCACAGCCGCCACTCTCAATGAGACCTTTGAGAGAAGTCAGAAAAAAGTACCTAGATAAATATAGGGCTATGAGATCGGGAGGATAATTTATGAAAAAAAATGTATTAATAGTAGGAGTGGTTTTATTTTTTATTTTTGTAGTATCAGCTTTATGGCATCTAAGGCCTGGAGGGAATGCAGAAAGCGATTTTTTTGCTAGCAATCGGTTGAGAAATCAGTTTCCCATCGCTGCTAACCGAGAAGATATTAAAAAACAAGTAACCCTCCAATTTTTTGGTGACATAATGCTGGATCGTGATGTTGCTCGGGCGATGGGTAAGAATAATTTAGATTATATCTTTGCCAAGGGCACGTCATCAAGTAGTGTTTTTATCACTGCAGATCTAACCATTGCAAATCTGGAAGGTCCATTTGCGCCAAGCCGTGTACCCACCAGCAAATCCATTGCCTTTCGATTTGATCCCAAGTTGGCAGCACAACTCAGAGGGTATGGTTTTGATGGATTTAATTTGGCAAATAATCATAGCTATGACATGGGTAGGCAAAACCTCGTTTTTACCAGAAACACGTTAGAAGAAAACAATTTGTTTTATTTTGGTGATGAGTATAGCCAGGGTCCAGAATACACCTATATAGCCGGAGAAAAGGAAGGACTGCCATTTACCATTGCTTTTGTGGGTTTTAATGACACTGAACATTCTCTTAGTTTGGAAAAGGTAAAAATGGTTATAGCAGATGCAAAAAGTAAAGCAAAATTTGTAATTGTTAATATTCACTGGGGAGAAGAATACCAGCAACATTCAAATATGAGGCAGCAGACTCTAGCCCACCAAATAATAGATTGGGGAGCGGATGCAATTATTGGTCATCATCCACATGTAGTACAGGAAATGGAAGTATATAATGATAAGCTAATCTTCTATTCTCTCGGTAATTTTATCTTTGATCAGTATTTTTCAAAACCAACACAGGAAGGAATTAGCGTAGGACTGACCATGTCTGAAGACGGAAAAATTGACTGGACAGCACTGCCTTTTTTTAGTAAAAAATCGCAGGTGCAGTTGATGTCAGGAGCACAACGAGACGTGTTTATGGAGTGGTTTGAGCAGAATAGTAGAATGAGGTAGTATTAGAAGCGATGTTAACAATAAGTATAGTTTATGAGCGGACATTCAAAATGGCATAACATACAGGCGAGGAAAGGCAAGCAGGACGCTTTGCGTAGTGGGCAATTTACCAAGATTTCTAAGTTGATTAGTATTGCGGCAAGAGGTGGCGGTGATCCGACCGCTAATTTTTCATTGCGCATTGCCGTTGATAAAGCCCGGGCTGTCGGTATGCCTAAAGACAATATCGAGCGGGCGATCAAGCGAGGCACCGGTGAGCTCGAGGGGGCGCAAATTGAAGAAGTGTTGTATGAGTGTTATGGTCCGGGCGGGGTGGCGGTACTCGTCAAATGTTTAACCGATAATAAGAATCGCACGGTATCGGACATCAAACATATTTTTTCCAAGCACGATGGTTCTATGGCTGGAGCTGGCAGTGTGTCGTGGATGTTTCAGCAGTTGGGAGTGATTACGATTACTAAAGACCAGCTAACAATAAATAAAATTGATCGAGATATGTTTGATTTGCAAGTGATTGATGCAGGCGCAGAAGATATCGAAGAAGACGGAGAGTTGATTATTAAAACCAAAATAGAGAATTTTCAGAAAGTGTTAAGTTCTTTAAAAGAAATGAATGTAGAAGTAACTGAATCTGGTTTGCAGTGGGTGGCGAAAGATACAGTTCCGGTAAGTGTCGAAGTATCTGAGAAACTGCAAGGATTATTTGAGGAATTGGACGGGAGTGATGATGTTGACGATTACTTTACGAATGCAGAGTAAATTACCTATACTTTTTGTCACCAAAAAGTGTTGGGGCCGCAGAACTCGTCTGACTGACAGGCTGGTTTTGCAAGTAGGTGAGTTCAAACAGCTGCCGCCCTAAACCCTATAACACAAAGATCATGTCTATTTTGAAAAATAATAACAACGAAGTGATTCTTGGTATAGACCCTGGTTTTGGGAGAGTCGGCTATGGAATAGTAAAAAAAGACGCGAGAGGTGAGTGGAGGATGGTGGTGTTTGGTTGTCTAGAAACTTCGTCTAAGAAAAGTTTTGTGGAACGAATTGCTGAGATACACGAAGAGCTAAATGCGATTATAAAAAAACATCAGCCAACTCGGATGGCGGTAGAAGAATTATTTTTTTTCAAAAATGTGAAGACTGCTATTGAGGTAGGACAGGCTAGAGGAGTAATACTCCTGACTGGAGTAGAGAATAAGTTGCCAATAGATGAATTTACACCGCTGCAGGTCAAACAAGCGATTACCGGTTATGGTAGGGCAGAGAAGGGGCAGATGCAAAAGATTGTGGCTATGATTTTGGGGATGAAGGAAGCAATCAAATCTGATGATGCGGCTGATGCCTTGGCTGTGGCGCTGTGTGCAGGGCAGAGTTTGTGGGCTAGTAAGTTAGGATGATTGTATTTTTTTAAAATCCTTTCTTCCTAGAACAAGAAAGAATAGAATCGCGATTGGCAGAACTTCTTTATTTAGAGATATGGCTGCGCCTGGGGCAAGCTGGATTGCCATTTCTTCTACATCACTCACTGCCAGAATCGGCAGGAGTAAAATAATTAGAATAATGGTCAGTATATAGGCCCAACGTTTTTGTTTGAAGAGAAATAATGTCGGAATGCTTATTGCAATGATTAGTAGAGCGGATACGCTTGTGACAAAATTACTGAGGGTGGCAAATTCACCGCCGCCTCTCGGTCCGGTGAAAGAAATATAAGACAGGATTATGTTTGTGATTACAAAAATAAGTAGCAGTCCCATGGCGATTTTTGTTGTAATTGAGAGATTCTTCATATCTTTTACATTAAAGCTATGTGTGTTAAGATTATAAAACTAATAAAATTATACTGCTCGACTATATATAAAGCAATATTTTAGACAATTATGGATCGGCCAAAACTTATCCTTATCCTCCCCAACATCCGTAGTGGCCACAATGTCGGCGCGATTTTTCGTACGGCTGATGGTGCTGGCGTGGATAAATTATATCTAACCGGTTACACTCCCTGTCCGCCGCATCCGCAAGTAGACAAGGTATCGCTCGGGGCGGAAAAGTGGATGCCGTGGGAATATCGCAAGCAGCCTGGTAAGTTGCTTAAAGAATTAAAGCAAATGGGGTATACTATAGTAGCCTTAGAACAAATAAAAACGAGCCAGGATATATTTGCCTGGCAGCCAAAATTTCCCTTAGTCCTTGTTGTAGGGAATGAAAAAACCGGAGTTTCTAAATCGCTACTTAAGTATTGTGATGAGGCAGTAGAAATTCCGATGCGAGGTAAGAAAAACAGCCTAAATGTGAGTGTGGCCACAGGAATTGCCATATATCACATGGCCCGTCATCTTTAAAATATGCAATCAACAATCCAATTATTTCATCATTTCTACGAAAATCTGCCGCCGCTCGTGTCCGAAGAAGTGGTTTTGTCTATGCAGAATGAATTACAACGATTGGAAAACAATCCGAATGTTACCATAGAAGAAGTAGAAGAAAGCATGGTCAAATTTGGGTACGAAGTTTGGCCGTGGAATCAGGCCTTCAAATTTTTTCTCACCGCTGTTGAAGATAAGATGGGGAAGCACTTCCTCTTGCCCCGAATGAGTGCAGGCTTACATGCCAAGTATCAAAATTTTATAGCTTGTAATGGTACTCTGAGAGATTTGCAGACCGGTAGACCAGCTTCGTTTTTTACTTCCGAAGAACGAGCCGAATTATGTGAAAAGCTCGTGGATATGCGACTACATTTGCGAGAGTATGTTAAGCGGGATGTGGTAAGTCTGAATAGAGAATTATATTTGGAAAAAGTATCTGAATATCAAAATTTATTAGAAAAAATTAAGTTTAATCTCGAGTCGTTGCGGAATTTTTTGGAAAAAGAAGAAGATGGATCTCCGCTGGTGGGAGAGATTAATGCCAAGATAAAAGATTTTGAACACAGCCTATGTTTGCTTGGCACGGAAATGGATTATGAAGCAGTGTGTCAGGTACAGGATTTTTTTGTGGGCAGAAAAAAAGACCTCGCCAGAATGCGAGGTATCAACGTGCCGGTGGAGTTTGATTTTTATAGTAATTAACTAATCAGCCGAGGTTTGATAGAAGGAAACTGAGAAATGGCTTTGGCCATTTCTTTTTGCGTGAGAAGTTTTTTGTCCGGGTCGTGAGAAGTGATGGCAGCACAGCTATTCGCAATTCCCCATTGTAAAGCAGTGGGAGTGTCTTTCTTATAGAATTTTGCAGCCAAATAGCCTGCCGAGAAGGCATCGCCAGCGCCGGTTTTTGTCACCACTTCAACTGGAAAACTCTCAGTGTGCCAGACACAATCTTTGTTTCCAGCCCAAGCGCCACGACTACTATCAGTAATAACTATTTCCTGAGCACCGAGATTTTGCAGGTTTTTGATAAGGGCAATAGCATCAGTTGGCTGGCTTGCTGGTGTGCTACAAATTGTGCGGGCTTCTTCTATATTTACAATGAGTAAATTCGTACGGGCAATAACTTCTTTGACTAGATCGAGCTTTTGTAATTGTACGGTGCCCGGATTATAAGCTAAAGAAATATTTCGGTTTCTGTATACGTGTTGTAATAGTTTTTTTTGTATGGCTTCGTAACCTTCACTGAGACTGGTGTAGTATGCCCAATCTGTTTTTGGCAGACTGGTCGGAAATTTATAATTTCTTTTTTGGTGGTAGGAAAGAATAGTTCGTTCTTGTTTGAAATTTAGTACGACTGAATATCTGGTTTTTGCCTTTGGATCGCTAAATACCATTTTGGTATTTACTTTGTTTTTCTTTAACATTTCCAGAAGCATGTTGCCGTTAGCGTCTTTGCCAATAGAAGAAATAATACTGGTTTTTAGACCAAGAGCAGCTGCAGAAACAGCAACGTTCGCTGCATTGCCACCTACAGATTGGAAACTGTCAGTGATCGGAATTTTAGCGGCGTAATTGAGGCAAAGTTGGCAGTTATGTTGATTGAGGTCGCACTCAAGTGTGGCGTTGTCAATCATTATATGTGTGTCAATCACGCTGTCGCCGATAGTGAGAAGGTTGGGCATATTCTAAATTTGTTCGCCGCTTCTATCTTTTTAATGAAGACTTTGCTTCAAGTCTTTTGTTGAAATAGATTAGGCCGGCGATAAAAGCTGTTGTTGGGAGTAGGATAATTATAGGAAACATTATTAAAACATCCTTGACTTCTTGGGATAATTGCAAGTATCCATTAGGAATTTCTGTCCAGCCTGGATTGAATTCTTGCGAAATTAGATAACTTAACAGAAAGAAGCTTATCCATGCTCCTAATAAGACCCCAAGGATTAACTGGCGGTGACGGTACATATTTAAACCTTTTTTGACTCTGTTTGCTCCCTGCGATCTTCAGGATAGCAAACGTGCCTATGATGGCCGGTGAGAATCTCAATGAGTTCTATCCAGCTGCCGACAAAAAGGCCGATCATAGCCAAAGAGAATATTTTATTGCCAAGCCAGAGTGAATATACGAGTAAACAGGCAGAGGCCAGAATAAATACAGCGTCCTGTCGGCGTTCGGCTTCTAAGAATACTCCATAGGTAAGTAGAATTGCGCCAAGACCGGCAACTACATTCATGATGATGTCTATCAGTGGCCAAGGCATGGTGGGGAATAGGTTGAGAAATGATTCCATAGATGTTTAGTAAGGATTTATTCTTTCCATCTATTAATATACTCTATTGCTGCCAAAGCCGCAATAATTCCTTGGCCCGCGGCAATACCGATTTGTTTGTAGGCAACGGTGGTCACATCGCCGGCGGCAAAGACACCAGGTAAATTAGTACGGCATTTTTCGTCTACCACAATTTCTCCCACTTTGTTTTTATCTACACCGTCAACAAATTGTGAGTTCGGAATTTGTCCAATATGCACCATGACCCCGTCAGCGGCGATTTCTTTTTCTGTGCCGGTTGTATCTTTATACGCTACCCCAGAAACTCTGTTTTCACCCATAATTTTTGTGGTTTCGGCCTCGTAGATAACTTCTATATTGCCCAGTGTTTTTAGTTTTTCAATCAGGATATTTTCACCTTTCGGGAAGCCATAATTTTGTTCGGCAGTATTGGCAAATTTACTGATCAAGTAGACCTTTTTGGCAATGCCAGCCATCATGAGGGCGGATTCTAGGGCGGCGTTGCCGGAGCCGATAGTCACCGTAGTTTTATTCTTAAACAATGGGCCGTCGCAGACCGTGCAGTAGGTAATACCTTTTTGGTATAGTTCCTGTTCACCGGGAATGCCAAGGTGGCGAGGGTGAATACCGGTGGCAATAATCACGGTTTTAGTTTCAAATTCTTGCGTCTCACCATTTCCATTTTCAGCTATGACTCTGTAATGATTTTTGACGGGAGTAATAGCAGTAACCCTCAATCCCTCTCGAATATCCACGCCATATGATTTGACATGTTCGGTAAATTTTTTTGCCAGTTCAAAGCCTTGGATATTAATAATTCCCGGCCAGTTGGCGACTTCTCCTGAAAGAGCTACTTCTCCGCCAGTGTCTAGCGTGATAATTTTAAAATTTAGATTTCTTCGCGCTGAGTAGATGGCAGCGCTAGAACCGGCCGCAGCCGCGCCGATGATAATAAGATCGAGCATATTAGATAGTTATTTCTCCTATGGCTTGGACTAATTTTTCATGTTCCACTTCCGGATCTTCGGCTTTGAAGAAGGCGCTGCCAACATATAATTTGTTCGCGCCAGCGTCTACCACTGACTTGATAGTTGATTCATTGATACCGCCATCAACTGAACAGATTATATCCAGGCTCAATTGTTTGAATTCTTTTATTTTTTCTAGTACCTCTGGCACAAATGACGAGCCTTGGTGACCAGGATGTACGGTCATAAATAAGAGTTCATCTACCAGATTGAAATACGGTTTGGCTTTGTCGAGTGGGGTGTCCGGATTTAGGGCAATGCCAACTTTCCAGCCGTGATTACGGATATGGCGGATGCATTCTTCGACGTCAGTTTCCGCTTCAATATGAAACACGACGCTTTGTACCGTAGACACGTCTTTCCACATGCCGATTTCAGTCAGCGGATCTTTGACCATCAGATGCAATTCAAAATAGGCCTCCGTATTAACATCGTTAACTTGTTCTCGTTCGCTAAAGGATTTGTTATCAACAAGCAACCCATCCATGACATCTATCTGAATGGAGGAAAAATCTTTTGTAAGTTTGTTTACCTGTTCTTTGAAGGATTCGAAGTTGTCGGTGAGAATAGCGGGGACAATGAGGGGGAGCATATAATTTATTTTTCTAATTCTTTAATTTTATTGTTCCTTCGCACAAACCGTTCGTCGCCGTCAAATTTTGTATCTAAAAATTTTTTTACTATAGCTTTGGCAAAATCTACAGAAGGCAGTAGTCGCGCCCCCAGGCAAAGAATGTTGGCGTTATTGTCTTTGCGGCCCAGCTCGGTAGCTCGAAGATTATATCCTTGGACAGCGTACGCACCTTTTACCTTGTTAGCTACAATACAGGTGCCTTGGCCGCTACCGCAGATCAGGATACCCATATTTTCTGTACTTTCAGCCACTTTTTTGGCAAGCGGTATGGCATAATCAGGAAAATCATCTGTTTCTATCAAAACTTCAGGGCCTAGGTCCTTTACATCTCTTTTCAATTCAGTTTTTATATATCCAGTAAGTTCTTTTTTGAGCTGAAAACCGGCATGATCAGAGGCGATGTAGAGCATATAATTCTGCTTAAATATGAGTATAATTGTACCTGGTTATAATTTTTTTTACAACCCTATATTTTTTGACTCAAAGCAGCATTTTTGGTATTGTTAGAGACACTATGAAGGTAAGACTACCAGATATGGGAGCGGGTAGACCGCCAGAAGGCAAAGAGGTAAAGGAAAGCGCTAAAATACACAAACTTTGTGAGCCTATTTTTAGACACCTGCGAGAATTAACAGATCCTAACATTCAATATATCAGAGATGTGGCTGTAGACCTAAATGGTAGGGTTCTAAATATGTACGGAATAGAGGAAGTCCCCAGGGTGCCCACCCCGGATCAAAGACTTGAAGCGCAAGGTTTTTGTAAAAAATTAATACATGACATCAACCAGTTGTTTAGAGATAGGCCTGATCTAGCGGAAAGACAACCGCTGCAAGAGATTGTAGAGTATGTGGATCAAGTGCTAATGCCTTATATAAATACAATATCAGCTACTGAAGATGTAGAAGTAGAAAGGCGAGCCAAAGTTTTAGGTGATTACGAATCACCACATTTATCACTTAGGAGTGTATTTACTTTGCTAGCAGAAATAAAGGATGACTCAATAAAGATGTCAGTTACTTTACCTATTAGACATATAAATACAATGTTGGTTTGGATCGATGAAGGGGCGACTCATAAGGGCGTTGATTTTAGGCAGGCGCTAGAATCAGGTAAGAATCAACTGGCTAAGCTAATTTATCGTTGTATAACCCTTGACATTAACGATCAAAAGCGTTTAAGCCTTATCAAAGAACAAGTTGATGGTGTGGTCTCAGAATATTTATTAAATATGGGGGCAGCAGAGAAGCAGAGGCAACAAGATGAATACCGGAGACTAGTTAAAGTTGTAGTGACTACCAGTAAAGATAGGCCACGAAAAAGCAAAGGTATGTATACTCCTCAGCCTAAGGGTGGACGGAAAAAGTAAAATCGAAAGTGTAATTAAAAGAATATGTACAACTCAAATAAAGAAGAACAAGAAATATTGAAATACTGGGAAGAAAAGAATATTTTTGAAAAATCTATTTCCAGTAGGCCCGAAGACAAACCCTATCATTTTTATGATGGGCCGCCGTTTGCGACTGGTTTGCCGCATTATGGGCATATTGTTGCTTCGACCATGAAAGACGCGGTGCCGCGTTATTTCACCATGCGCGGATACAGAGTAGAGCGCAAGTGGGGTTGGGATTGTCATGGACTGCCGGTAGAAAATATTATTGAAAAAGAGCTTGATTTGGCGTCAAAAAAAGATATTGAAGAGTATGGTATTGATAAGTTCAATGAAGCCTGTCGGGCCACGGTGCTCAAATACGCGAATGAATGGCAGAGAACCATCAAACGCATGGGCCGGTGGGTGGATATGCAGGATGATTATAAGACCATGGACCCAAGCTTTATGGAAAGCGTCTGGTGGGTATTTAAACAGCTGTGGGACAAAGAGTTGATCTATAAAGATTACAAAGCCATGCATATCTGTCCGCGCTGTGCGACTACTCTTTCTAATTTTGAGGTAACACAAGGGTATAAGGATATTAAGGATATTTCAGCAACGGTTAAATTTAAGGTACAAGATCCTGAGAAGTATAATTTACCAGAAAATACCTATATTCTTGCGTGGACAACTACGCCATGGACTTTGCCTGGGAATGTATTGTTGACGGTAAATCATGACATTGAGTATCTGGTACTAGAAGTTGAAGGCGATGATAACAAATATATTGTTGCCCGAGAACGAGTTGAGACGGTAATGAAAGATAAGAAGTATACTGAAATAAAAAGGTTTAAAGGTGCTGATTTGGTTGGTTTAGAATACGAACCACTGTTTAGTTATTATAAAGATACGCCAAATGCCTTTAGAGTGGTAGCGGCAGAATTTGTTTCTACTACCGATGGAACAGGTGTGGTGCATATTGCGCCGGCCTTTGGCGATGATGACTTCCAGGTTGGCAAGCGTGAAAATGTTCCGCTCGTGCAGCATGTATCTATGGATGGCAAATTTGTCTCAGAAGTGACTGATTTTGCTGGTATGGAAGTAAAACCAAAAGACGATAACACTAAGGCGGATGTAGAAATTATCAAATGGCTTGCGCATAACAGTAAATTATTCAGTAAAGAAAAAATTGAGCACAGTTATCCACATTGTTGGCGATGCGATACCCCGCTTCTAAATTACGCCACCACCAGTTGGTTTGTCCGTGTAACCCAGATCAAAGAGCAATTACTGAAAAATAATCAGAATATCAATTGGGTGCCCGAACATATCAAAGAAGGCCGGTTTGGTCAGTGGCTAGAAGGTGCGCGTGATTGGGCGATTTCCCGCAGTCGGTATTGGGGCACGCCACTACCAGTCTGGGAGTGTATCGGTGAGAAGTGTGAACACAGATTAGTGATTGGTTCTGTAGATGAGTTTGAAAAGCTGTCTGGACAGAAAATAACCGACCTACATAAACATATTATTGATGGTATAGAACTTTCGTGTGAGAAGTGTGGTGGTACCATGAAACGCATCCCAGAAGTATTGGATTGTTGGTTTGAGTCTGGGAGTATGCCGTATGGCCAGATGCATTACCCATTTGAGAATAAGGCTAAATTTGAGGGCAGTTTTCCGGCTGAATTTATTGCCGAAGGTCAAGACCAGACTCGGGGATGGTTTTATACTCTCCATGTCTTGGCAACGGCCCTTACGATGGGAGATGAGCCCGCAATTCCAGTAAATCGTTCAGAGCCGGCATTTAAAAACGTTATTGTTAACGGTATTGTTTTGGCTGAAGACGGACGCAAGATGAGTAAACGATTGAAGAATTATCCTGAACCGGAAATCGTGTTAGAAAAATATGGCGCTGATGCGTTGCGATATTATTTGCTTACCTCGCCAGTCATGCAGGCGGAGAGTTTGAATTTTTCTGAAGCTGGCGTGCGAGAAATGTATAATAAGCTGATTAATACGGTGTATAATGTTTTGGAATTTTATAAAATGTTTGCTGACAATGTCATCCTGAGCGAAGCGAAGGATCCCTCCCGATTGGACAAAAGGGATTCTTCTGCGAAGCCTCAGAATGACGGGCCAGAAAATGTACTGGATAAATGGATTTTGGCAAAGCTGCAAATTTTGGTAAAAGAAGTCACTGAAGGCATGGAAAGTTATAAATTAGTTGAGGCGAGCCGACCGATAGTAGAATTTGTGACCGAATTATCACAGTGGTATGTTCGCAGATCTCGCGATAGATTCAAAGGCGAGAACGAGCAAGATAAACAGGCTGCCCTTGTCACGTTGCGTGAAGTATTGTTAACCATTTCCAAGATAATGGCACCGTTTACCCCGTTTATTGCTGAAAAAATATATCAAGCGGTAGGTGGAGAGCGAGAAAGCGTTCATTTGGAAGAGTGGCCAGCCTTTTCTGAAGCTTCGGCGAACGAAGCCCGGGTTATTTCAGAAATGGAAACAACACGTAAGATTGTTGAGGTCGGATTGGCGTTGCGTGCAGAAACCGGAATCAAAGTACGGCAACCTTTAGGACAATTAAGCATTACCAATAAACAGTTATCGGAAAATTTTTTTGGAATCATCGCTGATGAATTGAATGTAAAGACAGTGCAGGTAGCAGAAAATTCTAATGATACAACTTTGGTTTGGAAAACAGAAGGAGATTTGGCGGTCGGTCTGGATATTATTATTACCGATCAGCTCAAGAAAGAAGGCGTCCTTCGCGAAGTTGTCCGGACTATCAACCAGATTCGCAAAGATCAAAAATTGACTATCTCTGATCGGGTAAAAATTGTCTATGAGGCAAAAGATGAGTTGTTGCAGTCGGTATTTACGGATTATAATGAAGAAATTAAAAAATCTGTGTTGGCAGATGAGGTGGTAGTAGGAGAAGCTGGTCAGGAGGTAGAAATTGGGGAGGGAAAGGTAATGATTTTGGTGGAGAAGGTATAAATTTTTGGTCTTGTTATTAATAATTGAGTGCTTGACATTCCTCGCTTGTTACCCTAAAGTATGATAGCTAAAGGTCGAAAAGAGGGGGGGCTAAGATTTAAGGTAAATAACATTTTATATAACTATGAAAAATAAAATTTTAGCCTTGGCGACCACTGTAGCTGTTTTTGTTTGTGCTATAGTTGCTGTAAAATTTGTCAGGGCAACTTCAATTAACAATATATTGCCAGTTGAAGACAGCGATTCTCAATCCTTTATTCCTAGCAACTCTTCTATTCTACCCGGAGATCATCATAAGATGGTGAATGAGAATGAATGTGACGGGGATCAAAATTTTAACTATACAAATAGTGTTGGGAATGCAGAGTCCTATGGATTAGATCTTTCTTCTGTTCCTAACAATGCTTTTATCACCTCTATAACTATAACACCTTGCGCTTCTGGTAATGCAGCTATACCACCTACAACTTCTCCTGCGGGCGCCCGGATGGATGTTTTTTATCGACTGAATCATGTGGTGAACAGTAGTGTGGGCACATATTTTTTTGATGATACGAACAAAATTCCTGCACCACTTCCTCCAACTCAATTTTCTGGCTTATCTATTTTAAAGGCAGCAGGTACTCACCTGCAGGTTGGTGCTCAATACATATCCGGCACGGCTGGAGTTCGTTTAAGTCAAATAGTTACAGATATCTCATACGTTCAAGTTCCTATCTTTAGTACCAGCTCGCCAGCTACAGTCAGTTCAATAAAAAAGTTTTCCGCAACCTTAAATGCCCAGGCCAATCCAAATACTAAGGCTACGACTGGTTGGTTCCGATATAGCAATATTTCGCCGGGAACGTGTAATGATGTATTTGGCACCAAAGTTCCCTCATTAGGTATTGCGCTTGGTTCTGGGAACCTTCCTGTTCCTTACTCAACTAATGTAACAGGACTTTTTTCAGGAACACGTTACTACTATTGCGCTATTGCAAGTAATGCTGACGGTGTAAGTTTTAGTGCTCTACAATCATTTGTTACGTTACCTTCGTTTTAGTTTTAAAACCCCAAAAAAGCAGCCCGTAAACAGGCTGCTTTTTGGTTTTAAATGGTTTGACATACCCTTGTTTTTACGGTAAATTACCGTAGATTTAAGTTATAATCTGCATAGTATGTTAACGTTCAAACAAGCCTATGATTTGGGAATAAAGCTAGGTATGGAAGCTGACCCTCGTGGACAAAAAAGCGTTAAAAGATATTTAGAAAGAGTCAAGAAGGAATATGATGATCTCAAACCGGATGATAAGAAATATTTTGATACAGAAAAATTGGAAAATCCCTATGACGATTGTCGTATCAATTGCGGAAATAATAGCGCTCCGGTAAAGCGAGTGTTGGCGGGTATAGATATCAGCCCTGGAGAAATTTTATTAGCCACTCAGCTCAACGAGCGCGGCAAGAAAATTGACGCGGTTATTGCCCACCACCCAGAAGGTGCGGCGCTTGCCAGCTTGCACGGCGTTATGGATATGATCGCTGAGATGTATGAGAATTTGGGAGTGCCGGTGCATGTGGCTGAGCGGCTTATGGCGGAGAGAATCAATGAAGTTGGGCGTGGTGTGCACCCAGCCAACCACTATCAAGTGGTAGACATAGCTCGTGAGCTTGCGGTAAATTTTATGAACATGCATACTCCGACTGATAATTTAGTAACTAAATTTTTGGAAGATTTTTTGGCCAAGAAAAAACTTGAAACCGTGGGTGATGTGATGAGCGCTTTGATGGAACTTCCCGAATACCAAGAAGCAAAAAAACGAGGAAATGGACCAAATCTGTTTGCGGGCAACCCAAAGAATAGAGTGGGTAAATTATTTGTGGAGATGACTGGCGGCACCAATCCGTCTAGTAAGGTCTATTCTGAACTTTCTCGCGCGGGAGTTAGCACGTTAGTAGGAATGCATATGCGCGATGAGTCGCGGGAAAAGGCTGTAGAATTTCATATGAACGTTTTGATTGCTGGACATATGTCCTCCGATTCACTCGGCATGAACTTGTATTTAGATGAACTAGAAAAAAGAGGTGTGGAAATCGTGCCGTGTGGTGGGCTCATTCGAGTCAGTCGAGTAAAGAAAAAATAACTTATGATTTCAGTTATCGCCGGTAAAATTATCTCTAAGGATGAAAATAAAATTACCGTGTTGACTGCCGGCGGAGTTGGGTATGAAGTAATGGCTAGTGTGCGTTCTGTTGAGGGTTGGGAGGTGGGGGGAGAAGTACAGGTGCTTACGTATTTAGCTGTTCGAGAAAGTGCGCTTGAGCTATACGGTTTTGCTAATGTTCAAGAAAAAGACCTGTTTGAAAAATTTTTATTGGTGAGCGGGATTGGGCCTAAGACTGCTCTGCATTTACTGTCTGTAGGTACCGTGCAAGAAATTTCCACTGCTATTGCCAATGAAGATCTGGCTTATCTGACCAATGTGAGCGGGATTGGAAAGAAAACTGCAGAACGAATTTTGGTGGAGTTGAAGAATAAAATGGTGGCAGGTGTAATGGGAGAAGCTGGAATTGACGGATCATTGGGTGATGTCATCGAAGGCTTGATGGCCCTTGGCTACTCTCAAGTTGAGGCTCGAAATTCCGTAAAAGATTTAAAGATTGCCGGGAAAAATAGTGAACAGATTCTGAAAGAAGCGCTACAAAGAATCAAATAAATTAAATTTAATTCATTAATGTAAACATATGCAGTTTGTCGTTACAGTGCTGCCTTGGGTAGTCCTTGTTATAATCTTAGGTCTACGCACAGTGCAACAGTATGAAAAAGGCGTGGTATTTCGTTTAGGTAAGATAGTTGGCACTAAAGAACCTGGCTTAAACTGGATCGTACCATTTATCGATCGGTTGAAAAAAGTCGATCTTCGCACCATCACACTCCCGGTTCCAACCCAAAAGATAATTACACGAGATAATGTGTCTGTGGATGTCTCGGCAGTAGCCTATTACAAGGTGGTTGATACGGTGAAGAGTATTGTAGCTATAGAAAATGTGATGAGCGCGATCAATCAGATCGCTCAGACTTCTATTCGCAATATCGTTGGTAAATTCCAGCTTGATGAAATTTTAAGTGAACGTGAACAAATCAACAAAAGCATTGCCGCCGTACTTGATGCTCACACCGAAGCGTGGGGAGTTGTAGTCTCTGTGGTTGAAATAAAAGATATTGAGTTACCGGAAGGCATGCAGCGTGCTATGGCCAAACAAGCAGAGGCAGAACGCGAAAAACGAGCGAAGATTATTGCTGCGGAGGGTGAGTTCCTCTCTTCTCAGAAATTGGCTGAAACCGCCGATGTTATGGCAGCTCATCCGATTGCCTTACAATTGCGTAATTTGCAAACGATGGCTGAGATCAGTGTAGAAAAGAATTCTACCATAATCTTCCCGGCCCAGTTTATGAGTACTATTGCCGACATTAAGAAGTTTATGGGTCAGGAGCATGGAACTATGTAAAGTAGTAAATAAAACACAAAAAGGCGCCTATAGCGCCTTTTTTGTTGCGGTTTATTTGATTGACAGTTCAGGCAGATTTGAGTATTATGGAGCAGATTCGTATAATTCGCCACTTAAAATAATATATGAACAAAGATAATCTTATATTCTACGAAAATAGAAAATTAATCGGAAAGGCATCAATTTTGGGCGTCCCATTGGATCTTGGAAAGGATGCTGAAGGTACGATGTTTGGCCCGGATTATATCAGAAAATGTGGTCTGAAAAAAATGTTTGAGGCCAGCGGCTTGTTGGCAACTGACTTGGGCAATATCGAATGTGTGGAGAGGAAAAATGCTGTCATGGGTGAGAAGAATCTAAAGTATTTAGGCGAGATTGTCCGAGTGCTAGAAAAGACAGCTGAGACTGTTAGCAACGAAGTTGCGTCCAAAAGCAAGGCGGTAGTGTTGGGAGGTGACCATACAATCGCTATTGGAACCATTTCTGGCGCATCTGTGGCGTGTAAAGGCGATTTGGGTGTCATCTGGATTGATGCGCACGGCGATATGATGACTCACGAAAATACATTGTCTGGCAATATTCACGGCATGCCTTCCGCTGTTGTACGAGGTTTGGGACATTCCAAGCTAGTCGATGTGTTGCAACCAGGAGCAAAAATTAAAAAAGAAAACATCGTGTATATCGGACTAAAGGATTTGGACCAGGCAGAAATAGACTTGATCAGGAAGGATAAATTACATGCTTTTACCATTATGGATTTGAT
Source organism: uncultured Gammaproteobacteria bacterium (assembly GCA_964514995.1). GTDB lineage: Bacteria > Patescibacteriota > Patescibacteriia > Magasanikbacterales > GWA2-37-8 > XYD2-FULL-39-9. The sequence continues at coordinate 55,927 of CAZETA010000002.1, forward strand.
GCGTAGTGGTTTTGAGCCGGTATTTCAGGCGATCATTGATTTGCAAAAAAGGGTAGGCAATGTCTGGATAAGCATTGATATGGACTCCATTGATTCAATGTATGCGCCAGCGACTTGTTTAGCTTCACCCGACGGCCTTACGAGAAGAGAGGTTGTCAGCTTAGCAAAATTTATTGGCAAAAATTGTCAGGTGGTGGGTCTGGATGTGGTAGAGATTGCCCCGGAATTTGATGTAGAAGAGAAAACCGGTCGGCTGGCCGTAGAGCTCATATCCTATTTTCTTGGCGCTGATTACGGATGGTATGCGCAGTATATGGATAAAGAGATTGAAAAACAGCAGGAACGATCCTAAGTTGAATATTAAAAAAGCCCGACGTTGCGCCGGGCTTTTTAGTTTATTTCAATTTTTCTCTGAGTAGTTTTTCCGCAACCACAGGATCAGCTGAGCCTTCGGTGGCTTTCATCACCATGCCTTTGAGGAACTGGAGGATTGCTTCTTTGCCATTTTTGAACTGTTCCACTTGTTGCGGGTAGTTTTTGATAATTTCTTCTACCACGGTCGCAAGTCTCCCCTCATCGCTGATTTGGCCGTAGCCTTTTTCTTCCATGACATGGGTTGGATCAAGATCAACACCTGAGTCAAGCATTTCTGCTAGAATTTTTTGGGCGTTGGTAGAATTTACTCGATTGCTATAAATCAAGGCGATAAGCTCAGCAAAATTTTCCGGTTTGAGTTTTAGGACTTTAATATTAATACTGCGCTCAGCCATGGCACCGACCAGTTTGTTGGTAATCCAGCCACCGGCAAGTCGCGCTACTTGCTGTTTTTTGTTACTCAGAATTTCATTCGTATCAGTTTTTGACTCATTTAAGTTGTATAGCCAATCATTCAGTTCGCTCATGACTTCTTCAGCATATTCAGCCCAGGCTCTATCTGCTGCCAACATTTCAGCATCAGCGTAGGAAAAGCCGTATTCGTCTCGGAAGCGTAAGCGTTTATCGTGTGGTAGTTCAGGCAAAGAAATATTTCCAGCCACAGTGAGCGGATGAAACGGAGGGATATCCGGTTCGGGGAAATAGCGATAATCAGCAGAGGTTTCCTTTTCGCGCTGCATGACCGTCTCGCCTTTGCTGTCGTCCCAACCGCGAGTCTGTTGTTTCCAGGTTTCACCTGTAGCGAGCATTTCGGTTTGGCGTTTAATTTCAAATTCAATGGCCTTCTCTACAGCTCGGAATGAGTTGATATTTTTTACCTCTACTTTCGGGTTGAGGATATATCCATCCACGGGTTTTATTAAGCCATTATCATTGGTAAATCTTCCTTCTTCCTGTAGAGAAATGTTCGCTTCGCAGCGCATATTGCCCTTTTCCATGTCCGCGTCGCTTATTTCCAGGTAACGAAAAATATTTTGTAGTTCTTGGCAGTACGCCTTTGCTTCGGCAGAGCTTGTAACATCCGGCTCGGAGACGATTTCTACCAGCGGTACGCCAGCACGATTGAAGTTTACCAGCGTGTTGCCGGAAGCATCATGTGATAATTTTGCCGTATCTTCTTCCATATGCACGCGAGTCACGCCAATGCGGGCCTTGTCGCGATAATTTTTAGTTGGTAGAAATTCCAGATCAATATAGCCATGTTCGCCGATCGGTTGGTCGTATTGAGAAATCTGATAGGCTTTGGGCAAGTCAGGATAGAAGTAATGTTTACGGTCAAATTTACTGTTTTTATTTACCGTGCAATGCAGTGCCTGGGCAATTTTTGCGGCCCAAGCGAGCGCCGTTTGGTTTGGAACGGGCAAAGTGCCGGGTTGGCCGAGGCATATTTCGCAGATGTTGGTGTTTGGTTCAGAGATAAATGGATCATTTTTACAGCTGCAAAACATCTTGCTCTTTGTCTTTAGTTCCACATGGATTTCCATGCCGATGATAGGAATATATTTTGGCATAACAATAGGCTTAGTATGGTATAAGACTATCATTTTTATCTGCGATTGGCAAACAATAAAAAAATTAAAACCCCCGACTAATCGAGGGTTTTAATTGGGGTTTTTGATCTTTACACTGAGGGTGGGGCAGTAGGTGTTTCTCTTGCGACAGGATTTTCTTTGGCGCTATAGAATAGTATTACACTTGCAGCGGTAGAGATCGGCATTACGGCCATGCTTATAAATGAGCCGAGTAGACTTCCCAGAGCTTCCTGTAGGAAATCCGCTATAGGGATTTGTTTGACTACCTCCATGAGAAATGCGTTTGGAAGTAGAACTAGGACAGCACTCACAACACCAATGATAGCTAATCTGCCCGCGATACTCCACCAACGTCCGACTACCAAAGATTTACTTATGCTAAGAGCATTCATACCGCGAGCATTTTCAAGCGCAACTGCATACACTGCAAAGTTGTACCAAACCGCAAAAATAATGCCCGGGATTATAAATAGTATGGTGCCGCCGAGTACTATCAAGGATGTCAAAATCGACACCCAAATAAAAGGCAGGATTACATGGTTGGATGCTTTGAGGTTTTCCTTCCAATTGAGCGGCTGACCTAAGGTAGCTGCCCGCGCGGCTCGAATGAGCGCGATTGATGCCCAAATTGTGGTAACTAAGCTAGCAGAAAAAAGTGCCACAATAAGTATGCTGGTCACACCGTCTGAAGCCGGAAAAAAAATCGAAAGATAAAGTGACAAGGCGCCCAAAATTGATAGTAGTAGAGTTGGTAAAAATAGCACGGCTATATAAGGAATAAATTCGCGCCAATGTCTTTTGTATAATTGGAAGCTTTCTGAGAGGATTTCAGACGCTGTTTTAAGCATAGTGTTAAGCTTATATGGTTAAGAGTGAATGTTATAAAGATAGGGTACTCTTTAAAAATTCAATTGATTCTTGCTTCATTATATCAATAGCTAGATCAGTATTCAAGAGTTCTATCTTTGTGCCTCTATTCTGAAAAAGTTTTTGATACTCGGTCGACAGATATGTGGACATAGCTTTTTGTTGGAAGTCTAGCTTGTCAAAAATAACATCATCTTGTTTTTCGTACCGGGTTGCAAGCCGCTGTTGGGCGGTTTCCGGGCTCATTTCGATGATACAGAGGTAATCAGGCCTGTGTTCCAGAGCTAGAGCATTCCCTGGCAGTGTGCTTAGCCAATCAAGACTTAAATTTCCATTAAGCGATTGATAGCAGAGAGAGGTTGAGACGCCGCGGTCTTGGATGATATGTTTGTTATCTTTGAGAGCGGGGAGGATAATTTTTGTGTACAGGATGAGTCTATCTAGAGAATAAGCCTGGGCGATGGCCTCGTCAGCGTAGCTAGTTCCATTTTTAATCAATTCTTCACGGATGACTTTACCAATGCCGGTATAGGTAGGCTCGGCGCTCAAAATAAAATTATAGGGCCTGATCTCTTCGTAATTCGGATAGCGATTGTTTTCCAGCAGGTATTTTTTGAGGTCAAAGACAGAGAAATTTTGTTCCTCTAAATATTGTTTCCATGCTTCCACAATTGTACTTTTTCCGCCACCTTCGATGCCGTCGATCATGACGAACATACTGTTTATTTTTTAGAATATGTAACAAAAGAATAACCGGAATGATCTTCGCGCCAAGTTTCTTGCCAGGTATGCATATCAATGATTGGAAAAAATACATCACCGTCTGGCTCCTGGTCGATCCAGGTGATATAGAGCGTGTCAACTCGGTCTATCGTTTGTTTGTAAATGCTGGCCCCGCCGCAGATAAACACATCTTCGTCTTTTAGTTTATCCCAGACTTCGTCCAGAGAATAGCATACGCGGACGCCTTCGGGCGGTTGAAACTCCTTATCAATAGTTACCACTACCGTGTCTCGGCCGGGAAGTGGCTTACCCAAGTATCCGAGGATAGATTCAAATGTTTTTTGTCCCATCACACAGGTTTTGCCTAAAGTGGTTTTTTTGAAATACTGAAAATCCTCTGGTACGTTCCAGGGGATTTTGTTATTTTTTCCAATACAATTGTTTTTTGCCACCGCGGCAATGAGAGAAAAAGACATGTTAGACAGCGATATCAAATTTGATAGTTGGATAGCTTTGATAATTTAATATTTCCGTATCTTCAGCCTTCCAGTCAAAAATTGAGGTAAAATTATTTGTTTGTATTCTGGGCAGAGGGTAGAGGTTTGGATCTCGGGCCAACTGTTCTTTCAAGCCCTCAACATGGTTGAGGTAGATATGTGTATCAGCCAAGAAGCCAACGAGCTTGCCTTCCTCGTAGCCGGTTTCTTTGGCTAGGAGATGGAGCATAGTGGCGTAGCTGGCAATATTGAAGGGAAGTCCGAGAGCAACATCTACTGACCGCTGGTTCCATAGTACATTAAGTTTTCCATTTATCACCGTTACTTGGAAGCCATAATGACAGTAGGGCGGCACAGCCTTGTCTACGTCCATGGGATTCCAGGCCATGACGAGCATTCTGCGGCTGGAAGGGTCTTTTTTGAGGGTGTCTACTAATTTTTTCAGTTGATCAATTCCTTGGCCTGTATAGTCCGTATCATAGGTTTTGTAGGTAGCGCCGAAATGCCGCCATTCCCAGCCATAGATAGTTCCAAGATCACGCTCATCGAGCATTTTTTTCTTTGTTTCTTCATCTTTGCCGTATTGCACCTTTAACGGCGTGCACCATTCATCCCAGATATGATTGTTTCTATCTTGCAGCCATTTTTTGTCGGTAATGCCTTTGATAAAAAATTCAAGTTCTGAAGCGACAAGACGGTAGGGGACCTTCTTCGTTGTCAGGAGTGGAAATCCTTTGGACATGTCGTGCTCAAACATAGCTCCGGCAATCGCAATAGTGCCCGTACCAGTACGGTCTTCTTTTTTTTCGCCATGTTCTAATATCTTACGGATTATGTCCAGGTAGGCTTGCATAGCTATTCAATTGTTTGTTGTGGGCGTCCACCTGTTTGTTTGGGCCTCCTTGGCTTTTCTAAGGCCGCCCTAGGAATTGGTGGAGGTGTCTTTTTTCTTTTTTCAGCTTCTTCATCTAATTTTTGAGAAAACTGAGTTTCAGTTGCTATTCTCTTTTCTAGGTTTGCTTGCATCTCTGCTACCGCCGGATCAACTTGATTGATAACATCGTCCATATGCCTTTCTTTACTTCTTAGCATGTCTGGGATTCTTGGTCTTTCGCTCATATATTTAATTTTAAATAAATGAATTTATATTTACGCTCCCGTACTCCCAAATCCGCCACGACTGACTTCGTTCATTTGATCCACTTCTTCCCACTCACCTCTGTCTATGCGGACAAAGACAGCCTGGCCGATACGTTCGCCTTTGGCGACGCTCACTTCTTGGTCAGTGAAGTTGTATACCTGCATCATAACTTCGTCTTGTTCGCCATGGTAGTCTTGATCAATTATACCAATCCCATTACGCAGGATCAAGCCTTTTTTTCTGGGTGTGCTTGAGCGGCTGGCGACCATGAGCATGTAGCCCTCAGGGACTTCTATTATTAGATTAGTTGGTAAAAGAACAAGCGCTTTTGGTTGGATGGTCATGTCGATGCGGCTGGAAAGATCAAAAGCGACCGCTCCGCTTGTTTGATAGGCGGGGAGGGGGATAGAGGTGTCAATTCTTTTGATTTTTACCTGCATAAACTTGTTTATTTTTTAGCCTTAATATCCGTTAGAATTTTTTCCATGTTAACAAAAAATTCTTCCTTAGTACCATCGTTAGTCAATGTATATTCTGCTTGTTTGCCTAGTTCTTTGATGAGCATATCAGCCTCAGCTTGTTCGTCTTTTAGAAATTGTTCAAAGGTTTTGTCGGCTTCGTCAGGATTTTCCTGGCGTAACACCATACGCTCCCATCGTGTTTTTGCATCAGCGGTAATATAGATGAGATGAAAACCTGTCAGCTCTTGCAGGTAGGTAATATCAGTCGGACGACGGATGCCTTCAACCGCGACGATGTTATTTTTGTCATTCAAAACATCTTTTACAATAACCTTGCTCATAATATCTTGTCCGTAGCGACTGCGCAGAAAAGTAGAGATATCTTGCAGGTTTTCTCGGGTTTTTTCTACATAGATTCTGTCAAGAATATCTCGCAGCATGGTGGAGAATCGATAGGCGTTTATGTCGTATTTTCCTTTCAGATATTGACAGATTGTGCCTTTGCCGCCGGCCAAATCACCGACAAATCCAAGGATTATTTTGTTGTTTTCCATAAAGAATAGTTATTTTGCCCAATCGCAAATATATTGGTGGTATTTAATCTGCGCCCCGTCAAGCATTCTTCTGGAGGCTTTCCAAACATCCGTATCATGGTATTTATCACTTTCAAAGATTATTTCCGTGATACCATTTTGGATAAGAGTTTTAGCACATTCGTTGCATGGGAAAAGCGTGCAATAAATTTTTCCACCCTTTACTGAGACGGCAGAATTATAGACGGCATTTTCTTCGGCGTGACAGACAAAAGCATATTTTGTTTCCAAAAATGAACCTTCTCGTTCCCACGGGAGTTGGTCGTTATCGATGCCTCGAGGGAAGCCGTTGTATCCCATACCGACCACAACATTATCTTGATTGACGATGACAGCCCCAGCTTGGGTGGAAGGATCTTTTGAGCGTTCGGAAATTACATGCGCCATCCGCATGAAACATTCATCCCAAGAAATGTAGTTTTCTCTTGCTGTTTGCATATCGTTTAAATTATATTTATACAATAAAGTCTAGCAAAACAATATTGCCTTGGCAAATTTATATACTATGCAACTTTTTGTATTTTTCCGCCTCAAAAATGATTTTTTTGGCCACGGATAATGTATAGGCCGGACGGGCACTTAGGGCGGTTTCGTTGCATAGCATGATACCGTCCGCCCCGTCTAAGACAATATTGGTAAGGTCCAAAATATCCGAACGCAAAGGAATGTAGTTGTGGATACTGCCTTCCAAAATTTGTGAGGAGATGATGATTTGTTTTTTGTAATTCTTCACGGTTTGAATAGCTTCTTTCTGGACAATACCGAGGCGTTCAAACGGTATATCTAACCCAAGTTTGCCTCGATTGAGAAGAATCAATTGATAAAAATCATCCTGGCAGATTTCTTCTAAATGTTGTAAGGCTGTTTGTGTTTCTATCCGGGCGATAATTTTTGGCCGCCAGCTAAGTTCGGACAATTGTTTTATTTTTTCATTAATTACAGGGCTGGCATAGGAAATCGCCAGGTAGTCTGGCTTGACTTCTTCAAGAGCGGCTAATATGGTCCGCTGCCTGTCGATATAACTTTCGTGTTCGGTATGTTGGTGGATATGAATAGCTAAGTTGGACTGGATAGTGCCTTCATTAAGAATTTTCACCCTGATCGTATCTTTATTTATAATTTCGGTGATTTGAAGGGCGATCTTGCCCTGGTCGATAGAGGTAATTTGGTTGATGTATACTTGGTTGCCTAATTCAGGTGTGTGTATGTAGATAAATTCATCGTTTGGTTCTTCGGTTTTTAATTCTTTGATCGGAAACGCGGCTCGAATTCCGGAAACAGATTTAAGAGTTAATTCTTCATTTTCTAGTACCACTCGCGGATGTTGGGGGCTTGTTAGCCGCATTTGGTTTGAAGGAAGATTGACAATGATTTTTGCAGAAGAGTTTAGTTCGTCAATTACTCGCATGCCTTTTTTTATCCGCTCTACGCTTTCTTCGATTGGTCCGGGAGAAAAATTATATCGTAAAGCATCGGCACCAGCCAAAATAATCTTTCTGATTTTCTCTTCAGAGAATTCACTGAGGCTCAAAGAGGCAACGATAAACATATATAGGGTAGAGTAGCTAATGTGGGTAGTGTACCTAGATTGTCTAGAAAAGCAAATCCCGCCTTGTCGGCGGGATTTGTGGTTTAAGCGCTTATTTTTACTGACGGGCTCATCGTAGAGCAGAGGGTAATGTTTTTTAGGAAGGTTCCTTTGGCCGTGGCCGGCTTGGCTTTCTGTAAGGCATCTAAAAATGCTTGGATATTTTGTTTTAGTTTGTCTTCGCCAAAGCTGATTTTGCCGACTGCCTGATGGACATTTCCGCCATCGTCATTTTTGAAGGTGACTTTGCCTGTTTTGAGATCTTCAACCATTTTTTTGATATTGGTGCCAACAGTATCAGATTTTGGATTCGGCATGAGGCCTTTTGGACCGAGGACTCTGGCGACGGCTGCCATCTTCGGCATCATATCAGGAGTCGTGATAGCTATATCAAATGAGAATTTGCCGGTATCTTTGATTTTTTTGATATCTTCTTCACCATAGACAAAATCTGCGCCAGCTTCTTTTGCCTCTTTTTCTTTTTCGGGGGCGACAAAAGCAGCAACGGTCTTTGATTTGCCGGTACCATGCGGTAAGACTACCGTAGCCCGAACTTGCTGTTCGGTTTTTTTGGTATTGATGCCTAAGTTAGCGTGAATTTCAACGGTTGCATCAAATTTTGTGATAGACACTTCTTTGAGAAGCTTGAGGGCTTCATCAAGTGAGTAGACCTTATTTTTGTCTACTTTAGCCAGACTGGCTGCCATTTTTTTTGACATAAAATTATAGGTTAAGTGGTACAAACCCCCGAGTGTTCGGGGTCCCACTGATGAGGGAGAGTATATATGGAAAGGGCGATTTTGTCAATATGCATAGGTTTTTATTGACAAGCAGTGGTATTTCATCTATACTGAAGCCTTGTTGATTTTTGTTTTGGGGAATTTTGCATAATTTTTTGTGTAAACTTTCCCCGAAATAAGAAGTTTAACCACAGACTAACAGGTCGGGGGGCCTGTTATGATTGGAGACCGAGAAGAAATGGATGGTCCAGTCTGCCGTCACTCCTTCTATTCGTTGAGCTACACGTCTACAGGTGCTGATGGCCAGCCCAAGGTGCGCCTTCGGCAGGTTGTGTGTAGGTCGTGTGGAGAGGGAAGTGGCGTCATGCAGGTCTCTCATGACGCGACCGTTGGCCACGAGTCAATTGAATCTCGTCCCGAAGAGCTTGCCACGAGTGCATGCCCCATCGTGAATGCCCTGTTCACGATTTAAGCACGTCACTTTCACCGTCGTCCCGCCTTTAGCGGATAAAGTAGTTATCCATTAGAGGCGACGGTGAATTTCTTTATTATATACAAAACACTCTTTTTGCGAAGGGTGTTTTGTTTTTTAAGACCCTTGTCAACTATTACAGTGTGTAGTAGAATATATAAGTTAATTTTAATTTTTATATTCTAATTCGTTTAGAAATAATCAAGAACATTTGATTGTTTCTTTCCTTCATTTCGTACATGAAAAATAAGTTAGGGGTATTGGTAAGTTTAGGCGCGTTAGTAATTTTGGTGGGAGCCGGCTGTTCTTCAAAAACCAGTGTTACTACCGAGGCCAATAATGCCGACAGGACCGCAGAGACGAATTCTGCTAATATGACACAGCCAGAATCAACTACTGAAACTCAACCAGCGAGTGAAACTGAGACTAGGCCAGTAGTAGAAGTAAAAACCGAAACTACAGTAAAAACAGAGGTAGAAACAGGCAGATCAATGCTCACTATGGCAGAAGTTGCCAAACATAATGTAAAAGAGGATTGCTATATCGTAGTGCGAGACATGGTGTATGATGTTACCAAAGGTATCGATCAGCATCCAGGCGGACCAGATAAGATTATTCCTTTGTGCGGCAAAGACGCTACAGCTGCTTTTTCCGGTCAGCACGGAGGTCAGCCGCAGCCAGAGGCAGCGCTTGCCAGTATGAAAATCGGCGCACTACAGAAATAATTATTCATAAATAAAAAAGACCTCATAAATGGGGTCTTTTTTATTATGTATATTTTTATTTCAGCAGATGAGAAAATTTTTGTTTGAGTTTGACGATCTTGGGGTCAATTACAATTTGGCAGTATGGTTTGTTCTGGTTATTGGCGTAATAATTTTGATGATAGTCTTCGGCCGGGTAGAAAACGTCTAAAGGCTTAATTTCGGTCACAATAGGTTTGCTGAATGTTCTGTTATTGGTTAGATCTTCGACAAATTTTTCCGAAGCCCGTTTTTGTTCATCGGTAGTGTAGAAAATTGCGGAGCGGTATTGGTTGCCGATGTCATTACCTTGCTGGTTGAGAGTGGTGGGGTCATGTGAGGAAAAAAACACAGACAGCAATTCTTCCATACCAATAATGCTCGGGTTGTAGTCGATTTTGATGGCTTCGGCATGCCCTGTATCGCCACCGCAGATTTGTTCGTATGAGGGATTTGGCACCGTGCCTCCCGTATAGCCGGAAGTTACGCCCTCGACGCCTTTGAGTCGGTTAAAAATCGCCTCCACGCACCAGAAGCAGCCACCAGCGAAGATAATTGATTGAATAGAACTCATCTTATCTTGCATTCTTGAGAGCTTTTGCCCACCACAAGAGCTGAGCGATCATTTTTTGGGCCTGATCGGTCGCTTTTGCGAACATATCGGCAGCTTGAGCGTGACCGAATAGGACAGGGAAGTATTCGTTGCCGAGGAAGTGTACTGCTTCACGAACTGGCGCCATTTGTAGTTCTACAGCCATTAGACGTAAGTGTTCCACAGCTCGAGCGCCACCGACACTGCCATAACTCACAAAACCGACAGTTTTATTGTTCCATTCTTGGTAAACCCAATCTAAGGCGTTTTTAAGAACTCCCGAAGTGCTATGGTTGTATTCTGGAGTAACGATAACATAGGCATCTCCCTCTGCGATTTTGGCGGTAAATCTGGCTACCTCGGGGTTTTTGTATGGCTCTTGTTTATAGGCTGGGCTGACCGGTTCGTTGAAAAATGGCAGGTCAAAATTTTTTAAATCCAAAATTTCAACATTCACACCTTCTGCCTTTTTTAATTCCTCGGCGATCCAAGCGGCCGGCTTGTCGCCGAACCTGCCTTCACGAGTGCTGCCGACAATGACTTTAATAGAAAGGTTATTCATAGTAGGTATGTTTAAAAATAAAATACTACGGAGTGTAGTATAGCAGAAAAAAACAAATGCGCAAGTCGATCAGTTTAGTTTTTTGATAGCGCCAGTGTCGCCATTTATTTCTACCACATCTCCGTCTTGCAATTTGAGTGTGGCGTTACGGGCGCCAATAATTGTTGGTATTGTATACTCCCGGGCAATGATAGAAGCGTGCCCGAGCAATCCGCCTTCGTCAGTGATAATGCCTTTCGCAGTAGATAGTTTAGAAAATTGATAAGGGAGCGCCGCTTTTAGCACGGCGATTTTATCTGTAAAATCAGCTTGGTCGTCCCATAGCTTCACTTCGCCAGACACAGTGCCAGCATAGGCGACATTGCCTTTCAAAAATATATCATTACTGCTTTCTTTGTCTGGTTTATCAAAAAAAGCTATAGCTCGATCAACGATAGGCAGCACCTCCAGACAAGTGGCAACGGCCTTTTCGTCGCCGAGCTCTTGAGCAAACTGTTGAGTTTCGGTGACAAACTTTTTCCATCTGATAAATTTATTTTTATCGAAGACAGCTAAACCGCCGTGATGGCCTTGTTCGTAAAACTCGATGATTAATTTGCGATGATAAATACCGGCCCAGGGACTTAGGATTCGTATATCCGTGTCCTCCGGATGGGGTTGGGTATGAGTGAATCTATCTTCGGCTAAAATGCCGACATGCGGCAGTGGATGAAAGTCAGGAGTAATATCATGTTTTGCTATATATTCTTTTAGCGCCGCCTCTTCCTCGCTGTCCTTGGGAGGAAAAAGTGATACCTCCTCTTCTGGTTTAACCCAAGGCCAGACTGTGCGACAGACGAGGATATCCATTTGTTTGTCCCGGAAGGTGACTGGATAGCTGGAGATGACCATAGCAGCTTCGCCAGTCACATACCAATCGCTGGGATTTATGTTCCAGGTGAGTAATAATTTTTTTAAATCAGTCAGTGCAGCAGTAGGGATCATAGATTTTTGTATAGTTTACTAATTTATAGTATATCAGTGATATTTTTTTTGCCAATATACAAAAACCCGCTCAAATTCTTGGGCGGGTTCGTTGGGCTTTAATTATTTTCTTTTCTTGCTAGCCTTTTTTGCTAGCATTTCTCGCTTGGCCGCTAATCTCTTCTTGGTTTTTGGAGAGTGCCTTGATTTTGATAATTTTTTTAGTCCGGTTGGTCTTTTAGCCATAGGAATGTAATTAGAAATTTGAATAATGAATATAGTATACCAGAAAAATGAGAAAATTTCAAGAGCAATTATTTTATTCCCATGAGTTTTTTTAGTGCTTTCATTTTTTTCGGATCAAGTTTTGCTTCAAGTAGAGTGGTTTTTAGATAATTATCTTCTTTTCGTTTTAGAATAATATCCACAAATTTATCAAACGTAACACTGATTAGTTTTATTTTTTCTCCGCTATCTAGTTTTTGTTCAGATACCTGTTTGCAATCTTTGGCAATGAAATAAAATACGGCCCAGTCAACTTTAAGTACTGGTTGAAAGGATTTTAGCAATGTCCATTTATTAGAGGTATAACCTGTTTCTTCAAGCAATTCTCTTTTTGCCCCTGCGAGAGGTGTTTCTCTATCTTCAATCCTTCCAGTCAGTAGTCCAATCTCTGCTTTTATGCCAGGCTGGACTTCGTTGGCGATAATAATTTTATCGTCTGTGGTGACGGGAATGATAACCGCAGAGTCATCACGTTTTATTTTTTCAAAAGATGCAGTGCTGCCATCATACATCTTTTGCGGCCATTGATAGACATCAAAAATTTCGCCTTGGAAAACACGTTTGGCGTGGGAGGGGATTGGTTGTTTTGATTTTGGTCGGATGATTTTCATAGCTGATTTTGTTTTTTAGTAGCTAACCACTGATGAATAAGTTCTTGGTGATGTGGTTTGCAGAGACAGCACCATACATCAGGATGTTCCGCTTGCTCTCGCCAATGATCTTCCATATTCATCCAGCGCACTTCTGAAACCTCGCCATCAGTTTTTGTTAAATCGATAGTTGGCTCGTTAAATAAAATTACATATCGTTCGACAAAAACTTTTTCTTCGGGTTTTGTTATGGCCTCTATTAAGAAAAGATCTTCTTCTGAAATGTTAATGCCCGCTTCTTCTCGCAGTTCGTTTACGGCCGTTTGTTTGAAGGTTTCATGTTCTTTGACATGTCCACCAAACCAGCTTGCCCATTTGCCTGGGTTTGCAGTGAGGTGGGGAGCTCGTTTGGAGCAGAGAATCTGCCCGGCATTGTTTACTAGCCAGACGCAAGCAATACCGTACCAGTATTTATTTGGTTTAGCTTTGACTTCTGACTTAGGTCGACCCTCAGTCGGATTTTTGTTTTCATCAAAACACTGTAGGATTTCTTCTTGGGTCATAGTTTTTGTATTATAGTTCTATGCCAAAAGTCTGTAAATCCTGCCTTAATTGTTCGTTATTTTTGAATAATATCGGATGGTAGCCAATCTCCTCTGCTTTTTCCAGACTTTTTTGTGCGTCGTCTATAAAAATGGTTTCTTGGGGCAAAACCTTTAGCCGAGTAAATAGTATTTCAAATATTTCTTTATGGGGTTTTTGACAGCCAACTTCGGCGGAGACGATGGCCGTGTCTACCATACCAGAGATTTTGTATTCATCCCATTCTTTTTTGACAGCCATTGTAGCGTTGCTTATGATACCAATTTTAAACCCTTGTTTTTTTAAGATGCGAAACCAAGACAGTAGCTCTGTGTTCAGTCTTTTATCCAATTGGCGTTGTCGAATGAGAATTCGCGCTTCGTCTTCTTTGGTTCGGTTTTGTTTAAAGCTGAGGGCTGTTTGTATGGCCACTTCTTCGAAACTTTTATTCTCCACGTTGATGAGGTAATTTAGGCTAAAATATTTCTTGCGAAAATCTTCTGTGGGTATATGAAACAATTCGGCCAGCAGACTAAAAATGTCTCCCGGCGGGTAGAGAGATATCACTCCATAATAATCAAAACAAACAGCTTTAATACCAGAAGGCATATTTTTTAGAACGCCGATTCCTGTTTTATATTAGGGCGCAAAACCTTAAAAGATAAGAGGAAACAAACAAAAATGAGTATGCATGCCAGCAAAAACGGATAACGGATTGATAGTAGCGTAGCCACGCCACCACCCGCGATCGGTCCGATGATCATACCGATGCTTTGGTAAGAACTGCTGATACCCATCATACTGCCTTGTGATTTGGCGTCAGTTTCTTGGGAGAGAATGGTCGGGATTAGTGTCTGCGCAATCCCGTTAAATAGAGCTAAAATTATGACTCCGAGAACGAATACGGCAACTGAATGAGAGATGGCGATGATCAAAAACGAAAGAGCGGTAAAGAGTATGCTGGTACTAAAAGCTTTCTTAATGCCGAGTTTGTTGGAGAATCTGCCCACAATCAGATTCTGAGTGATTAGTCCTATGATACCAAATAGTGTGAAGAGGTATGAGTTGGCGGTATCAGACAGATGCAGTACATTCATAGTAAACGGCTGGAAACCGTAGATAAGAGCCGCCGCAAATGAAAAGAAGAACAGCAGTGAAATCAGAAATGTCATACCGACGGCTGGGTCAAATAGCGCGTGCCAGAGTTTTGGTAGATCAAACAGCTTGCCTTCTTTGACTTCGCCCATGTGGGCGTTAGTTTCCGGTAGATAGAAGAATGTAAGTACAGCAGCCAGAACGGTCACTATGCCGGCAATAATAAACGGTAGGGCCGTGGATATGGAAACAGTAAAGGCGGCGATTGCGGGGCCAAAAATAAAGCCAAAATTAAAAGCTGAACTAATGGTGCCAAATGCCTTGGCCCGCTCCTCAGGTTTGGTTGAGTCAGAAATTACGGCAAAGGCAACGGGGATGTTACCTGCAGTGAGGCCATCAAGCGCCCGCGCAAGGAATAAGACTATCGAGTTGGGAGCAAAAGCCATGAGGAAAAATGATGCGGCCGTACCCAAAATAGAAATAATAAGCATCGGTCTACGGCCGTATTTGTCTGACATACGTCCGATGATGGGGGTGGAAATAAACTGGAATACCGAATAGACAGCAAACAGCATTCCGTTTTCAAAATCAGATAAACCAAATTTTTTGGAGTATCCGTACATAAGCGGAATGATGATGCCGTAACCAAGCATGTTGACGAGCGCAATAAGCGCAATAATAAGAATGTTTTTGTTTTTAATTATCATATACAGGTAAACTAAAAATGAACTATGTGTGCGCAAGTATAGCAGATAGTTCAGGTTTTATCTAGAGGGGAGCCCGGTTATTTTTTTACGACCACAATCGTGCATTTGGTTACGACCGCCGTAATAGCGCCGACGGCAGCCAAAACGGGTACGAGGATAACTCCGACTGCGCCCCAGGTAAGGGGGATTTCCATAATTACTTCACCGGTTTCTTTTTTGATGATAATTTTTCTGGCATTGCCGGCTTCAATAATTTGTTTTACTTTTTCTTTTATTTCCTTGCTGGAAATTTTGAACTCTTCTTGTTCTTCGGGCATATAGTATTAAAGATTGGTAGCTTAAATTAGTCGCTAACCACGACCGAAAATCCCCCATACGCCATGCGTTGCATATCGAATGGCATTTCTTTGTTCTTTTGCTGGTCAGGGTGCATGGCCGGATCTTTCATCACTTTAGCATTTACTTGATCGCGATGTTTTTTATTTTTGAATTCTATATAGGAAAACCAAACTGTCTCGGTTGGTTTGGCCTTGGCCATGATAGGGAAGGTAAATGTAATATAGGGCGGTTTGGCGTCGTTAATTTTACATTCTTTGTATCCAAGCGCGCCATATTTGAGCCAAATTTTCGCGCCCTCTCTGGCCATGTTGCGGTACGCAGCCTCTTTCTTTTTAGGAATCACGAGAACAAATCCGTCCACATAGCCGACGTTGCTTTTTGACATATAGTTTAAAATTAATGAGTTAATGCTTTATTTTTTTAGACTTTCTCTCTAATATCCATTTCTGTGAAGAATTCATGGGTTTGTCCTTGCGATGAGTGCAGCCCATCCAACAACAGGGGCGACGTATGCCGTCTTTCAATTCCGACACCACTCGCGCCACATGGTCTTTTCTCGTTTCTGCCTGCTTTACTGAGATAGTCCAACAGATCCATTCGTTGCGCGCGAGCGGGGTAATGCCCTCCCATTTTTTTAGGGCCATTTTGTCAGTAGCCAGCGCTTTGCGCAAATCTGTCGGCAGTTGGTGAGGGAGATTGAGAGGTTCTTTTTTAGACATAGCTATTTCTGCGAAAAAGTATCTCAGGTTAGATGCAAAAAAATATTTATGATACCACTGTATCATAGAGTTTGCATTCCGCCCAGCGCTTAGTTTTTTGGCACAGCCGTATCTTACGGCAAGATGCCATATTTTCTGTGGATAAAATATTTTGACATAAAATTTTTATACTACTACAATGTGTAGTAGATATTGAAATCATGTGTTCACCTAACCATACCGCCTATGTAATATATACTCAGTTTAATTTTATTATGCAATACATTTAAAATACTAGAATATTTATAGTATGTTCGAAAATATTTCAGGTAAACAGGGGTTTGTCTTTGGCCTCCTTTCCGGAGCGGGGCTGCTAGCCGTTATTGGTTCGGCTATCATGGGTTCGCTGGTGTTAACCAGAGAGAAAAGCGCCTTGGTCAGTACTCAGCCCGTCCAGGTAGCCGCCAATCAACAGGCCGCAAATCAGCCGGCTGCGCTGCCAACCAATATTCCGAAAACCAATAAGCCAAAGGCCGAGCTCTTTGTCATGTCTTATTGTCCGTACGGTATGGATATGGAACAAAACGCCTTTATTCCAGCGTACAATTTGCTCAAAGATAAGGCAGATATTAGCGTGAAGTTTGTCTCCTATGCTATGCATGGCAAACAAGAAGTAGAAGAAAACACCCGTCAATTTTGTGCTCAACAACAAGATGCCGATAAGTATTTCAAATATTTAAATTGCTTCAATGCTACCAACAACAGCGCCAATTGTTTGCAACAAGCCGGACTGGATGAGAAGAAGCTAAACCGTTGTATCGATGATACAAATAAAAAATACGGTATTTTGGATAAGTATAACGACCAGAGCACATGGCTTAGCGGCAGATATCCGCTCTATCCTATACATGAAGAATTAAATAATACATACGGCGTACAAGGATCGCCAACGCTGGTTATTAACGGCGCTCAAGTGAATGCTGATCGTACGCCGGCTGGAGTCGCAGCAGCTATTTGCGCTGCCTTTAACAAGGCGCCTGCCGAATGCGATCAATTCTTGGCGCAGGCGGCAACGGTACAACCGGCAGTGGCGACAAATCAAAATACGGGCGGAGCGTGCGGGGGATAAAAATTAGTGCGGGCAATAGCCGACCGTCATGCTTTTCGGCTGGCGGTCGGTTTTTTTGTTATATAATTATTTTTTGATCTGCGAAAATTTTTTGTTCAAGTCGACCAAAATCGTATTCTCGTGGGAAATTTTTTTCAAAAAGCCGCATCGCCGGTTCGTCTGTATATTCGTTTCGTCGCGCAGCCAAATGCATAGCTAAAATCATTTCTTCAGGTTCCCCGACACAATCAAGCGGTTTGAATCCCTTGATGCCAAGCAATCGTCTGAAGATTGGCAGGAGCCGCCTTCTATTATAGAGATCAGCGCCAAAGATATTAACCAATTCTTTTTTTGGCAGAAACGCCGAAAAACAAGCAAAGAGAAAAACGCATTTGGGGCATCGGTTACACCAGTAATTTGTACGCGACAGACGCTGGACTAAGCGCGGCTCCCAAAAATATGTATTGCAACTGGTAACATCATAGAAGTATTGGGGGTAGGCTGCAAAACGCTGTACGATTTCAAGCTCGCTATACTGCCGTAACAACGAATGTGTGGAGATGCTCGGAGTTATACATGATCGAATATAATCGTTGATGAGTTTTTCTGCCTCAGAGGATTTACACCACTGATGATTGACTGGCAGATCGAGGTAAGTGAGATTGCCAAAATCAGCGCTGCGTTCGTTGGAAAAAACGATTGCATCGTAGCCCAGCACTTCAGCAAGCAAAACCGAAATAAAAGTGAACATCGAGACCGATGGATACGCGCCGGACAAAAACATCCACGGGTCACGCCGACGAATCACGCGCACACTTTTTGCGCCCACAAGCTTGGCTATGCGTTCGTGAGCGGGCGTAGGAGCGAACGCGAAAAAATCAAAGTCTGTCTTTGACGTTTTTAACATTTCTGCCGACAGAATAGAATCTTTACCCGCGCCGTTTAGGAGTAGTGACCGTGCGGGCAGTGTGAGTTGTGTGGGCGGCGGTAGTGTAATGGTATCGTCGTATGGAAAGGCGATGAGATCGTGAAAGTCGATTTTGTTAGCATAAAAAAATTCTGCCAAGCCGTTGAGGTAGAGGGTGTCCCAAAATTTAGCCTGCTCACGAGTAAGTGAGAATCCTTTGATATTGATATTACGTGTCCGAAAAACAGACCAGTAGTTGATGCCGAGGATAAGAAGCAGCGCTTGTAGGGTTGGCTCTAAGACGGATTTGGGAACCGCATCCCATAATTCCGGCGGTACATCGGGGAAGTATAGTTGGTCGGTAAAAATTTTAGTGACGCCAAATTTAAATGTGACACTATAGGTAAAACTAACGACAGAATGTTTGGTGTCGAGTGTGTATGCGTCAAAGGTAAATGATGAGACGCCGAGTAATTGGGGGAGGGAGGGCATGTAATTATTATTTAAAACATTTTATTTTCCCACGGGCTTGCCCTAAAACAAACATTTGGGCCGACCCATACGTCACAGTTTTTATTGTACGGTATTGATGACTTATATCGGAATTTATTTTCTCCCAACCATTCAAAGTTTTCTGTCCGGCCGATATTCTTAACTTTTTTTGTTTGTAGATCAACGAGTATGGTGTGGTAAAAAAACCATTCGCCGCCGACAATATCGTAGGTCCTTAATTGTAAGTATCTATTATTAGGAGATAAGGTGCCGCGTTCTACATAAAGATAGGGCAAGGAACCTGTAAAGGTAGTTGAAAGATCGTCCACATCAAAGAGTAGCGATTCAGGCACCTCTTTTGATGATAGTATTTTGGTTACTTCTTTGGTGTTAAGATCATACATATATAAAGCGCTGCCACTTTTATCTGACATTCCGACAGTAGAATTGAATGGCTGGAGGTCGAGCGAAAAGAATAGGATATTTTGGCTGTCAAAAAGTTGGTAACTAATTATTTCATATTCGATCATGTTGATTTTTTCTCGGGCATCAATTGTTAATTGTAATCCTGTGTCTTCAGCTTTATAACTAATAGTATCTGTCACATCGTCTGCGCTAGTTAGTTGAGTTTCGTTTAGTGGAGAATACAAGCTGGTTTTGCAGCCAGCGCCAATAATAATTAGAGAGGTAAGAAGTAGTATAGTTTTTTTCATACGATTATCATATTTTTGCGTGTATATTATATGCAATAGAGCTTAAAGTAAAGAATAGTTTAAACAAGGCTTGTGTTAGAAAAACAGAAGTTTTGTGGATAACCGATGTAAAGTGTACTTGACATCAGGTTTTAATAAATTTATACTTACTAAGTAATTATTAAACTTAGTTTTTTGTTCTAGACAAAAAACTAGTATGCCTTATTCAGGGCATGTTGGCTAACATTTTAAATCGTATGAAAAATAAACTACTCGTTGGTATTTTCTTATTATTAGGGGCAATCACTCTTGCCGGGGCTGGTTGCGCCGTTACAAACCAAACAACAGTTCCAGCCGATCAGCCGGCAGACATGATGCAAAAAGAAGATGTGATGAAGGATTCGGAGAACAAAGACGCTATGATGGATACGCAAAAAACAGAGAATTCTGAGGATACGGCGATGATGGAAAAGGATAGTATGATGGATGCAAAAGAAAAAACAATGGCTGAGAAAGATGCTGTGATGGAGGCGGAGAAGGCGGGCATGTATACCGACTATTCCCCATCTTCGCTCGCGGAAGCAACCAAGAACGGCGGCAAGGCAGTGTTGTTTTTCTGGGCTTCATGGTGTCCGGATTGTAAGGCAGCCAACGCTGACTTTCTGGCTAATGCAGACAAGATTCCGCACAACGTAACCGTACTCAAAACCAACTATGACACGGAGAAGGCGTTGAAAACGAAATATGGCGTCACGTATCAGCACACCTTTATTCAGGTAGACGCGGGAGGCAACCAGATCAGTAGATGGAATGGTGGCGGGGTTGCCGAATTAGTCAGTAATCTCAAATAAGATGTTGCAAATTATTTTTTCTTTTTTGGCAGGCGTGCTGACTATAGGCGCGCCTTGCATTCTGCCGATGCTCCCGATTATTTTGGGAGTATCGGTGGGTCATACGAGCAAGACACGTCCGCTCTTTATTACCCTTGGGTTTATTACGACTTTTTCAGTGGCGGGGCTGACGTTATCTTTTATCGTGCAGAAATTAATGATTGCTCCGGATTTATTGCGCACTATTGCGGTCGTTGGGCTCGGAATTTTCGGGCTCCTCATGCTGTTCCCCAAACTGTTTGAAATTTTGGCGCAGCGCTTGTCGGGGTTTTCTACCAAGGCGCAACTCGTGAGCCAAAAAGCGGGCAACAAAAATTTTGGCGGTTTTATCTTAGGCATGATTCTTGGTCTGATATGGACACCATGCGCCGGGCCCATCTTGGGTAGCATCTTGACGCTCATTGCCACGCAATCCAATTTTGGATTGGCGATCCCGCTCCTCGTCGCGTATGCGGCCGGAGCCGGAGTGCCGATGCTTGCTATTTCCTACGGGGGACAAGCTATAAGCACGAAGGTGCGTTCGGTAGCCAAGTACACCAATACTATCCAGAAATTATTCGGAGGTATTATTCTGCTTTTAGCTGTAGTAATGTATTTCCAGTATGATTTGAAAATACAAGCTAAGTTGCTTGATTATTATAGCTTTCCAACATTAGAACAAAAATTAATAAAACCAACGGCCGCGACACTTCCAGTGGCGAACCAAACAAGCGGAGTAGAAAATACCGCAACAGATCTTCCCAACTATGGACAAGCTCCTGAATTCAAAGATATTGATGCTTGGGTAAACACAGAAAAAAATCTGACCATGGATGATCTAAAAGGCAAAGTAGTGCTGGTAGATTTTTGGACATACTCATGCATAAATTGTATCCGTACCTTGCCGTATGTCACTGCTTGGTATGAAAAATACAAAGATCAGGGTTTTGTGGTCATTGGCGTACATACGCCGGAATTTGAGTTTGAAAAAGTCTTAGCCAATGTGCAAACAGCCATCAAGCGTCATGGCATCAATTATCCGGTGGCTCTGGATAATGGTTTTGGCACTTGGAATAATTATAATAATCATTACTGGCCAGCCCATTACCTTATCGACCGTGATGGTAATGTTAGGTATTATCATTTTGGCGAAGGTAAATACGAAGAAACAGAAAATACCATTGCCGAACTGCTCGGCATGAATAAGACAGCTGCGGCCGAAGGACAGAAAATAAATAAGGATATTCGCACTCCGGAAATTTATTTTGGCACAAATCGTTTGGAGTATCTTACAGATTCGCAATCGTCCGCCAAATCAGAAACGGAGTTCTATCTGCCGGCGCGATTAGAATCGAATCATTTTGCCTTGCAGGGCATGTGGAAATTTAGTCCCGAGTCTGTTGCTTTGACTAAAGGGTCTGGGACGGTGAAGATGAATTTTTTTGCCGGCGCGATCCATATGGTGGCAGAAGCGAAAAAACCGATAACAGTACAAATTACGGTAGACGGTAAGAAGCAAAACCCCGTAACTATTTTTGGTTCAGATTTGTATACGTTGTTTGACTCGACAAATTACGCGTCCCATGAGATTCTGATTGAGATCCCTGAACCCGGTTTGGAGGTGTATACGTTTACTTTTGGATAATTACATGATTAAAAACCGCATCAGACAATTGCGAGAAGCGAAAGGTACGACGCAGGAGGAATTTGCCATGGCTCTTAAGGTTTCTCGACAAACCGTTATCGCTATGGAAAAGGGTAATTATGAACCGTCATTAGGCCTGGCTTTAAAGGTGGCCAGATTTTTTGATTTACAAGTAGAAAAGATTTTTACACTTAATTAGCTTAGCTATATCACTATGCCTCGCCTTAAAATTTTTATCTACTACGGTATGTTACTCGTTTTGATCAGCTTGATCGCTGTGTATCTTTTTTTCAAGCCTATGGATGAGATGTCTATGCCGGCCATGATTTCCATTTGTACGGTGTTGGTTTTGTATTCGGTTTTGATATCGTTGGCTGGAGAAGTACGGAGCGAAGATGAGCGAGAGATCATGCATCGCAACCTTTCAAATCGCGTCGCGACGATTGCGGCCACACTATTTATTTCCGGCGGACTTATCTATCAGTTTTTTGTTAATCACCACACGGATTGGTGGCTTTTGGCAGCTATTATCAGTATGAATCTGACAAAGATTGTCAGCCTGATTTATTTTCATTATAAAAAATAGTCGCCCGCGTTTGTTGTAACGGAGCGAGATGTTATAGAAAAAATTTAAAAGCCTTTCTGATGAAGAAAGGCTTTTAAATTATAAAATTTGCTCCGAGGGCTGGGATCGAACCAGCGAAATCGACGTTAGCCAGTATTACAACCGCACGGGGTTGGAATTTGTTATAACTCAAGATTTGCCATTAAAACAAAAAACCAGACGCTGATTATACTTCCAATATTTAGAAATATAATCAGGGACGTCTGGTTCTATGCGTGTTCCCACTATCGACCTGCCTTACCCCTGCGTGCCGACTTCTTCTTGTCGAGCGGAAAGGAAACGATGGCTATCGGTCGACGACTCCGTGCTAGTGCCTCCGGGGAGAAGATCTGAGGGAGTGGCCTTCTGGGGCCATAGACTGGCACAGGCTGGGGTGGCGGTGCTTGTGGACGAGAGGATGGTACTAGTCGAGGTGGGTTGTGAGAGAAGTACTGACACTGGCTACACAAGTAGCCTTCTTCATGCTCGATCTGTCGCAGCCAATTTCTAGTAGTTTGGCGAGCGTGTCGAGTTGTGTTAGTACAACCACAGTGTTCGCACCTACCCTCTACCTCCTCGGCTTCGTCATACCAGGGGCCCGCGCTTAGAGGCCATCCTTTTTCCCACGGCTTCAGACACCATGGGGGCAAACTATCACTGTCCCACATAGGTCATTACCTCCATAGCCAATAGATTCTATTATTTTGTATGCTTTGTCAAGCAAAGGCCATTGACAAAAGCCTGTTTTTAGGCTAACATACTCTGTTCTTTTACAACACTTGATACCCTAATTGACCCCAACTTTACCGAGGCTAGCGCTATCGGTGGGTCTGAGGGGTCTCAAGTACGCGAGGAATCACCATGAACCTCTTCCGCGCCTCCGTTCTCGCCATCGCGTGTCTGCTTGCCGCTTGTTGCGGTAGCGGCACGTCCAACACCAACCACGGCGCGGATGCGTCGTGCCCCAACACCAACCCGGTCATCGATGCCGGGCTCGACGCCAACATCGACGCGTCCGTGCCGGTGTGCGGGTGCCCCGTGCTTCAGCCCGGTGACATGTTCACGGTCTGCGGACCGTCGAACGGACTGCGCTACATCATCGACCCGCAGGGGGAGATGATGTACTTCCCCAACAGCACCAACAGCGACGTCTTCGCCAGCTGGCGGGACAGCGACGAGAACCTGATCACCATCACCCAGCCCTGCTTCGACAACCTGTGGGTGCCGGTGATGTACCCGGGCGGCGTCAACTATCGACCGGGTACGCACGTGGTCAAGCGGGTGGGCAACAACTTCCCGCAGCTCTACGTCATTCTCCCCGATAACACCCTGGCGCCGATTTCGGCGCAGGTGGCGGCCGAACTCTGTGTGCCGGCCGATGCTGGTGGGGTGGGCTGTGAGCCCGTCGAGATCGCTGATGTCTTCTGGCCGAACTTTACCCGCCGGGCGCCGGAGATCACGGTGGCGCGCGTCTACCCGGGCCTTCTGTTCGTCATCGCCAACGGCACGACGGTGTACTACACCGACACGAACGGACGCTTCATCCACGAAGTGCCGAACGCCGCCTTCGAGCTGAATCACTTCCAACGACGGTTCGTGCGGCGAGTGCCCCAGTCGGCGGTCAACGGCACGTTCATCGGCGCGCCGATGCGCATCTACGAGGCACTGGTCAGCGACCCAGCCCAAGGCGGCTGACGACCGCCACAAGCTACAGACCTGAGCGGCTCGGACGCCACGCGCGACCGACCACCGACTCAGGACAACCACATCCGAGCCGCTCATACAACCTAATAATTACTTGTTATGTTGTGTGAGCTCGGATGTAAATCAAATTTAAAAAAGCCTTTCTCACAGAAGGGCTTTTTAGTTGAAGATTGCTCCGAGGGCTGGGATCGAACCAGCGAAATCGACGTTAGTCAGTATTACAACCGCACGGGGTTGGAGTTTACGATAGTGCAGGAATTGGTTAAAAAGGGTAGTAAATAAGCTATTAATACCATTGACAAAAGCTTGTTTTTATGATACATTAATACGTCTTATTCTCAAAATTTAAACATTATTTCTAGAGTGTTTAGATTTAGGGGATAACTCCCCGGGAGGTTTCGATGTCCTTTGATAAGGTCGTTGCGGCAGTCAGGAATTACCTCAGCAAG
Organism: uncultured Gammaproteobacteria bacterium; assembly: GCA_964514995.1. Lineage (GTDB taxonomy): Bacteria > Patescibacteriota > Patescibacteriia > Magasanikbacterales > GWA2-37-8 > XYD2-FULL-39-9. Next base: position 80,602 of record CAZETA010000002.1, read on the forward strand.
CAGCTCGAGGATCGGGGCGAACTCAATCGAGAGGCGAGGCGGATTCTTCGTCGCGTCTTCGGTGTCAAGCTCTGGCTCTTCGGATTCGCGGGTGGCTTTCTGTCCATCACCCGCAAGTTCTTCACGAGTCCTGAGTGCGATCTTGAGTTGACCCGTACCCAGGGGCAGTACATTGCTCTGGGTCTGGCCCAGGTTCAGTTCTGGGCAGAGATCTTCCGAGCCGGTCTGCTCTCCAAGGAGATTGAGCTGGGGGATCATGAATGGGAAGCGGTCATCAGCTTCGTCCTGGTCAAGAACTATCCTCCCTTGATCTTGCCTAAGGAATTTGCGGAAGAAGGCATGATCGCATTTCGGAAGTACGTGGAGGGGGAGTACATCGCTGGCAAGGACGAAGTCAGCGCAGGTGTGGTGGGGATCGCACAGATGATGGAGGATGAGTGCCTCTCAGATGAAGAACGCCTCCTGCTGATTCCCTGGCTGGGGTGAGAATCCCACACAAGCAGACGACAGGCAGATCGACCACTGACCAGACGATACGGCTCGGCTTCGGTGCAGGTCGGTCTCCCGCGCGGCCTTCTTGTACCAATATTCATAATCAGTAATTATGCATAGTGGTACGAAGGTCTCGTGAGTATAATTTATCAAGACACTCTACAGTAATGTGGGGTGTTTTGTTTTAAATTTTATTTTTTGGAGTTTTAAGCACTGAAAAATTTGTTTGATTAAATAATCAAACTTCAAAATATTCACCAGGTTTGCTGTGAATGTTAAACCTTCCATCTGCCCTAGTATCCTGAATAATCTTTCGTCCCGAACTGAATTGTTGACCGTTAGCTGCCCGATATGTGAAGATTATGCGAGGGTTATCTAAATTTTTTTGAAAGAAGTCGGTATCAGTATATCTGTATACAATTCTCCTACTTTCCTCTTGAGGAGAAAGATTGTGAATAATATCAATTTTACCACTAGTAACACTACCATCTGCAATTAATTCAGCCTGGATATCTAGCGCGGTTACAGCGCCATCATTCTTAACTTGAAATTCAATAAAATTGCCTTCGCTGCCTCCAGTTACAGTGAAATTTTGGGCAAGATCCAGTTGAGGTCGTTGCTCCGAATTGGCGGCCATTTCTTCAAGAGATTCTCTAGTAGTTCTAATTTTTTTACCACTTTGTAAAGTAAGAACAGATTCGATTTTTTGAATCAAATTCGTAGGTTCTTGTTGATTATCTTCCACACGAATTTCTCCAGTTTTTCCGTCTATAATTAAGTGTGCTTTTTCTGGTGTTCCATCTCTCTTTCCTATCAACAAGTGTTGGTCTTCTCCCTGAGATCTTGACTCTATAAACAGATCGTTTGTTTTTAAGCGACTTTTGATTGTTCTTATGACCTCCACAGCAGACTGCGTGGGAGTGGCGATCTCTGTCGAACTGTCTAGGGGCGGCTTATTTTTTTCTCCCGGGAATATTAACGGACCAAGATGATAATATTTGCCTATCACATAGGAATTAGTTTTCAAGAAAGCCTCAAGTGGCCAGATTAAATTTTCAAATTTATCAACCATTTCCTTATTTGAGTCCGTAAGGTATTTCTTCTTCTGCAATCTGTCGATTTTATTTTTCCACTCTAAGAGAAGGCGATGAGAAAGTCTGGAAAGATTCTCTATCATCTCATCTGGGATATCTATATAAATATCATGGCGTTCACCATCGTAGCGTTTATTCGGGTCCTCGTAGTTTAGACCACGCCTCTCAATTTTTGCGTCAATATCTTTATAAGCTTCAATCAGATCCTCAATTTCTTCTCTTGCATATTTTTCCTGAACCGCGCTTTTTAAATTTTCTAGAACAGGAAGAAACTCGATAATTGCAAGGTGAAAATACTTTAGGGTATGGGCATATAATTCAGGCATATGAGAGGTTGGTTCAAAACTGATTTTTAGCAGTCTTCTGAGTTAAGTATATGTTAGTTACAACCAGTTTAAGAGTTTTTGTCTCTTCTGTCTAGATTTTCATTTTAAGAGGAGTAGAAAACAAGTCTAAAAACCCTTCCAAACGAAGGGCTTTTTAGCATAAAAAATTAACTCTTATTACACCTGCACTTTTTTGGATCAAAAAAGTTTTATAATATCTACAATGATTTTTTCCAAACGGTAATAATCCTCGTAGTAGTCTATGTATGCATTAAATAATCTTTCAGTATCTGGTTTGTGGACATAAATCTCTAAAAGAGAGTTTGTCCCAATAAGAGACCAGGTAGAAAGATCTAGTTGCACGCTTAATTTATTTGGGTTGAAATTATGTTCAAATAATTTATTTCTTGTTTCTGAAAATTTAGAAGAAAATTCTGTAGTTCTTTTGTCAGTAAGTAAGTTTAGCTCTTTCAATAGATCAAGGCACTTTTTTCCGTGTTGATAAATACCATACAGGTTAGTTCCTGCTAAATAATTTAAATCTATTAGGTCTGATTTTTTATCGACAGTCGCATTTATACAGGCTGTCTTATTAAAATGTAATTGTTTAAAACTAAAGTAAAAGAATATGAATGCTTCATAAAGAAATCGATAATTTTGCATTTCTTTGTTCCAAGAATTATTAAATAAATTCCATTTTTTCTTCCAATATTGTTCAAGCTCCGATAATTCAATTTGAGTGTGTTGGTCGTTTTCAAAGCCCATTAAGTGGCTTTTATTAAAGCGATCAATATAGTATTCGCTACCAAAAATTATTATATTAGAGGCCGCCTCTTCAATTTTAATGATGGTTGTCAGTTCAATTAATTCTTTAATATCCTGATCCATAGGTTTATCTATTTAATGAATATTAGAATAATGGTAGACTAAAATTTAAGTTTTTTATAAGTAGTTCCTATGGCAACTAACTCTCAAAATAAGCGGGAATTAGTAGGTATAATGCCTACATATAGGGATCTTTTTCCGAAATACGGGGCAATTGGTGAGAAAGCAATAATAAAGATTATATCACGCCTTTATCGAAATGATTGTCTAATGATTCTGACAAAGTTTTGTAGGCATTTTTATAAATATAAAAATTCTTCAGCAGTTACCGATAATGGGGAGTTTCGAGCCTATTGTTTTGAGCTTTTAGATCAAGCAACTATAGATGTGATAACTCAAAAAGAAAGACAGAATAGGAAGTACGATATAATCTTTCCAGAACTGTCTGCAATTTATCTGATAAAACTATGTTTAAGATATTGTGATAGTTCCACATGCACTAAAGAAGAATATTTTTCCAAAGAAATACTTCATTCCATTGGGAAGTGCCTATTAATCGCAAACGCCAAGCTGTTTGATTTTCAAACTCAGAATTCTGCAGCTAGTGAGATGTCACTAGATTTAGTGGTTAACTTGACTAAACAGCAGATCGCAGACAAGCAGTACAATATTATCCAAAAAATTTATCAAAATTATTTTATTTTTATCAAGCATCTTTCTAAGTACGAGGCTATTAATATTGATGATTTATTTTTAAAAAAATACCAAGTTACTGCTCGTCAATACTTTGCATTTTTATTTTTATTATTATCTCATTTTTTTACAAAAAAAACTCAAGAAGAAGATTATTCTCATCCATATTTAGATAAAACAGCATTAAGTAATCTTTTGCCTATTTACAAACAGCAACTCCTTTCAAATCTTGTATTGCCCAAGAATAGATATAAGAAACTTGATTTAGCATTCTATGATATATTTGAGATAATCAGGTTTCCCTTTATAGAAATGGAAACAGGTGTGTTTTTGCCCATTAGTTTGCGAAGACTATTTTTAGGAATAACTGACGGAGTATATTTTGATATCCTAAACAGTCTAGAAGAAAAAGAACAAGGAATATTTTCAACCTATTTTGGCCATGCGCTCGAAGATTACTTTAAAGATTTAATCTTTAATATCGATAGTGGAGCTCTTTTTGAAAAATTTTACGGTAAACCAAAGAAAAAAACACCAGATGCTATAATTATAGAGGACAGTGCGGCTTTATTTTTTGAGTGCAAAAAAAAGCAATTTCATACATTAGAATTTATCAAGTCTGGAACTAAAGAAATGTACATAGATAGATTAAAGGTATTTTGTCGTGCTCCGCTAGAACAACTATGTAAAAGAATAAAGGACTTTAGAGAAAGACAGTATGTTTTTGAGGGGCTTGAGCCAGATGTTTACATCTATCCCATTATTGTTAGCCCGATAGCAATGCCCATGTTTTCTGGTGCGTGGGACAGGTTCGCCTTTGACGACATTGTCCTTCCTATTTATCTTAGCGAAGATAAAAGAATTGCCCACCCTGAATTTATTGATTTTATGGAACTTGAGTGTATTGAGGAGTATCTAAGGAAAAACAAAGATGTAAAGTTTTCTGATTTAATAAAGAAAAAAAGGGAAAGTAAGGAGTACCCTCACGCGAATTGGATGATTTTTCTCTCAATAGAGGGTATCCTTAGACAAAACGAAAGATTGTTAGACCTATATATAAAAGAAGCGAATGATTTTAAAAATATTCTGTTTAAATAATTTACTACATTAATCAATTTCCCTAAATATGAAGTTGCCTTACCCAAAAATAAATAAAATAAAATTAGCAGATTTAAAAGCCCAACAGCGTATTGATGATGTATTTGGTATGCTAGATACCTATTTAAATACAATAAAGTATTGTATTTTTAAAGACGTAAAATTTGAGCAGGACATCTCTGACAAAAAATTTATGCTTTGTCGGATACAGATGTTCTTTAGTAGTGTTTTATACAGATCAATTTATATCCGAAACGGAATTGTAGAGTCAATAAATTCTAAAAATCCAGTATCTTTATTTTCTAACTTGAAGGTTTTTATGGAAGTTGCCGCTGTCCTTGCTTATATACTATTCTTACTTAAAGAAGATTTGCCTGATGAAAAACTGCAAGAACTATTTGGTGTGTTAATATTTGGAAATAGGGGAAAGGGTGAGCTTGTACTAGGAAATAATGATGCTGTTAACGTCATGAAAATGTTTGATAAGTTGGATGCATTCATTAAAGAATGCCGACTTGCATCCGGCTCCGATGAACAGATTGATACAGTAATGTCTCAGTTTTACAGCCAAGTTTGTAATGCCGTTCACCCTAATTATGATGCCCATGATATAACAAGTACTATGGAAGTTGAGAATAAATTATGGCGCTGTTTAAGTCCGGCTGAAATAAGAAAACGTATTAGTCAAGATTATGAATGGTTCTGTCCGCCTTTAGTTTTGACCATAAAAATGATTGAGGCACTTTGTCATGAAATTATGCATAACAAAAAAATTAATTTTTTTAAAAAATTAAATAACCCATTGTTGGCAGTTTAATCTTTTAAAATATTCTTCTTTTCTCAATTTTACAGGATCCCTACACTGGGACTTTAAGCAGTTGAAGATGTCTTTTGATAATTTCCTTGTTTCGAGCAAAAACGGTGTTTGAAGATAATATATATTGACCAGAATTTATTAGATTTACTAAGTCTTCACTGTTGTTTTCTACTTGGCCGTCTTTTCTTTTAGATTTACTATAAAAGATAGCTTTTTTAGGTGAAATTGGCATAAATATTAAAAAATCTCTATTTCCAATTTCCCACCATGGAACAAAAGGTAGAGTGCCACGACCGAAATCAAAAAATATTACTGGATTATCTGATATTACAAATTCATCGCTACTACTATCTGGGATTTCAAGGATATGTAGGTTTCCTTTATAAATTTTTTCTGCGATATTAGATGCGATTATAATTGAGAGTAGTATTATCTGGGGTTTTCCGCCATCTACAGATTTAGGAGCAGAACCCTCAATAAATTGGTTAAAAGTAAGTCCAATTTGATTAAGTGCGACTTTTTTTACTAACATATCTCTATCTCCAAAATCTCCTTTTTCTATAAGGCCACGTGAGTAACCAATTGAAAAGAAGTGTAAGAGTAATTCACGAAATGCGGGAACTCGTGTAATTTGATGTGCAATAAAGACTGAAAGAGTGCTTTCTTCTAAAAAAGTTAATTTTATATAGGAGTTATCATTGATTAGTTTAAGAACGTAAGGTGTTTTAGCTTCGAGCAATTCGGCGAATAGTTTTTTGCTTATATAATCGCTAGGTATACCTTGAGAGTTTGAAACATCCCAGTTAATTGCACCTCCCATCCCTTTTATCGTAACTCGTCCAATGGAGTCGGTATTTTTTGACCAGGAAAAAATACGTCCCTTGTCTGGACCAGATTCAGAAATTTTCCATTGCCTTAATAAAAATTGTGGAATATAGTGGTCGAATCTACCGGTTTGTTTAGTATTTATATAAACTTCAAATCGATCAAAAAAATTCATTATAAAAAAGATGGTTCTAGCCGACCATTCTTTTTTACCCCAACGTTTTTTGAATACAAGATTTAAAAATTTACGACCTATTAAGCCGAAGACTTTATCTAACATTTTATAGACATAACAATTTAGATTTTTTGTTTATAAGTCTATAGTTAATACTTCGCCAGAAGTAACTATTTAATTATGATTATTGTGACGGTGTAAATTGTTGCAGAGGAGGGTATCGAACCCTCATTTTTTCCTTTCACATCACTCTTCATAAAAGTGATAAGAGAGGGAAACGTGCTGCCATTACACTACTCTGCATTTTGCTCCGAGGGCTGGGATCGAACCAGCGAAATCGACGTTAGTCAGTATTACAACCGCACGGGGTTGGAGTTTACAATAGTGCAGGAGTTATATAAAAGGGGAAGTAGGTAAGATTTTAAAGTATGCAATTATTTTTTCTCCAACATGCGGATTAAACCGTCCCACACAACCCGTTGTGAATGATCGGGGTACAGCTTAACAAGTTGTCGAAATCCGGCAAGTGCGTCGAGTCTATGTTGAGCGTCAAGCATTTTTATAATTTGCTGTTCAGCCAGGGCAGGGGCTAGTGTTGTTAGTGCCTCTAAGTCTTTTTTTTCAGTCTCACCTTCAGTTTCCATAGCTACTTGATGAAAAAAAGCATCACTTTTTGCTGTTTTTACTTGTTGAGTCTTGGGCCGGGGTTTTATATCTTTAATATTTATAGACATATTTTTAGGGATTAGCGCGTCTTTTAATGGCGTTTTCAACAATTGTTCGCTCCTGCTTGTCTTTAAGATTTATTTTTCCATACCAAGTGCTCCCAAGCAAGCTTAATTTACCTGCATGGAAAGAGCCTTTATGATTAGGATGCTCCTTTAGAACAGAATTAATCTCGTCATTTTTTTGATTTAAAAATTCTTGTTCTTCATGCCAATTACCATATTCATCTCGACGAAAATAAGGCCCATCTTTCCCAATTGCTGCTAGCATCTGAGGTGTAACTGCTAGAGGGCTATTAAGATAAACATCAAACAGCTCAAGTAGTGATTTTAATCCAGGTGTTTTTGGTATTCCATCCTCATCAACTAGGTCCATGTCCGAAAGCGCTCTAAAAAAACGCGTACGAGCATCCGTTATTATGCTTTGAATACATTGGGCCGCAGTTTCTTTTTTTAAATTCTCTTTCATTAATTCAAAATCCCAACCAAAACCTAAAACTGCCCATGCGTAAGCCCCCATATCAATATTAGCTTTTAATTTGATCTCATCAACACCCATTAAATCATAAACCCGTAAAGATTCTTGCAACACCTTTGTACCGACTCCCCCAGCTCTTAATGTAGATGGTAATTCCATTAGGTCTAAATTTACGACTCGGCGTAAAGCAGCGCCCGGCTTATCTCTGTAGACATTAAAGGTTCTGAAGATTTGGGCCTCTTCATCATCTGTAGCCCATTTAAAACCAACAGTTGCGTGCGCTTTTCGTAACTCGCCAGTATCATAATACTTGGAATCAAAAATTTGAACTGCCTCAGTAGAAGTATCTGTCAAATCATCCCCTATATTGGCGTTGTTTTTTAAGTATAGCGTATTTACTATAGGCAATAAATTATTGCCAAAGATTTCATAAAGACTGACTAAATCAGCCAGGCTATACTCATCCGGTAGTAGTTGAGGACCAGATGTGCCAGCTCTTAATTTTGATTCTTCAATCATAGTTGCTAATGCCTTGCGGTACTCGGGGTCGTGTAATAATTTTTCTGCATTTAATTTTCCTATGCCGAAACTTAGTTGCTCAATGAGTAGGCTATTAACTGCCAGATTTATATTTGCAACTCTCGCTATACCTTCGGCGGTAGTAAAAAATTGATCGCTAGCAACATTTTCAAAAAGTTTGCCAACTTCTTGATTTAAAAAATCTTCGATGAAAATACGAGCTTCTTCATGATCTAGTAATCTTTGCAATAGTTCAGTATCTGCACTACCCTCCATTACCTTAGCAATTTCCTCGAGTGCAATCTTTTTTGTATCCTGAAGAGGAAAGTTGGGATCTGACCAAGCTAAATCTTGTGCAGAGAGGGTATCTACAACATGCCCCTTATTTTTGTCTTGCCTTTCGTCTATACGTTCCGTTCGAATTGAACTCATAAAGTATTCTGATTTGTTTGTGTAAAATAATATGCTAATTATAGCAAGTATGGAGAATTACTGTAAAGGAAGTTAGGCTTTTAATCCGCGTGCTATTGTAATACTCACCTGAGGAAATGTTAGTGATTATTACAACCGCACGGGGTTGGAGTTTACGATAGTTCAGGAGTTGGCTAGATATTAGTATTAATCTATTGCCAATAGATCTATCCTTCAGTTTTGCTTTCTTTTCTGTCTTGGGCGAGCAATCCAGCAGAAAGAGAATCTTCAATCTTTTTATTTAGTTGCCTAACTATAGTCCAGTCCATGTCTGTATCAGGCAACTTTTTTATTTGATCTACAATTTTTGCTAATGTTCTTGCCACATCCATCTTTTTAAACTTTATTGGTTTCCCGCAAATCTGTTGAGCAAATTTTTCAAAACTTTTTATTCTTGGCGCATCTGTGGGTATAGAATTAATATCAAAATCTTGCAGACCTTTGAATAGATGTTGGTAAATTTCGCCGACTACTTCTCTATATATAGGATCAGGTATTATATCCTCAATAGTTACAACTTTTGTATTGCCTGACATTTCAGCCAGGCTGTGTAAGACATCGCTATTTATATTTATAAGATGCAGATTTTGTAACATTTCCTTATGTTTTTCAACTGTGAGGTCGTTATCAATAATTCCGATTGAATTCTTTTTTTCTACCTTAGATAATGCTAGGCCAGAGAGTATCTTATCTTTTCCATATGCTGGTACAAAATTATAAGTTCCGCCCACTTTAGTGGTTAATGACCTTAATATAATTTGATCAGAAGGTCCTTCCACAATACAATTTTTATCTTTCATTGAAAACCATTCGCTCCATTTTGTGCCGAGTGCAGTTTTCACTGGTTCTGGTATTTCTCCTAATTTACCTTCAGACCAGGCTTTATTTCCAATTATAGTTTTACTATGATCTTCGTCATCGCGTTCGACAATCCTAATTCTCTCAGGAAACTCAGGGTGTATAAGATAGGGGAGATGTGTTGTGTAAATTATCTGATTTTCACCTTTTAATATTTCTGGAAAAGTTTCTTTGAGTAACTTTTCTTGTGCGTCAATATGTAAAAATACGCCCGGCTCATCTATTAAGAGGATGGAATTTTGTAGTTCACCTCCGACTGATTCTGACAAGAAGTAGATATTAAATGCAATTGACCATTGTAGACCACGACTTCTTTCTCCTGGGACAAAGACTGACGTGTCTTCGCCTTCTTTCAGATGGATTGTAAGTGTATCCCCATTCTCTACACCTAGTTCAAAGCGCACATCTTTAAGTGGCCAGTGCTTTCTCAATAAATCATTATTTATTTTTCTACTAGCTCGCTCTAATAACTGCTTGCGCAAATCGTTTTTCTTTGATGTATTATCAGTTTGCAGTTGTGCTAAGTTGTCAATTCCACCCAATTTTAGAAGATTAACAACGGGCTTGTGGGAATTTGGTTTGTCAATTAATTTTTGGATTAAAATTCTACCATCATCGGGCAAATAAAAATTGGGTATGTTAACACTATCAAATAGTAATACTTTAGGGAGATGTGTTTTAACAATAGAGTCTAACAGCTCTTTTCTTATTATTAGTTCTCTTTCTTTTATTTTTTGTTTCTCCTGTTCCTTTAATTCATTTTCTGCTACTTTTTTTGCTTGGAAATTCTTTTGAATTGCCTCTTCAGCCTTTATTACAGAATCTTTTAATTTTGTTTTTTTTGTGGCATCCTGTTCTTCGTCTAATTGTCGTTTTTTTTCAGCTAATTCAGCTTTCAAGGTATCCTCATTCACTAAACAATTTTGTAAGTTTGAATTATTTAATTCGAGTTCCTTTTCTGCCATTAAAGATGAGTTTTTATAGTCTATTTCTGGATAACACAAACTATAAGTACTCTTTTCTTTTTTTAAAACAATTCTTCTTAGGGAATTCTTGTTTGTCTCGGCTATGCCGAAAAGAGGGTAGAGAGTATTAATTTCGTTATCATTTAATTCAAATTCGAGCTGTAGTTTTGGACTTTCTGCCTCATAATAAACACGGTCAGAATTTTTTGAAATATCTACATTTTCAAGATTTTTCTTTTTATCTATTTTCTCAATTGCCAATAATACATTTGATTTTCCTGATTCGTTAATTCCAACAAGAGAAGTTATTCCTCTTTCAACATCGATACTTGTTTCGAAAATTGATCTAAATTCCTCAAAGCAAACGTTCGTTAGTCTCATACTGGCATTCATTATTTTTAAGTCCGTCTATGATTTAAAGCTGAGTACATTTGGCTGTTTTTTTCTTTAATTCTGCCTAGTCATAGAGTTAATTTAAGCGAATTTATTCTACGCTCTAATAAGGCTAGAGTCAAACAAAAAATTGAATAAGAAATGGGCCGATTTTAGGTTGCTAAGTGTGTTCAAAGTACCTTTTTAATAAGTCCAAAAACCAACCAGGTCTCTTAAGATAGGTTTAACACTGAAAAATGCAACTAGGTGCATTATATAAAACCAAGGTTGTCCAAGCATTTGGAATCCCCAGATTTTATAAGCAAATATAAAAATCAGAGCATGAACAAATGTATAAGTTAAACTGCCGGCCATTTTGTTAGTTTGGGGCGTGTGTCCATTTTTTGGTTTGTAATTTTTCCAATTAGATTTCATATAAGCTTAAAACGCAAAGGGAGGATTTGATCCCCCCTTTTCTGCTCGTTACTTGCCAGTTATTAAGTCATTGAGTGATTTAATATTTTTACGCTCAAGGTAAGTGCCTAATTCCATGTCGCTTCTGACGCCGAGATCAATATCGTATTGTTTTTCAATAGTACCGATAAGGGTATCATCGCGTTTGTCTCTTAAGCGGCCATTCTCATTTCGAGAACGGTAACCTTGCATTCCCGCTGCATCGCCTTTGCTTGCCATAGGCTTAAATATATTTCTTTAACCATTCGTTACCACTCTCACTGAATCCCGTCCAGGCGGCTACGCCACCTGTTTTCACGACAAGCAATTTATCGTTAGTGTCTAGGAATTTTTTGAGTCTGTCACGTAACTCTTTGGCAGTGAGAGGGGTATGAATGATCCACTTAGATTGCATAATATGCCATTTGATGGAAAAGCTCTCCAGGTTCTTGATTAGGTCTGGGTAATCTTGTCCGGGACGCCTTAAATCATATGCGACTAAGTAGGTTTGGGTTTTTTCCATACTAAGTTATTTTTCGCTGGGCAGAAACCACCAACTGTGTTATAATTAATTTAGATAAATAAACAGCTGCTTATCAGTCGACTTTGACCCGTTCAGGGTCCTGACTGGTATCTGTGCGACCAAGATTTCTACGAAAAATCTTGGTTTTTCAATTCTAGCATAAATGCAATTTATCTGTCAAATAAAAATTAACTCAGAATAAAATTGTTGAATATTGACGAACAGATTAATTTCGTGTATAATACAATCATGCCTAGAAAAATAACAAAAGACACTTCTTTTAACAAAGAAGTAGGAAAGCTTCTACGGAATGCCCGTGTAGAAAGAAAAATGACACTTGACGAGCTAAGTGAAGCCGCAAATTTAGGACTGACTAAAAGTGCCTTGTCTTATATTGAGCTTGGCGCTCAACAATTAACGACCTCGCAACTTTTTAAAATTTGTCGGACACTCAATTTATCAGCTGATAGCTTGTTTAAAAAGGCCGAAACTGCTATGCTTAAAATGCAAGAGCAAAATATAGTTATTTTAAATAAAAAAAATTCTATTAGCCTCGATCAAATATGAGTAATGTATTTACTGCAATAAAAGACGCCCAAGACCGGTCAAGAAATTTCTTAAAAAAATATGGTAATGGGGTTTTTCCTGTTGAAGTAACAAAGCTTGCTAAAAAAGCAGGAGTTGAAGTACAAGAGAGAGAGTTCAATAAAGATATCTCTGGTTTGCTGAAAAGAGAAAGTAAGGACGGCCATCCAATTATTATTGTGAAAGCTAGTGAGCAACCTGCACGAAGAAGATTTACAATTGCACATGAACTTGGTCATTATGTCTTACATGCGGCCGGTCCGCTTTATATTGATTCTAATATTCAAGAGGTGTATTTTCGAGACAAGAATTCATCGGAAGCAAATAATATTGAAGAAATCCAAGCTAATGGTTTTGCTGCTGAACTTTTAATGCCAGCAGAGGATGTGAAAGAGCAGATAAAGCTTTATAAAAATACAAACTCTGATACAGATGAAATAGTTCAGAAATTAGCAAAGAGGTATGATGTGAGTGTGACAGCAATGGCTATAAGAATTAATAAATTAGTTGAGGTATTATAAAATTTTTTAAATTAAAAAAGAGGCTAGTAACCTCTTTTTTAATTTGCTCCGAGGGCTGGGATCGAACCAGCGAAATCGACGTTAACAGCGTCGCGTTGTACCACTCA
>CAZETA010000003.1:0-54013 GCA_964514995.1 uncultured Gammaproteobacteria bacterium
AACCCAAGTAAGCATACTAAAATAGGTTTATAATTTTTCGAAGCCTGTATATCTCTGTAGAGATTCTGGAATCAGTATGGTGCCATCTGCCTGCTGCCAGTTTTCTACCAGTGCCAATGGAAATCGACTTAACACCACAGCCGTACCATTTAAGGTGTGAACGAATTCATTTGTACCGTTGGCTTTTTTATGCTTAATATTAAGCCTGCGAGCTTGATAATCAGTGCAGTTGCTGGTACTGGTAATTTCACCATAATCATTTTTCATGGTCATCCAGGCCTCAATATCAAATTTGCGATAAGCAGGGCCTCCCAGATCCCCGCTGGCGATATCAATAACCCGGTATGGCAGTTCTAAACCGTCAACAATTTCTTTCTCAATGGAAAGCAGCTCTTCATGTAGCCGTCCACTATCTTCAGGCTTGCAGTAAACAAACATTTCTAATTTTGTAAATTGATGGACACGGTATAGGCCCTTACTGGTGCGGCCGTACGCGCCTGCTTCTTTACGGAAACAGTGAGAGATAGCCGCGTATTTTATAGGGCCTTTAGATAAATCCAAGACTTCATTGGCGTGATACCCTCCCATAGTTATTTCGGCGGTTCCTACCAAGCTTAGATCTTCGCCTGTTATCTGATAAATTTGATCTTCCTCTCCTCTTGGATTAAATCCAAGACCTGTCAGGATTTCATTTTTAGCTAAATCCGGCGTTTCGACTAAGATAAATCCGTGACGTGTCAGAATGTCCATACCGTACTGGATGAGGGCCAGATTAAGTCTCACCAAATTATTTTTTGCAAAATAAAATTTTGAAGCCGCTACTTTTGCGCCTCGTTCGAAGTCGATTAGGTCAAGCTTCGTTAGTAATTCTTCATGATCTTTTGGGGTAAATGAAAAATCCGGCTTTTCTCCGCTTGTGTGAAGGACTATGAAGTCTTCCTCTCCGCCGATTGGGGTATCAGGGTGCGTCAGATTGGGAATCTTCATCAGTTCCTCTGTGTATTGTGCCTCAACAGTACTCACTTGTTCTTCCAGGATACTTATCCGATCACCAATTACCCTTAATTTAGCGATCTCTTCTTCAGTTGGTTTTCCCTTGGAACCGCCTTTTCTCTGCGCTCGCAAGGACTCGACTTCTTGTTGTGTCTGACGGCGCTGCTCATCGAGAGACATAAGCTTATCTACATCTGCGGTAGATCGTCTATGTTGACAGTTCTTTTTTACTAACTCTATATTTTCGCGGATATATTTTATATCTAACATATGTGTTCAGTTACTGAATGTACTTAAGTAGTATTTCTTTAGATTTTTTTGATTGAATAAGTTTTTTATTCAGGGGCATCATATCTGATTTTAGAGCCTCTGCATAGGTAAACCATCCGTAGTCTGAGCTTTCTGCTTCAGCTAGTTTTATTTTACCTGATTTGACTGAACAGATGTACAGTACAAGATGTACCTGGTAGTTATTGGAAGTCTCTACCATAGTAGGAATTTCCGGAAGTTGAGCCTCAATATTGACTTTGAAGCCAGACTCCTCAAAGACTTCGTCATATAGCGTTTCAGCGATGCTTTTTCCCACCTCAACTCCCCCGCCCGGGAATTCCCATTTATTATTATACAGCGGTCTATGATCCCTTCGCTTTGTCATCAGCATTTTACCATTTTTGACGACGATGCCAGCGGCGCACATAATCTGTTTTACTTGATAATTGGTCATGAGAAAATATCGAAGCTGGTTGATGGTTTGACCGCGATGGCTGATGGAATTTTTTTCCAAAATACTCATTTGTGAAAATGTTTTTTTGAGTGGTGGGAAATAAAATATAGGATCATAGCCCATATCTTCTTTTAGACCTGGTTGCATTGTTTTAGCGATTTGGCCATCTACTCGCCCGCTAAAAGTGGTAAAACTACCGGTCTGCGGATCAAACAGGCATCCGGTGGTTTGAAAATACGCGGTACGTTTTTCGTCAGGCACTCCACTAAGCTGAGTTAAAACTTTTTTGATTCTTTCTTTGGCTGTGGGCGCATATCGTTTCGATTTGATCCCGGGCTGGCCATTTAATTCTTTGATAAACAGTCCGGTATCTTCGGCAAAAGTAAGCAAACCACTTTTTTTGGCAAAAAACTCTGCTTTCTCTAGGGCGTTTTGCCAGGTAGTAGTATGTGGTTCATCAAGTTCAATCTTATCTAGCCCCACGTCTTTAAGGCCCACAAACTTAAAATGCATGTCTGCAAGTTCTGTGGTGATCTCTTTGAATTTTTCTTTATTTGTCGTCGCGATCAATATCTTTCTCATAGATTTTGCCTGGTTTATCTTCTACCTCTTTTATTTTTGAGCTCTTGTATGTCTCTGGTTTATACGGTTGTAGCCGCACGATTTGTATGTATGGTTCGATGTTCTCCCTTAACTTATCTACGAATGCTACCTGGTCGTATCCCAGGGCAACAATATCCGGCTTCTCTTCTTTAATCGCTTGGTATTTGTCAGGGCCAAGATTGCCTAATCTGACTTTGTCTGCAATATGTAATTGTTGTACGGCTTGTAAACGATCGTCTTCATTAAATAGTGGTTTTTTGCCTTTGACTTCGGTTGTAATTTGGTCTCGTGATATTACTACTATCAGATAATCCCCCAGACCCTTCGCTTCTTTGAGCATGTGAACATGTCCCGGGTGAACTACATCAAATGTGCCAAAAACCATAATCTTCTGCATATCACTCTGTTTTTTGTTCCGGCTTCAGTGTTGGAAACAGGATTACCTCCTTCAGATTCTGCACATCCATAAGCAGTTTTACTAACCTGTCTATACCCATCCCCAATCCGGCAGTTGGCGGCATGCCGTGCTTAAGCGCAGTGATGAAATCCTCGTCGTACGGCATGCTTTCTTCATCTCCGGACGCAGCCAGTCGCTCCTGTTCTTTGAACCTTGCTTCTTGGTCTATAGGATCATTAAGCTCGGAAAAACCATTACAAAGTTCATTGCCGCCAACACACACGAGCTGTAATCGTTCTACGTATTTTTCGTTGTCTTTTTTTCTTTTTGCCAGCGGAGATAGTTCAACCGGATGGTCAATCATAAAGATCGGATTGATAATGTGCGGTCTGGCAAAGGCCTTATAAATTTCATCTATCATTTTTCCGTAGCCAGTATGCTCGTCAACTCCTTCAATGTGCAGTGGTTTTATTTTTTTATACAAAGATTCTTGGTCAGGAAATTCTTCGATATCAATTTTGGCGTATGATTTGATGATTTCTCTCATAGTCTGCCGTGGGTATGGAGGCGTAAAATCAACCTCGTGTTCCCCTACGCTGAACTTGAGCGGTAAGCCGGCGGCAGTAATAATTTTTGGCAATAAATCTTCTACCAAATTCATGAGATCTTGGTAGTTCGCATAGGCCCAGTAAAATTCTATTTGAGTAAACTCTGGGTTATGATTATTGTCGATTCCTTCATTTCTAAAGCACTTGGCAATTTCATAGACCTTTTCAAAACCGCCAACAATCAATCGTTTTAGATAGAGTTCCGGGGCGATACGGAGATAAAGCGGAATATCTAAAGCATTATGATGGGTGGCAAATGGTTTTGCCAGAGCGCCGCCGTAGAGAGTCTGTAAAATCGGTGTTTCTACTTCGTAGAAACCTTTACTATCAAAGTAGTTTCTGATTTCTCGCACGAGAACACTCCGAACCTTGGCAATGCGCACGGAATCTTCGTTCGAAATAAGATCTAGATAGCGCTGTCTATATCTAACTTCAATATCTTGCAGGCCGTGAAATTTCTCCGGCAACGGCAAAAGCGCTTTGCTTAAAATTTCATATTTCTTAACTAGTACCGTCAGCTCACCCTTATGAGTGATGAATAATTCACCCTCTACATATAAAAAATCTCCGAGGTCAAAGTGCTTGATAAATAATTTATATAGATCTTTACCAAGTTCTTTTTCCGAAAAAGCAATTTGAATTTTACCGCTTTCGTCCTTAAGATGTGAAAAAGTAATTTTACCCATTTCTCTTTTGGAGATGAGTCGTCCCGCAATGGGTACTATTTCTTTTTCCGGTTTGTTCAAAACTTCAGCAATAGCCAGGCGGTCTCTGGTCTGACTTGGGTATGGATTGATGCCTAGCTCGCGCAGCTGGTGCAGGCGTTCCAGCCGAACAACGTCTTCTCTAATGTCGTTAGTCATACAAGATGGTCAGATTTAATTTATTTCCAAAATTTCGTATAACTGTTTTCCAGCCGGTGTGTAGGCGATAATTTCTTCGCCGACTTTATGTCCGATGAACGCGCCGCCCAATGGAGATTCGTTGGATATTTTTCCGTTTAAAGGGTCTGCTTCTTGGGGGCCGACAATGGTGTAGGTTTTATTTTTATTTCCTGTTTTGACAGTTACGACACTGCCTACAATCACAGTGCTCTGTTTTTTGTGGTTTCCTTCTACCACCTGTACATTATCCAAAATGTATTCGAGTTCCTGGCGCCGTCCGTGAGCCCAAGCCATCTCCTCCTTAGCCTGCTGGTACTCGGCATTTTCTGAAAGATCACCATGTTGCTTTGCTTCATCGATGCGGTTGGCAATATCAGGGATTTTTTTATTTTTTAAATTATCAAATTCCGCTTGCAGTTCCTGCAGTCTTTCTTTGCTTACGTATTGAATTTGACCGTCAGACATATGTAGATTTATATTAATAAAGCTTAAAAATAGACCTTAAAAGTATAACACACCGGTTTAAAAAATCAAACTTAGTTAAGATATTTTTTACCCCACCAGGACAGGAAATCTCGGGCGATTGGCTGAGCGGCCGATGCTCCCTCAACACCCTCCTCCACCAGTACAGTTACAACGATTTTAGGATTTTCTAATGGGGCGAAGGAAGTAAACCAAGCGTGATTTTCTTTATTTGCGTTCCATTGGGCCGTGCCGGTTTTACCCGCACTGCTAAACGGAAGGGTTTGCATCATTTGGCAGCTGCCATACGTGACGCAATCTCGCATCCCCTGTTTAACAAGATTGATATTACTTTCAGTTAGAGTTGTTTTAGTCTTTTTGAATTCCAAATTAGTTCTCTTGTGGCTTATAGGTTCTTCGAGCTGTTGGGCCAGATGAGGCTCGACGATACTACCACCATTGGCAACTGCGGCCGTCCACACAGCTACCTGTAGCGGAGTCACAAGTAAATCTCCTTGTCCAATGGAAAGATTGTAGGTATCCCCGACATACCACGGCTCGCCTTTAGTGGCTAGTTTCCATTCTTTGCTGGGCAAAAAACCTGCCGCTTCGCCATTTAAATCAATGCCGGTTTTTTTCCCAAGACTAAACAGTTGCATATACTTAATGATTTTATCTACTCCCAAGCCGACAAAATTTTTATAACCACCGCCAACGTAATAAAAAAAAGTGTTAACCGACCAGGCAATGGCCTTGCTAACATCAGTTACACCATGTCCTCCTGCTTTCCAATCTCGAAACATGCGATCACCCAACTGTAAGCCGCCGGTACTTAAAAACGTCGTAACAGGAGTAATTATTTTTTCCTCTAAGGCCGCAGCGGCTATGACCAGTTTTACCGTAGATCCCGAAGGGTATGTCCCTCCAATAGCTCGGTTAAACAAGGGGTGGTTCAGATCATTGTTATATTTTGAGTATTTTTCTGAGGAGATTCCACCGGAAAAATCATTGTTATCAAAAGCAGGTAAACTGACCATTGCTAAAATGGAGCCATCGCGCGGATCCATGGCTATAGCTGCAGCCTTGGTTTTATGCAGACGGATAAGCATATTCTGGGTTAATGTTTCCAGTGTGCGCTGCGCTTCAGCGTCTATGCTTAGAATCAAATTTTTGCCCGGGAAAGGAGGTTCTTCCGCTAGTACAGTTTGTTCGTGGCCGGCGGCGTTCACCTCCACCTTTTTTAAACCATAGATACCACGCAGATCAGATTCATAAGTCTTTTCTAAGCCCGTTTTGCCTATACTATCAAAGAGCAAATATTGGTTCTGCGCCCGTAAACTTTTCAATTCGGTTTCATTTAGTTTTCCCAGATAGCCAAGCAAATGTGAGTTGCTTAGCGAGCTGCTCGCGCTGGTCTGATCGTGAAGATAGTATCTTTTACTCCCCTTTTCTATCGAAATACCGGGAAGTTCTGCGCTTTTTATATATAATCTAAGGGCTGATTCATAATCCAAGTTTTCTTTAATTACTAATGAGGCGTAACTATAGAAGCTGTATTTAGCCAACAAATCAATAATCTGCTCTTTGGGGATACCACTTAGATTCACTACCTGGTCAATAATTTTTTGACGTTTTTGGGCTTCTCTAGGCAGGTCCTGAGGAATAACAGTAAGAGAAAAATTAGGGATATTTTGAACTAATTCAGTATGAAACCTGTCGTAGATAATTCCTCGTTCGGCCAATACCGGTTTCAATCGAATTCGGTTTCCTTCGGCTAAATCTTGATAATAGTTACCTCTTATGATCTGAAGATAAAAAGTTTTCGCCAAAAGAATGCTTAATCCAAAGCTCACAACAATGGTTAAAATAAGAGCGGTTCGGCTTGAAATACTTGTGCCTAGATATGTTTTAGTATGAGGAGTCGATGTCTGTTTGCCGCTTCGCACTTCAAAATTAAAAGACTCTTCCACCCAATTATGACTGTATTTGCCGCTAAGATCGCTGTCGTTTATTTCATTTTCGGAAATGTTAAAAAGCTTTGTCATATTTAAGATGTCAGTCAAATCTTTTTCGCGCCAGTTTTTTTATAAATTTAGAATAAATCGTATATGTTATATATACCGCGGAAGCGGAAAAAATCGTTTCCCAGACCGTATCAATGAGGATTGTTTTTCCCGGCAAAATTGGATTGCTTATAAAATAGTTATACGTAATAAGAGTAAAGAAAAATATTGCCCGATAGAGAATTACTGCAAAAAAAGTCAAGATGAAAATTATATATCCGGATCGATTGGTAAGTATTGTTAATTGAAACCAGTTAATCGCAAGTAGGCTGGTAATTAAGGATACTTGTCCAATACCGAAAGGGACGGCACTTAACAAGTCAATGCAGTACGAAAGAATTAGAGCCAACCAGACTGCCTGCCTACCCTGTCTTGTAATAAGTAGAAAAATTAAAATAGAGAAAATTATGTTCAGCCGGTTGTAAGGAAAAGGTAAAAAATTGATAACAAAAACATGGCCTATTAAAATGAATATTACTGCTAATAAAAAAAATATAGTTTTCCAGAAAAGTCTCATACGCGAAGGTTTTAAGTCCCCGACAAAACACTAACAATAAATAACTTTGACAAGTCTACAGCCGGACTTAGAACCGCCTGTTGGAAAGGCTGGTACGCTTCGTTTTCAGCAACGGAAACCTCGCCAATTAGCAGTCCTCTTGGTATGTTTTCCTCAAGCCCTGAAGTTACTACTTGGTCTCCCACAAGTACTACTTCATTGCGCGGAATAAAATTCATTTTAATGCTTAGTCCATAACCGCCCTCTACGACACCTAAACTTTTATCTTTATTTAGAAGTGTGGCGGCGATTTTACTTTGATTATCATTTATTAATCTTACTAAAGAAATATTTTTTTCAGTTTTAGCGATCGTGCCAATAAGTATACCGTCACTTACGATAACTGCTTGATCTACTTTGATCCCATCCTCTGTCCCGACGTTAATAACAATCATCTTTTCAACATTGTCGGTATTTAAACCAACCACGTCAGCCGTCACGTGGACAAAATTACGGCGATGAAAAAAAGCCAGTTGTTTTCTAAGCTCGCTATTTTCTTGCTCCAAGATTTTGGTTTGTATATCAAAAACTTTTACGTCCTGATTTTTTATTACGCACTGAGCGTATTTTTCTGCGAGTGTTTCTTTGTTCGCAAAATAAATATCATAAAATCCCCGAGCCGACACTTTCCAATGCGTAATTTTTGTAGACACTGGAATCATCAAGCCGCGCACTGTTCGTTCGGCAAAGCTTAAGAAGCCGACGTGATGAAAAAGAACTGTTAGCAATAAAACAACTCCTAAAAATACATAATTCTTAGCTTTTAAACGTAGCATAGAAGGTGCTAAATTTCACTGCCCGGATGTTTGTTTTTAACAGCAATTTCATTAAGTAGTTCATCGTCGTCTAATAATATGCCTGTTCCTCTAACCACTGAGGTGAGTGGATCGTCCGCGATGCGAACTGGAATTTCTACTGCTCTGGCAATGAGCTGGTCAAACCCGCGCAACAGTGCCCCGCCGCCTGATAAAACAATTCCTCGCTCGTGAATATCTGCGACTAACTCGGGTGGTGTGGTCTCTAAAACACCTTTGATGTTTTCGATGATGGTGCGGAGCGATTTAGTGATTGCTTCCCTGACTTGCGTGTCATTAATCATAACCTCTTTTGGCAGACCGCTTACCAGATCACGGCCGCGCATTGGAAATATCATCGGTTCGTTTAGTTCTATAGCGGAACCAATTTTGATTTTGATTTCCTCCGCCTGTTTCTCGCCAAGCAACAAATTGAATCTCTCTCGGGCGTATTGCATGATATTCCTGTTCAATTCATCCCCCGCGATTGGGATTGACCGCCAAGTCACAATTCCGCCTAAAGAAATAACGGCAATTTCAGCTGTGCCTCCACCCATTTCGACAATAAAGTTGCCAACAGGTTCTCGTATCGGCAATCTCGCGCCAATCGCCGCCGCCATTGGTTCTTGCACCACGATCACTTCCCTTGCGCCTCCGTTTGTGGCGGCATCATTTATAGCCTTTAGTTCAACTTCGGTAATCTCTAGCGGAGCTCCTACGACCACGCGTGGTCTGCTCATTATGTTCATGTTTTCTTCGTATACTTTATCAATAAAAAACTTCAACATCTTTTCGGTTACTTCAAAATCAGAAATAATGCCGTTTATCAATGGTCGGGTTGTGACAATATGAGGGGGCGTCTTACCAAGCATATCTTTGGCTTCGTTTCCCACAGCTAAAATTTGTTCGGTCTTAGTATTTACGGCTACCACACTTGGTTCGTTGATTACTATCCCTCTGCCTTTAACATAGACAAGCGTGTTGGCAGTTCCCAGATCAATACCTATATCTTTTCTAAATTTTTTTAATAATCCTTCGAACATAATTATAGATCACGATTACTATATTTTCGACTGGTGAAAATAACACCTTCTACGGCAGTAAAAAATAGAACTAGCAGGATTGCACTCCACCAGGCAAGCAATTTAATTTGCAACAAGATCAGTCCGCTAATAATAACCATCGCAGTTAACATGCCTTGTCGAAAGGTTGATTTAACATGGTGAAAGACCACACGGTCTTCTTTTAAAATTATTTTTTTAACGAGAAATCCCATAACCGAAACAGTTCCTGTCAAAGCCAAAAATAAGCTTAAATAAAAAAACAAAAATCCAAACAAACTTGTCTGTGTAGGATCGATGCTGCTTACTACAAAAAACCAGGCCAACCAACAAATAAAGGCCCCAATTGACATCAAAATTAAATATTGACGAAGGGTCATATGCTGGCTCTATTTTAGGCTCTTTTTTACTGTTTGGCAAGTAAATTTATCTTTCATCTAAACTAGATACCTCACTCGCTCCACTGTCAAAGTTCCCAATTTCTTGTTTATGCCGCTGATTATTCTTTGCTCGTTTAATCGTATCTCTTGGGCCATGACTGAACTGAGACAGGTAATTGCGATCGTTTTATCCTTAAAATAAATAGCTTGTGCGTATTTGACCGCTGACGGATGGAAGAGTTCTCTGATAATATCGTTGGCTTTTTCCACAACTATAGTCGCGGCGATTTGCTTGCCTCTCTGCATCTGCGGCATCTGTTTTTTGAGAATTTCTCCGAGAGATTTCATGACCATACAAATATAATTAAGTTCTGAATTGGCAAATATTTCTAAAGTCGCAGTTTTTACATACTTGCGGACTAGGTGTGGCTTGAAAATTTCCAGATTTAATTTCGTCAATGGTTCGTATTACTTTTTCCTTCAACTTTTCGATTTCTTTATCAGCGCCCAAGAATGAAATTTTCACATTATCACTAAGGTTAACATAATTATTGAGATACACGTAGCTTAAAGTAGGCGCCACTCCAGACTTTTTATATTCAGGCAACTGGTTTATAGCAATTTGATAAATCAATAGTTGGTCTTTATCTCCTGCCTCCAGCTTTTCTTTACCCTTACCCGTCTTATAATCAATAATTTCTAACGAGCCGTCAATCGTTTGATCCAGTCTGTCTATTTGGCCCCGCAGCAGATAATCACCGATTTTTACCTTAAATCCGCTTTCCAATGAAATGGGAACAGTCCAATGCTCTTTCTCGGTGTTATAAAAAGCGCGCAAAATATCTTTGCCAGTTTTGTAGTACTCTTCTTTTTGTTTTGCATCCAAATACCAATCGTCTATCCAAGATTGGTCGTAAAACGCAAGTAATTCATCCAGACTCGGCGCTTTAACTCCGTTTGCAGACACCTCACCGGTTGGATTTTCTCCAAAGAGTGAAGTTTGCGTAGCCTGATTTAATTCTTTCAGCCGTTCATAGAACTTTTGCATGGTGCTGTGCATGCTTTTTCCAAAACTAAAACTAGCGCTCCCTTTAGTCGGTATATGCAGAATATGGCTTAGTTTGTATTGATACGGACAAGTTTCGTAGGCTTTAATCTGGGAGAACGAAAATATTTTCGGCACTTCGTAGATTAACTCTGCTCTGTCCTCAAGTTTGGCTGGTACGGAAATTAATTTTTCACCTTTTGTTTTTTCTGGTTTTTCTAGGACTGTAAAGCCAAGCTCGGGAAGAAAACGAGAGATTTTTTTATTTTTCACTCCGCCATAATCATCAGCACTTGTCAGAAATAACTGATTTTTGGCGCGTGTCATCGCGACATACATCAGCCGTCGCTCTTCTTGGTAATGATTATCGCCTTCCGGTAATTTTTCTTTTATCAAACCTTCGGGAATCGGAATAGCTTCGCCGCGACGTCGACCCGGGAACCTGTCTTCGACCAGATTAACTACAAAGACATATTTAAATTCTAAGCCCTTTGATTTGTGAACCGTAATAATATGTACCGCGTCAGTATTATCACTTGCCTGGTACATGCCGCCGGGATCACCTGAATCCATGACATAATTGAAGTGCTCAAGAAAATTCATTACCGTAGCGTGCGGTGTGCCATGCTCGAAATCCCGCACGTATTCAAAAAATTCTTTGAGCTGGTAAATTTGTCTGATGACTTCTTTGTTTTGTTTCAACTCTTCTTTGGTCAAATACTCCAGCATGCCGCTGTCCTGCAGGAAATGAAACAGAACGGTCGTGGGTTTTTCTGTTTTGCTATTTTGCATGCCTTTCTGTATGACCTGTAAGATTTTTTGCGCTGACAGAGTTCCATCTGGTGACAAGCTGTATTGTTCGCTTTGCTTCAAAGTTTCGTATAATGAAACCGCTTTGCGTTTGGCAAAATATGTTATTTTTTGTAAGTCGTGATCATCCATTTTCCAAACCGGCAAAAGAAGCAACCGGAATAAAGCCGTAGATTCACGATAGTTATCCAAAAGTTTAAGGAAGTTAAGACAATCCAGCACCAGCGGTTGACGATACAGTCCGGAAGCGGCCAAGAATTCGTATGGGATACCAGCTTTTTCGAGCGCGGAGATAAACGGTTCGCTGTGATTGTTGGCTCGGACCAGAATTGCAAAATCTTTCCAGGCTGCTTCGGAGTCTGTTTCTTTGATCTGGACAATGGTTTTAATCACGTTATTTACCTCTTCGTCGAGAGTAGCGGCGTGGATATGGACAACGCATTGTTCTGAGGGATCCTTCGGCGCGAGCTCAGGATAATTAGGGCGGCTAATTAATTTTTTATTTACATTTAATTTTACTTCTAATCGATCGGGGTTATTATTTTGGATGAGCTTGTAAGCAAGATCCAAAATTTTTTGCTGTGAGCGATAATTTTCATTGAGGACAATTTCTTTGGCTTTCGGAAAATCATCCTTAAATCGTAAGATATTTGACACCGAAGCGCCACGAAAGGCATAAATACTCTGATCATCATCCCCTACTACAGTTAGTTGTGAACCAGCTCGAGACAGCATCTGTACCAATTGGTATTGAGACCAATTTACATCTTGAAATTCATCTACCAAAATATATTTATATTTTTTTTGTAATTGTTTTAAAATTGCAGGACGTTCTTTGAAGAGTTTGACGGTATAAAAAATAAGATCAGCAAAATCAAGGGCATTGTTGTCAAGTAAAATTTGATTGTAGGTATGATAGGCATTTGCCAACTCATTGAGTTTTGAGACATCTTCGCCTTCTGCACTGTCCTTGTTGGCAAACATATCCTCGGCATACTGCACATATTCTGCCGGTGTGATGAGCTCATCCTTGCACTTTTGGAAATGAGAAATCAGGGCATGTAAGTGGCTGGCCGGATTTCCCATCGGTCGATAATAATCAAGGTTGAATTTGTCCAGATTCTTTCGCATGAGCAACCAACTTTCGGTTTCGGTAATAAGCTTGAAGTTGTGTCCAAGGCCAATGTCGAGTCCGTATTCCTCCAAAATTTTTTGGCAAAAAGCGTGAAACGTAGAAATCTGCAGATCCACATAGCCAATCTCCATACTAGAATCAACACGTTCAAACATCTCGGCGGCGGCTTTTTCGGTAAAGGTCAAGGCTAAAATTTCTTCCGGTGTAGCCAGCTTGTTCTGAAGAATATGGGTTATTTTCTCTGTGATTACGGTTGTCTTGCCTGTGCCTGCGCCAGCCACGATAATGAGCGGTCCATCGTAGTATTCAATGGCCTGTTTCTGGGCTTTGTTTAGATTATAATCAGCCATAAATTCATAAATAAAAACAGCCTTTTGGCTGGATTTATTATAGGTTATATAGGCTAATTTGGCAACGATAAGTCTACTTTCTATTCTTACTTAATTCGTATCTCTCTTTAAGTAATATAATTAGGCCCATCAAAGAAAAAAATACAGCCATGACAAATGAAAATAGTACATGGTCTACACCGCATTTTATTTCTCTTTTATTTAAAAAACAACCAATCGGGCCAGCAAAATATTTGGCATATATAATAAAGACCAAAGTAACTCCAAACAAACATAGCCCTCGATAATACCAAGCTTTATTTTTTGTTTTTTTCTCTATTGGTAAATAGAAAATCAAAAATGACGCCGTGAAAAATAAGGTGAATTTTAGAATTTCAATTATAATTTGCATAGATAATTTATCTTATCACAAAACTAACCAGCAATTAATAGAAGGATTCTCTGCGGGTGCGGCTACAGAGACCTCCTTGACTTCTCGCCCGCACGCGATTCAGAGCCATCGAATCAGTCCCAGTCAGAGTCGATGTACGTCTTCTCCTTGGGCCAGGGAGTCCCATCTCGCCCACGGTAGATGGTCAACTCGGTCAATCTTGCGACCTGTTCTTTCGCTGTACGCCAGATGATTCCGGCGACAATAGATGGATCCATGAACTTTCTCGTGTCCACGCCTCTGCCAATCCAGAGTCCCGTCTTCATACCACCAGGGCAGGCAAGGAGGCTCTTGGAGCTTCGTCGCTGACCCAACTCGTAGGCGAAGTTAAGAGCATAGGCCCGTCGCGCAGCCTGCGCAGTGGCGTACACAGTCTCATCTTTGCGGATGAGCGTCGCACTCGTCGAGGCGACAGTGATGAGGTGGTAGGGTTGCTGTGAGGCCGTGTGAAACGCCGTCACGAGTTCTATCGGTCCCTCCACCACCGACCGCCAGAGCTGCCGGCGGTCAACGAGATCGTGATCGCCGACATTGCCCCGCAGATGCGGTCCGCCACCAGCGATGGTGACGGAGACGATGTCCGAGAGGTCTGCAAGCTGTGCCAGCACCTGCTCGCTCACGTCGAGATCCATCAGATCCGCCGTGACGAATTGAGCACCAGCCACTTCAGGGTCCTTGGATGCCTCCGCGGCACTGCGCCCCACGAGAATGGGGGTGATGCCGTCGGCGAGCATGAGCAGGGCCAACTTGCGGCCCAGGCTCTGACCGTTGGTTCCACCGAGAATGAGTGCGCGCTTCATATAGATCGCTCCGGTAAATGGTTTAAGTTAAAATAGCATGAATCAGTGAAAAATGTATAAATATAATACGAATTTTGTAATAAAAATTTAGAAATAAATAAAAATTTGACTAAATTTAGCAAAAAAAGTAGTATTATAATGTTGTAATTATTTCATACATTTTATGCATATTAAAGAACTCTTAGAAACACTTGGTTTAAAAAAGGAAGAGGGTACGGTTTATTTGTCTATTCTTGAAGAAGGCGCAATGAGTATTGCTCATATCACAAAAATAACGAACTTGCATCGTCCAACAATCTACAAAATATTGCCAACACTAATAAAGAAAAATTTAGTCTCAACCTCAGTACACGGAAAACGTACCCTGTATGTAGCAGAATCACCCCATCGCCTAAAGGCACTAGCCGAAAGTGTTAACAATGAACTCGACAAACTCTTGCCTGATTTAGTCGGAATGTATGATAACCGGAATCCACGACCTAAAATTAAATTTTATGAAGGTGAAAAAGTTGTTTCATGGGTGTATGAAGACGTATTGACAACGTGTAAAAAAGGGGATGTATTTTATCGCTATGAATCTCCAAAAGATTATATTAAGAACGATAGATATTTACCGCCTGGATATTTTGAACGCATTTGCCACAAAAAAGAAATACAAAAATTTGTGATTACCAACGAAAAAACAGCGAAAACAAAACCGAGAGTTATTGAGCGTATATCGCATTTTGTTCCGGCACAGTATGATCTATTTGAGTACGACATAACGCAGATTGTTTATAACACTAAGGTTGCCTTTGTTGATTTTAATTCAAACACAGCTTGGATTATTGAAAGTGCGACATTTGCGAAATTCCAGAGACAAATCTTCAAGTTGTTATTTGGGAAGCTATAGATTTTTTAGGCAATAAATCCACCCGCCTGGACCTCCCATAGTTTTTTATACAAACCTTTTTCTTGCTGGAGCAATTCTTGATGTGAACCGGTTTCTACAATCCTGCCTTCTTTTACTACCACAATCCTATCCATTTTCATAATAGTCGATAGTCGATGGGCTACCACGATCACTGTCTTGCCCGTTATAAGGACGTCTAGAGCCTTTTGGATGAGTTGTTCAGACTCTGAATCAAGGCTGGAAGTCGCTTCGTCTAGAATCAAAATTGGGGCATTGTGCAGAATTGCCCGCGCGATGGCAACTCGCTGGCGTTCGCCACCTGACAGTTTCACGCCCCGCTCTCCGACAAAGGTATTATATCCTTCTGGTAGGTCTTTGATAAATTCATGACAATGCGCGAGCTTGGCGGCTCTTACCACCTCTTCTTCGCTCGCGTTTGGTTTGCCGTAGCGAATATTTTCGAGCAGACTCCGATGAAAAAGAATTGGGTCTTGAGGAACCAGGCTCGCATTTTGCCAGAGACTTTCGAGCTTCACGTGACTGATATCTTGGTCGTCAATGGTAATTTTACCAGAAGTGACATCGTACATTCTAAGCAGTAATTTGATGATAGTGCTCTTCCCTCCTCCAGATGGACCGACGAGGGCGATTTTTTCTTTTGGCGCTACTGTAAGATTGAAGTCTTCTAATATCGGACGAGTTTGGTGATAAAAGAAATTAACTTTTCGTAATTCAATTTGCCCCTCAGAAACACTCAAATTTTTGGCATTTTTAATATCGACAACCCCATGCGGTTCATTCAAAACAAGAGTCATCTCCTCAGCCTCAGCTAGATTCTCATATATATTTCGAATAACTCTGCCGAAGTCCCAGGTTCTCATTATGACAATGAGTACGTAAGATTGGATAAGGACAAAGTCTCCGATGGTTAGGATGTCTCTCTGCCAAAGCAAGATAGCGATATAAAAAATTCCAACTTCTAGAATAGTCGTAAGAAGAGCCTGTGTAGCTTCGTAAATATTGCTGAGATTCCAAGTAAACCAGCGTAGCTTCTTAACCCTGTCAATGGCGGCAGCAAAATTTTTCACCTCGCGAACGTATCCGCCGAACAGCTTCACATTCGCATTGTTGGTGATCGTATCTGCTAAAACAGCGGTTGCGTTCGAGTCAGCCTGACTACGCTCTAGATCATATTTCAACTTGAATTTTGTAAACGTCAAATTGACAATAAAAAATACGACCATCCAAACGATGATGGATATTCCCAAGTATAAATTTTTTTGTATCAAAACAAAAATGATCAAACTGATATTGACGGTAAGTTGTAAAATATCAAAAGCCAGCTTATCGGTAATATCTTCGAAGGCTCTGGTAAATCGATTAACTTTTTTTACCAAAGCGCCGACAAAATTATCATTGAAATACGCAAATGAATGTTTGTGGATATATCGAAAACAACGATCAGACAAGCTGGTCATGATAGAGACTTGGAAGTATGAAATGAAAAAAGTGCTGGTACGCCATGACACCCAAATCAAAAGCTCGATAGTTAAAATTACGAGCAGAATGTGTACTAGTTGTGGAACTAATTCCTCTTTTGGTCCCGGCTGAGCTAAGAGGTCAAAAATTTTTTTAAAATACAGCGGTGTGATAATACTCATACCTGAGGCAATTGCCACAGAAAAGAATACCACCAAGCCGGAGGTTTTATATTTTTTAATTTCTTGCCAAAATATGCTCAGCGTTTTTTTTGTATTTTGCTGCATAATTTATTATTACCAAAACAGCACATCTCTCCGGTTTGGAGAGATCCTGTACTATAGAAGACGTAAAAACGTGGTTTTTGTTACCAAAAACTCTTATTTTAACTAAGGTTTGAAGAATTTAGCTGTTTACTTTATCAATACATTCGCAACCGCAAGTTTCTTCGCATTGACAGCACCTCACACATACATTCTCATCGCATAAACAAGCGTCATTCATTTCTTCTAGCACACCTCTGCATTTTTGGCATTTATCCATACGAAAATAATAAAAAGTATTTATTTAATGCCTAGAGTATACCGTATTATTTATCAATTGGCAAGTTGCGATACTTCTTGGCAATTCTGAGCTTATTTAACTCCCGGTCCAGCACAGCCTGAAGTTTTGCGTAATCAACATCTTGAGCGTTATCAAGTTTTTTCATTTGTTCCTCAGCTCGCTGTTTGGCCTCTTCGGTTTTTTGAATATCAATATCCGCAGCTCGTTCGGCGTGATCGGCTAGAATAATTACTTCGTTATGTTCCTTAACTTCTAAAAATCCTCCTGAGACAGCGATCGTATGTTCACCGTTGCGATCCTTCAATCGCAATTCCCCTGCTTTTAGAACTGATACCAATGGAATATGGTTCGGTAAAATCGTAATTTCACCATCCATAGTTGGGATAGAAACCTGAGAGACTTCGTTCTCATAAATGCTTTTTTCCGGTGTGACGATTTTGAATTTGAGCATAGGAGTGTTTGTGTCATCGCGAGCGAAGCGTGGCGATCCCACGGATTATGGGATTGCTTTCGTCATTTCATTCCTCGCAATGACAATATTAGCTATTTAACTTCATCGATAGAACCTTTCATATAGAAGGCTTGTTCAGATTTGCTATCATGTTTTCCATCGAGAATTTCTCTAAATCCTCGGATGGTATCTGCCAGTTTTACATACTTACCCGGACTACCGGTGAAAACTTCAGCCACAAAGAATGGTTGAGATAGAAATTTCTGCAATTTTCTCGCGCGCATAACGGTAAGTTTATCTTCATCCGACAATTCTTCCATACCCAAAATAGCAATTGTATCTTGTAAGTCCTTATATTTCTGCAATACTTTCTGTACATCACGGGCAGTGCGATAATGTTCTTCCCCAACAATTAACGGATCAAGAATGGTGGAGTTGGAGTCAAGCGGATCTACAGCTGGATAGATACCGAGTTCTGACAGAGAACGGTTCAACACAACAGTAGAATCCAAGTGAGCAAAAGTGGTGGCTGGAGCTGGATCGGTCAAGTCGTCGGCTGGTACATAGACTGCCTGTACAGAGGTGATAGATCCTTTTTCAGTACTGGTGATACGTTCTTGCAAAGCACCCATTTCGGTAGCCAAGGTCGGTTGATAACCTACAGCGGAAGGCATGCGACCAAGGAGCGCCGATACTTCAGAACCTGCCTGGGTAAAGCGGAAAATATTATCTACGAACAGCAATAAATCCTTCCCTTCTTCATCGCGGAAATATTCGGCCATGGAAAGAGCTGTGAGAGCCACGCGAGCACGGGCACCCGGTGGTTCATTCATCTGACCAAAGACCAGAGCGGTTTTATCAAGTACGCCAGATTCTTTCATTTCGCGATACAAATCATTTCCTTCACGACTGCGTTCTCCTACGCCAGCAAACATGGAGTAGCCCCCGTGCTCTTGAGCGATGTTGCGAATAAGTTCTTGGATAACGACAGTCTTACCAACACCAGCACCGCCAAACAAGCCGATCTTACCACCTTTTAGGAACGGGCAGATAAGGTCAATAACTTTAATACCAGTCTCTAAAATTTCTGACTTTGTTGATTGTTGTTTGAAAGTAGGAGCTGCCCGGTGAATGGAATATTTTTTTTCTGCCTTGACTGCACCAAGACCATCAATGGCTTCGCCAGTAACATTGAACATTCTACCCAACGTTGCCGAGCCAACCGGAACAGAAATAGCCTTGCCAGTATCAATAACTTCGGTTTCGCGTTGTAAACCGTCTGTTGTGTTCATAGCAATCGCGCGGACAGTATTGGAGCCTAAGTGCTGTTGGACTTCTAGGGTCAAGATGCTGCCATTTGGCATTTTGACTTCTAGCGCATTAAAAAGAGACGGCAAATTTTCTGGAAAATGTACGTCTACCACTACACCGATAATTTGGGAAATTTTTCCTTTATTCATACTAGAATTAGTAAAATGGTTTATTAGTTTAGTAAAATTATTCAAGCGCTGCAGCTCCACCGGCAATTTCTGCGATCTCCTGGGTAATACCTGCCTGTCTCGCTTTATTGAATGTAAGACTTAATTCAGCGATCATATCTTTAGCAGCCTCACTGGCATTTTTCATAGCTACCATACGGCTACTATGTTCACTCGCAGATGATTCAAGCAGTGTTTGGTACACCTGTGTTTCTACCAGTCTTGGCAAAATAACTTTTAGCACATCTAACCGGTTCGGTTCAAAGAGATAATCTGTGGGAGTCTTTTTCTCTGCCGATGAAACAGTTTTTTCTGTTAAATCAATTAACATTTGTTCTAAATCAACTTCTGAAACTGGTAGTACTTGTCGTAATTTTGCGGTCTGCACTAAGGCAGATTTAAAATCTGTGTACGCAACAATTACTTTATCGTAGGTTTGTTTTTCATAGGCTTCAATAATCATATTCGCAATTGGCATGGCATCATCTAGGTTCGGCGTATCGGACAAATCAGTAAAGGAAGCGATCAGGTTATAGCCCATTTTTTTCGCAAAATCAGCACCTTTTCTGCCCACCCCAATCACATCTACAGAAACATTTCCTTTTGGTATTATTTCCTCCCCTTCAATTCTTTGGGTGGCAATGTTAGCAGGGTTTTTAAGTTGGGCGGCAGTTTTCTTAATAATATTGGCATTGAAACTTCCGCAGAGACCACGATTGGAAGTAATGATAATCATAAGAATCTTTTCGACGGGTCTAACTGAAAGTAGAGGAATCTGCTCTTTTTGATTTTTTGAAAGATCGACCAATAATTCCCAAGCAAGCGTCGCGTAGGTGCGAGTTTCTAAGGCGGCATTGACCGCTTTGCGCATTTTGGCAGCCGCAATCATCTCCATGGCTTTGGTAATTTTTTTGGTACTGGCAATGGATTTGAGACGGCGTTTAATTGCTTTAGTGTTTATGGCCATAAAATTTTCTATTCTTGTTTGTCATTCTCTCTAATTTCATCAGCTATTGTATTATAACCAAGCTCTTCTGCTTTTTGAGTAGCTACTAAAACAAGTCTTTCCCAAGCATATTTAACTCCTGCGTCTTCATCTAACAATCGGTGTTGTTCTTCTTTTATTCTTTTAATTTCTGCAAGCGCCTCTCGCAACAATCTCATTCGAGAGAGTTCATCCGGTATATCTGCTTCCATTGACATGATCCTTCGAGAAAGGATACTTATTATACCTGCTGTTTTTTCTCCTTGAAAATCAAAACTATCCTTGCCTCTTGCCATATTATTTACTTTTAAACTGCCCGCAAGCCTCTTTCAATTCACTCTCAATTTTCTCATCCCATTCCCCTTTTTCAATTCTATCAAGTAAAGCTTGTTTGCTGTTTTCTAAGAAATCATGAAATTTCTCTTCCCAATCGCGCATATCTTTTACAGCTACTGTGTCTGCGTAGCCATTGCTAACGGCATAGATCACCGCGACTTGCTGAGACACAGACACTGGTTCGTATTGTGGTTGCTTCAAAATTTCCACCATACGCTGACCAAGATCGATTTGTTTCTTGGTTTCAGCATCAAGATCGCTTGAGAATTGAGCAAACGCTTCCATTTCACGGAACTGCGCTAGTGCTAGTTTGAGTTTACCAGCCACCTTTTTTACTGGTTTGATTTGAGCGGCACCACCGACACGAGAAACAGAAATACCAACGTTTAACGCTGGGCGGATACCTTTGTAGAATAAATCTGTTTCCAGGAAAATCTGGCCGTCGGTAATGGAGATAACGTTAGTAGGAATATAAGCGGTAATATCACCGGCTTGAGTCTCAATAATTGGGAGGGCAGTAATAGAGCCTCCTCCAGATTCTTGGTTGCGGCGGCAAGCGCGCTCCAGCAAGCGTGAGTGGAGATAAAAAACATCACCAGGATAAGCTTCACGACCTGGTGGACGACGTAACAAGAGCGAGATTTCACGATAGGCCCAGGCTTGTTTGGAAAGATCGTCATACACACACAAGACGTCTTTGCCTTGATCCATGAAGTATTCAGCCATCGCGACACCAGCGTATGGAGCAATATATGAGAGCGCAGCAGGTTGAGAAGCACCAGCTACAACTACGATGGTGTACTCCATCGCTCCAGTCTCTCTCAGTTTTTGCACAATACGTGCAACTTTAGATTCTTTTTGACCAATGGCAACATAGACACAGATCATGTCTTTGCCCTTTTGGTTGATGATAGTATCGATTGCCACGGCGGTTTTACCTGTCTGGCGATCGCCGATAATAAGTTCACGCTGACCACGGCCGACAGGAATAAGTGCGTCAATCGCTTTAATACCGGTTTGTAAAGGCTGGTTGACTGGCTCACGAGTCATGACACCAGGAGCAATTTTTTCAATTGGATAAAATTTGGTTGATTTGATATCTTTGCCGCCATCAATAGCTTGACCGAGCGGATTAACTACTCTACCAACTAATTCTTCTCCAACCGGTACTGACAAGATTCTGTTGGTTCTTTTCACCGTATCGCCTTCTTTAATGTGCTTGTATTCACCTAAAAGCACACAACCGACGGTTTCTTCTTCCAAGTTTAAGGCTAAACCATAGGTAGTTTCACCGTTACTTGTAAACTCAAGCATTTCACTGGACTGGCATTTGGTTAGTCCCGAGATTCTGGCGATACCGTCCCCTACTTCAATAACTTTACCAACTTCTTCTTTGGCAGTTTCTTTTTGGAAAGATGAAATATTTTTTTTGATTTCTTCGATAATGGCGTTTGTGGACATATTCTTGGTTAACTAATTAATTGTTTTAATTTTTGTAGTTGAGCGACAAGGCTTCCGTCATATATCATATCGTCCACTGTAATTCTGGCTCCGCCTAATATCTTCTTATTTACTTTTTCGGAAATTTCTGATTTCTGGCCAAATACTTTTTTAATTTTCTCTCTCGTAACATCTGTGATCGCCTGTGCGGATTCAATTTCAATTGTTTTAATCCCCGATTGTTTTTTTGAATATTTTTTAAATTCTTCTACTATATAATCGATTTTTTTAAGTTTATTATTTTTTTGCAGAACAATAAAAAACTCTTTAATAATCTCAGGTATCTTTTCCTCCGGAGCGCTTTTTGTTACTTCATACAGCGCTTTGGCAAATTGTAGGTTGCTTCGTTTTTTCACAATCTAAATTATTTTAAATCTTTAATAGCTTCGTCTATAATTTCACCATCTTTTTCAGCGCTGATTTTGCCTGCCAACACTTTTTCCGCAGCCGCAATGATCAGATTGCCAACTTGTTGTTTTATCTCAGCCACTGATTCGTCTCGTTCTGCTTTGATGTTTTTTCTGGCTTCTTCAACTAATTTCTCGAGTTCTTTCTTGCTTTTTTCTTTTGTCGCCTCGGCAACAGCCACCGCTTCTTGTTGAGCGCCAGCGATGATCTTGTTTGCGTCAATTTTTGCTTGATCTATTTTTTCTTGATATTTCTTTTCACTCATGCTTAGGTTGGTCTCGATTTTTCTGGCATTATCAATACTGTCATCAATCATTTTTTGGCGTTCTGCCATTTTTTTGGTGAGCGGTTTGAGAATCAAAAACCACAAAATCAGGGCCACGATAGCAAAGTTAATACCTTGCTCAATGAGTTGAATTCCATGAATTCCCAGAGAGGCGAGAACACCTTCTTCGGAAGCGTTTTCAGCAGTATGGGTTAGAGTTTCAGCGTAAACAGTGTTTATAAACATATTGTTTAGTTAAATAATTCTATGTTGTTTGGCCAGGTAATCTGACCAAACAGATTGAACTACTTCAAAGTAAATACGACAACTAAAGCGTAAATAGCGATAGCTTCCGCGAAAGCTGCGCCAAGTAACATCGGCACAAACAATTTATTAGAAGCTTCTGGGTTGCGACCAATAGCTTCCATGGCCTTTGCCACCAAGTTGCCGATAGCAAGAGCTGGAAAAAAACCGCCGATAGCCATAGTAAAAGCCTTGGCCAAGACTACAATGGATTCGTGTTCCATACATGTACTTCCCCAAAGAAGTTACTTTGGGACTTTCTGATATTGTGCCGGTTGAGGAAGGTTGGATTTTACCTCGCGGCTAATATCGGTTAATTAGTTAATTTGTTAATTAGTCGATCGTATATCATCAACTAATTAATTTCTAAACTAATTATCAGTGAACTCCTTCTTCTCCGTGTGGTTTGGTCGTCATGACGGTCAAATACACGAGTGTCAACATTGTAAATACACTCGCCTGAATCAGTCCAACAAGGATCTCTAACATCATAAACGGTGTGGGTAAAAGCAGACCCGCAAGACTGCTGATGACCGAAATCAAAACTTCACCGGCAAACACATTGCCAAACAATCTAAGCGATAGTGACAAAACCTTAGCTAATTCACTAACCATTTCAATCACGCCCACAGCCAATTCTATGACCGCGGTAAAAATTGCCACTGGCCCCTTTCTCAGACTCTTGAAAAAAGTTCCAATTTGAATGAACTTGTTCAGGTGGGTAAAAATGCCGACACTAAAGAGCCCAAACAGATGAGAAGAAATAACTGCAACCAGAGCCATAGCAACAGTCAGATTCAAATCCGTATTGGCCGGCCGCAGTAGTGGTGCTTCGCCAAAGATAATACTACCAGTGCCTGGCAATAATCCGAGCCAGTTCGATAACAGGATGAAAAAAAATACCGAACCAACAATTGGTAGAAATTGCATGGTTTTTTTGCGGTCACCGGTTACCTGGTCAAAATAGACAAATAATTTTTCTAAAAAAAATTCAATGAAGTTTTGAGTTTTGCTTGGTTTGAGATGTATGCGAGATCGTAGGAATAACCCCAAGATAAGGAAAATCGCGATTGCCAACCAGGTGTTAATCATGGTGTTGGTAATCGGAAATCTACCAATGTGAAACAGGATTTCAGGAGCTAAAGTTGGTAAGTGTAATTCCGCCATAAATAAGTGCTATTCTTTTTTTTCATCAAGTTTCTTATATTCCTCGCCGTATATTTTAGCTTTCCTATAGATGATTATGCCGGAAATCAATGCGGCTAAGATAAATGCGAAAATCGTAAGCCAGGGCGATGTGTCGTATTTTTTATCAAGATACTGACCGATCAACACGAGAACAACTACCGGAATTGCAATGCTCGCTCCAAAATCTCCAATGATTTTGAAGGCAAAGAGATAGTAGGCGCGACTGGAAGATGGTTGTGTTTTTTTTTCTTCCATAGATAATCGGTGTAGAACGCCATTATTCTACATAAAAATTGGGATAAAGTCAACAGTTATCAAATTTGGTTTATTTGGAGGACGTTATTGACGGTACTTATAAAAAAATTACAATTTATCTACCTAAATTAACTACAAATTATGCCTAAAATTTTGCCTCAACCTCCGGCTACCGATCCCAACTTAGCAGCTGAGGCCAGAGATGCTGCGCAAAGATTAGTTAAAAACAACCTAGACGTAGATGAAAAAATCAATCTTGATTCAAAACTTCAGCCCGAAAACCCTTATAAAGCAGCTTATCGTAAAACAGCACCTTGGAGTCAAAAATATAGACGGTAAGAACTAAAATACATTTGTTATGAGGGAATTCCAAACAGGCGTTTCGCATTTCCAGTCGTAGCTTTTTCTACCTCGTCAATATCAAGATTTTTTATTTGTGCGATTTTTTTAATTACTTCTCGGACCATCGGCGGTTCGCAACGCTGACCTCGGAAGGCTTGTGGCGCTAGGTATGGTGCATCTGTTTCTATAACCACTCTGTCCAATGGACATTTTTTTACTACTTCTAGCAAATCAAGTTGTGCTTGTGGATTTGTCTTTCTCGGTGGAAATGTGATAACACCGGTAAAACCAATATGCAATCCCATTGCTAAATACTGTTCGGCAAAATGCCAATTGCTGGTGTAGCAATGCACCGTGCCGCGAACCGAGGAAGTAAAAGATCTGAGCAGATCAAGCATTTGTTGATGTGCTTCTCGGCAATGAATAACAAGCGCAAGATTTAATTCCTGAGCTAGTTTGTATTGCAGTGTAAAAACTTTTTTTTGTTTTTCCAGGACTTCTTCTACACTCTTTCCTTCTGGTAAGTGATACAGATCCAACCCGCACTCGCCGATTCCTACTACTCTAGGCTGCTGAGCCAACTTTTTATAATATTCGTAATCAAAATCCTCTTCTCGTGAGATGAAACTACTCTCCTCTTCGTCTATGCGACTGGAAAATAAATGGACAGGGTGCAGACCAACGCTTGCATAAGTAAATGGATATTTCTGAGCCATGTCTACTCCGGCACGACTTGTGTCTTTTTGTGTACCAACAAGATTGAGAATCATCCCCTGTTCTCCGCATTTTTTCACTACTACATCGGCATCGTTTTTGAAACCATTGAACTGAACATGACAGTGGGTGTCAAACATACTATATCAAATTATCCACGGTACTTCGTAACATCCGTAAGGCTTCTGGGAAAAGCGGGATGAGAATGGAGGCAATTTTTACCAGTGGTGGCGCTATTTTTGAGGTGGCGAGCCCATCCATAAAAACTGCGCTAATAGGAAAACGGGCAATGAAATACAAAGAAACGCCAACTACTACCACCCCTTCTATCGCGCCCAGCACCATACCCAATATTTTGTCTAGTCCGTGTAAAAATGGCAGTCTTGTCACGATAGAAAACACTTTTTCAATAAGCCAAAAAACAAATCCTACCAAACGAGTTATAATGAGAAAGGATGCTATAAAAACAATAGTTTTTACATAATTTTGACTCCAACCAGTGAAGTTGATGACCCAGTTTGCGAACAATTCGTAGTAACGGCTGGCGACATATATTCCGACAATACTGCCGATCAGAGAGCCTAGTGTTCGCACCAGTCCAAACCATAAACCAAATAACGCAAAACCGCCAATGATAATTAGCAGGACTATGTCAAAAAGAGACATATATTATAAATAAAAATTATGACAAACGAGGAAAGAGTTGTTCTGGTTTAGCAATCTTGTTTCCTACCATCAATTGTACCCAATTTTGCAGTTCCGATAAAGGCTTAGCAAGCTCTGTAGAAACTTCAAGACCTAGTTGTGTAAATATTCTCTCGGCACTTTCTGGCATGATTGGCCAGATCATGACCGCGATGTGACGCAACGCTTCTGCCAAATGATGTAACATGTCTTTAACCTCGGCTTCTTTTCCGGCTTTCATCATGGCCCATGGCTGACGGTCTGAAATCATCTGGTCGCAATACGTAATGAATCTCCATACCGCTTCCAAAGATCGGTCAAACCGCCATAACTCCATATTCTTTAGATACTCTGGATATATCTCTGAAGAAAGAGTCCTGATCAAATTTTCATCTGCGCTTTCGGTCTCAGGGATCGTGCTCTCACAGTATTTTTCGATCATGACAAGAATTCTGTTGGTAAGGTTGCCTAAACCATTGGCCAAATCCGCTTCGTACCGTTCTTTGAACTTTGTACGTGAGAAATCTCCGTCATTATCAAACTGAATTTCGCGCATGAGGAAATAACGGACCGCTTCAAGTGGGTACTCTTGCACGAGTTCCAACGGATCAATTACATTGCCTACGCTCTTGCTCATCTTCTGCCCGTCTACCGTAATCCAGCCATGTACGGCAATTTGTTTTGGTAATTCTACACCAGCCGACATTAGCATAGCAGGCCAAAGCAGGGAGTGAAAACGATTTATCTCTTTGCCGATAACATGCACATCAGCGGGCCAAAATTTCTTGAATAGCTCGTCATTCCCGCTTCCCCACCCTAAAGCCGTAATATAATTAGTGAGCGCATCAAACCAGACATACATGACCTGATTATTATCCTCCGGCACCGGTATACCCCATGGCAATTTCTCTTTAACACGGGAAATGCTAACATCCTCCAAACCATTTTTGAGAATATTTTTCATCTCTTTGAATCGGTGTTCCGGATAGACAAAATCAGGATTTTTTTCAAATAAATTTTCGATATCTTTTTGGTATTTTGAAAGTTTGAAAAAATAGTTCTCCTCTGAAAATGTTTCCGGCACTCGGTCGTGATCAGGGCACTTGCCATCCACGAGGTCGGTCTCCAATTTGAACGATTCACAGCCTACGCAGTATAAACCTGTATAGCTTTTTTTATAGATATCACCATTTGCTAGAGATTTTTCCCAAAACTCTTGAGCGGATTTTTTGTGACGAGCTTCTGTGGTACGAATAAAGTCATTATGAGAGATATTCCACCGGTCAGCCAGATTTGAGAAAGTAGCCGAAGTTTCATCTACAAATTCTTCAACTGATTTGCCTACATCCTTTGCGCTCTTGAGGATTTTTTGACCATGTTCATCGGTGCCAGTCAAAAAATGCACGTCTTTGCCAAGCAATCTCTGATAGCGAGCCATGACATCGCTGTACAATAATTCTAAAGCAAAACCGATATGCGGACTCGCATTGGCATAGGCAATCGCAGTAGTAAGGTAGTATCTACTCTTCATATTTTTTTTCTTTAGTATAAAACCAGTTATAAACTCCGTAAATAAAAATTACAGTAAATATCGCTGTGTTAAAAACGATTCCCCACTGCTGGTGAACTATCGAAGTGTAAAACCAAAAAGGCTGACCAAAAAGAGATATAACAAAACCCCATTTATTTTTCTTTGCTATAAGAAAAAATCCCAATATACTCAAACTTGTCAGCATGATTTGCGAGGCTTGGTCTAGCATACATTTATCACAATCACAAACTCCCCTCTTTCGTCATTCATTTTTTCTGAAACTTCTTCAATGGTTCCCCTATAAATAGTTTCAAACTTCTTTGTTAATTCTCTACAAACCATTAATTTCCTATTTGGATCAAGATATTCTTTCAATTCTCCCAAACATTTTTTTATTCTATGACCTGATTCGTAAAATACGACTGTATATTCAGAAGTGGCCACTTCTTTAAAGTATTTTTGGCGTTTATTTTTATGCGGCGGAAAACCCATGAAGATAAATTTGTCTGTGGGAAAGCCTGAAATAGATAAGGCAGAAATAGCAGCCGAAGCCCCGGGAATTGGCACAATTTCTATGCTTGAAGAAAAGTTTACAATCTGGCTTATCAAGATTCCTCCCGGGTCACTGATTCCCGGTGTGCCA
This sequence comes from uncultured Gammaproteobacteria bacterium, assembly GCA_964514995.1. GTDB lineage: Bacteria > Patescibacteriota > Patescibacteriia > Magasanikbacterales > GWA2-37-8 > XYD2-FULL-39-9. Next base: position 28,114 of record CAZETA010000003.1, read on the forward strand.
GCATCAGTTACTAGGGCAATATTTTTACCCTCTTCTAGCCACGAGATTATCTCTTTTATTTTTTTAGTGTCAGTATGTTGATGATAACTACTCAATGGTTTTTGGATTGAAAAATGATCAAGTAAATTTTTTGTAACTCTAGTATCTTCACACAAAATAATATCAACGCTTTTGAAGGTCTCTAAGGCTCGCAAGGTGATGTCTCCCAAATTACCAATCGGGGTGGCAACAATGTACAGTTTTCCTTGATTCATATAGATTCTAGCTTAACAAGCCTGATTGAGAAAATCAACTTTTACCGTTTTTTTATTATTTTTCTTCAATCTCTGCTACGGATTGTTGTTTAAAAGATGTCCATATATGCCACGCTAAGACAAATACCAACGCGCCCGCAAAACCCATCATCATATCTTTCATTGTGTCGTTGACGCTCGGCTGAGCCACAAATTGACCAGGGAAAAATTTGTCTACCGTAAATTCATAAAACTCCCAGAAGCTGGCAATGCATATAGCAGCCATAGTAAGCAGCAAGAAATCGAAGTATTTACTAGAAGTAGAGATAAACTTGTTAGCTTTTGCCCATTTAAGAATTATATAAATCGGCACACAGATAGCTACACCCCCGGAAAAATGCGCCAATCTATTTGGCCACTCCAAAGTTCTATAGATAGCTGTAAATCGATCGAAATAGTTACTAACCATAAAAACAACAAATGGAGCCGCGGCCATTTTGAAAATATCTTTAATTTTGAATCGCATAATAAAAATTAATCTTCTAATAGAATCTCTAGTTGATTTTTCTTCTTCACCGGCTTGGCGTCTGCGATCTTGGCGATCTCGGCCATGACGGTATCAGGTGCTACTCCCAGGACTATATCGTCATTAACGAGCATGTTCGGTCCAAATTCACAGCCGCCCAGGCAACTGCTGCGATCAAAATCATATTTGCTATTACTTTCACCCATAGCCAAACCCGTTGAATCTTCAACGGCTTTAATCACACCTAAAGCGCCTCTGTCTACACAGCTGCAATCTTCACAGGCTCTAATAATAATTTTCTTTTTTGCTTTTGACATATACTACTTTACTTGGCGCATTTGACGAAGCATCCGAACCAAATCAGGCAAGAACTTCATCAGATAATCAATTTCCTTTTTTGTATTATATCTTCCGAATGAAAAACGAACAGCACTTCTCGCCTCTTCGTCTGATTTATCTAAAGCTTTGAGCACATGAGATGTTTCGAGCGTGCGACTCGAGCAAGCAGATCCCGCAGAACACATAACACCACGCTCACTGAGGTACAAAAGCAGCGCTTCATTTTCTAATCCTTTAAAAGAAATGTTTAGGTTGTTAGAAAGTCGGCTACTGCCAATCTCAGGACCATTCAGACTAACCTCAGGAACAACTTTTTTAATTTTCTGCCAGAGATAGTTTGCCAATTCTTGGGTATGCTTAGTTTCTTTTTCCTTAACCCGTCTGACAAGGCTCAAAGCTTTGGCAAATCCAGCTGCCGCAGCTACATTTTCTGTCCCTGATCTCAAACCATTTTCTTGCCCCCCGCCCAGTATTATAGGCTCAATTATGACACCGCGACGAACATAGAGCAGACCAATACCTTTTGGGCCATATATTTTACTGGCACTAACGGTCATCAGATCGACATGTAATTTTTCTACATCCAGATCAAGATAGTTTGTTGCCTGACAAGCATCCGTGTGAAAATACGGAAATGACGTATTATTGTTTTTTCGGTGCTGCAAGATTTTTCGGCCGATTTCGGCGATAGGAGCGATAGAGCCAATCTCATTATTGGCATAGCCGATTGAAATAAGAACCGTTTCAGAAGTAATACCCTGAATGATTTCTCGCGCGTTTATCAAGCCGTTTGTATCAGGTTTGACATACGTAATTTTATACCCATGGTTTTTTTCTAAATCGGCTAAAGGCTTCAATACAGCATCATGCTCCATAGCTGTAGTAATAATATGTTTTTTACTCGACTCAGCACAAGCTTTTGTTAAACCATAAATTGCTAAATTATCTGATTCGGTACCGCCGCTCGTAAAAAAAATATTGCCTGGTAAGGCGCCTAGATACTTCGCAATTTCCTTTCTTGAATTTTCTAGTACAGCTTGGGCTCTTTTGCCTTCCTTGTGTAACGAGGAGGGATTTGCGTAACTACTTTGATAGAACGGTTTCATCACTTGCAAAACTTTCTGATCTATAACAGTGGTTGAAGCGTTATCAAAATAGATATTTTTTGTTTTTTTTGGTTTTGGGAGCATAAAAATCAAAACGGCAAAGTCAGGTTTATATTCTTTTTTACATTTGTATTCGCGTTTTTTGTCTGGGCATCAAAATTAACCGCAAACGGCAAAATTTCTCCCGTTAAATTTTTATAAAACAATTGCTTGTTATTTTTGCCAAAATCATAGACCTCTTTTGTCACCTTCACGTCTTGTTCGCAATACCTTTTCACTTCCTCTTTTCTACCTTCTTTCCACCAATGCATAGCCTGCAATCCATCGGCACTCTTGGAAATATCAAGCGTCGCTTGCGCTACATCATTTAATTTCAATCGGCGGCCCAGCGATTCTTTGATCCGCACGAGCAGATCTAGGTGAGGAAATAATGTCAAATCTCCCGGGTAGTACCTATTAAGGATGGGTAGGTCAAAATGTTCACTGTTATAACCGATTAACAGGCTAGTTTTTTCTAAAATTTGCCATAATTTACCCAGTTCAGGCACTTCAAAAGAAGAGTACTTGTCTGTTTCATATTCATAAATTGAAACTACGGTTATTTCCATAGTTTCAAGGTTGGAGATATCACCGATTGTTTCTATATCAAAAACGATTTCATTGCTCATACATACTAGTTAATCTTGCTATTTTACGGGAATACTATAGCACAATCAGGCCGTACTAACAACGGTCTAAGTATGACCCATTTAATCCTTGCCAAACACCCACTCTTTTGGAATTTCTACTAGTCTTTTTTGTTTGTCAGGACTGACTGTTTCGACGACATAAGTCCATTGCCTCACTTCTTGTACAGTACCAAATTTTTGATCAGAGTACTTGTTGTTATTCCTATAAATTATAAAATAGCGCTGCTGAATGTTAGGGTATGTGCACCACCTTTGAAAAACACAAACAGCGAACTGTACTTTTTCATAGCCCTTAGGCTCTTCCGATTCACTATGCCATTGATGTGGCCTCTCAAAAAAATATTCGGGTACGTATTTAAAATCTAACGGATTAAGCGAATATTTAATAAAAAATCCAAATGATACAAAAAATGCAATGCCAATTATAGCTAGAATTGAAACGGTGAGACGAGCGCTTTTAACAGGATGCATAACAATATCACTTTTCAACAATTCTCAAAATCTTTTGCTTTATATCATTAGGGTTCATCTGGGCTAAATCATATACTTCCTTTACATTCCCAGACTTAAGATATTTATTTATTCCTAGAGTTCGATCCATATAATTTTCAGGCAAGACAAACGAATATAAGAATCCAGGCCAGCCATTATGCAGTGTAATTACTAAGCCCCTTTCTTCATCTGACAAAATACTTTGCGCTTTTTCCGGATCTTTTTTTCTCAATTCTTCAAATAGTTCTGGTGAAGTCACGGCAATAATTTTAACATCAAAATTTTGCCTTTCTAAGTCTGGTAGAATTTCTAAAGTATTTTGTAGAATTTGAGCTCCGCAGATTGCAAGCACAACCTTTTGTTTATTATTTCCAAGTAGCGAACTGTCTGAAAAATCTTTGTATATATAAGCCCCAAGATTCGCTTCTATCGCGGGCGGTATACTCCTATCCCTTTTTATAACCGGCATTTCCGGCCGATAAAGGGAGAGAATTATCGGCTCTCCTTTTTCTAAAGCGTAAAAAAGCATCTCTATCGTCTCATTGGCGTCCAGAGGCTTGTAGACCTTGATTCCAGGCAAGGCGGCATATGTTGCCATCCAGTACATTCCCTGATGCGTAGGGCCATCCTCGCCAGTCTCAGGGCCATCGTGGGCGGCGAGGGCAATAAAAAATCCTTTGAGATCAGGATTGAGTTGATTGCCAATCACGGCTAGACGAATTGCATTGACCATCATGTTGGTAAACACGGCAAAGGTACCAAATACCGACACTGGCTGGTATCCGCCAGGCAAGATGTCTTGCGTCATACCTGCGCCCATCATAGCCATATTTTGTTCGGCGATGCCGTAGCGAATGCCACGGCCAAGCGGATTTTCTCGGCTTACTAATCCATAGACTTCTTCAGCCGAATTGGTATAGACAGATTTTGCCAAATCCCCTGCTCCGGCATAAAAAAACGCCGTTTGTTTCATCAACCAGGCCATCCAGGCTTGGGCGGCTTTGCGAGTAGAAATCTTTTCTCCTTCCTTGAAAACTAATTCAGGCGGCAAAACCTTTGGCCGTTTGATAGACAAGGGATTTACAATTGGTCTGCCTGCCAAAACTGTTTTCATTTGTTTGACGAGCTGTGATTCGGGAAATACTTTTTTTACACTCACTTCCAATCGTTCTAAAATATACTGCTCATCATCTTTATGTAGTTCGCTTAGCACCGTCTCGATATCAGCCATCACTTCTTCTTGCTTGCCTTCGATAAAAAATCCAAGGGCTTTCATGATCGCTACATACTCATCATGTTTTGCCGGACTGCCGTGTGAGGCTGCGGTATTTTCTAGTTTGCCATAGCCCTTACCTTTGAGTGTATGGCACAGCACAACTGTCGGAGAATTATTCTCAAAGCCTTTTGCAGCTGTTTGATATGCCTGCACTAACTGCGAGATATTGTGTCCGTCAGCTTCTATCACATTCCAGCCCAACCCCAACCAATGATTGATATAGGGCGAAGACACCACTTCTTCGATATCAGCATCAATGCCGAAATGGTTATAATCCAGGCTGACAATGAGATTTTTCAGACCATTGGTCGCCGCTAGATTTCTGGCTTCGTAGGTCATACCTTCTTCACTCTCGGCGTCACCCATAAACACCCAGGTCTTGGTATCAAGGCCACACGACTGATGCACTGTGGCCATACCAACAGCAGCGGAAAATCCATGACCAGATGGACCAGACGTAAAATCTGAATATGGATAACTAGACTCAGCATGTCCTTGTGGGCCATCGGTGTGTCGAAAACGAAGCAGATCGGCCGGCATGACAGCTTTTACCGCGGCTTGGGAAAATTGGCGCCCGCAGCGACGTAAGACCTCATAATATAAGGCCTGTCCGGCAAACAAGAGCGGCGTACAGTGTCCGGCACTCCAGATCATCCGATCTCGGCCAGGATTTTTTGGCAACATTGGATCATAGGCTAATACTCCACCAAGAGTCATAGCCAAAAACTGCTCTACTTTGCCGCTACTACCAGGGTGTCCGGATTGTCCAGCTTCCACGGTAGCAAAAATCAGGCCGCGTAAAATTCTGGCTAGTTTTTCTAATTTGGCAATATCAATACCTTCCAGATTTGGTATTTTTTTCTTTTGGAAGTTTATGTATTCGGGAGAAAAGAATTGTTTTGACATGTTATTTTTTTACATCACTTTTAATCATTCTAACAATCTCCGGAAATTTTTCTATTAAAAAATGGCCGTTCTTGCTTTTGTATATTATGACATGCGCACCAGGTAATTTTTTCCTATATTTTTCGGCATGAGATACAGGCACCACATCATCGTCTTTTGAAAACAGTAAATAAATATTTTTTGAATTCTTCTCAAATAAACTGAGGTCAGATTTAAGCTTGAATCCTCCAGCGAGTGTTTCATTTGGGAGCGAACCATCAAACGGTGGACAGATTAGATAAGTAGACAATATTTTTGTGGGAAATTTATTTTCGGATAGATATTTTGCTAAAAAAATTCCCCCGAGCGATATGCCTATTAAAATAATATCACCCTCTAATTGAGAAAAAAAACGTTCAAAATGAATTTTCCACTCATTGTATTTAGCATTATCTTGCAACGGCATTCGCGGTTTAATAATTTTAAACCTATTCCCAAGACTCTTCTTCAGATATTCATCACGCCAAGATATTTTTTCTTCAACGGAAACGGGTCTGTTTTTTAAATACTTCAAATAATCCCTCTGGGTTTTGAAGGTCATGCCGCCGTGGATTATAAATACTTTAATTTTTTTGACCATACTTGGTTTTCCACTCATCAACGGAGATGTCTCTAAAGTTCTCTATCTGGGGATCGTAAATACGGATTGTTATTTCTTTTGTATCAGGGCTATGCTCTTGGCCAAGCAGAGTGATTCTTTGCTCTGCTTTTAAATAATAAAGCGTACCCTCAGGATCTATAAATCCAGTGGGATAGCGAGTGCCAAATCCAAAAACTAACTTGTATCTCCCCCACTGTAGCTCGCCCGCACTCTCTAACGAGGTTCTTTCCATATTTTTATGCTTTATATTTTTTCACTATAAATGTAGCCAATCTGTAAATATATAAAAAAATAAATCCATATATAATTACTAAACACATATCAAATGAAATCCATGTCCACGCTTCAAGATTATCTTTTAAATAATACGAACCAAAAATACTTTCCATAATTACGCCAAGAAAAACAGATATGCCAATTGCTAAAAATCCAGGCAGGATAAAAGCTTCTGTCCAATCTTGATTTCTAAGAGCAATGATCAACAGTCCGAAGACACAACCGGCTAAGAATAAATAAAGTTTAGGCGAAGTCAATATTTTTTTCATATGCATAGATTATTTATTCCAAAATCTTCCTTGCTCAAACATCTGCCGCTTCCATTTATAAAATTGTAAATATTCACATAACGTAAGCGGTGTGCTGGAACTAATTATAGCATTTTTTGCATCACACTCCAATTGACTGGGGATTTGATAATCTATTTTGCGCTGCCCATTTTGTTCCTGGTTGATATACAACCCATATTCATGCATGCCCAAAATATTTTGATAACTCTGCCGGTCATCAAAAATAGAATGCCCCTCAAAGTTGGTTCCAACATTTACACCTAAGATATTGAGCAGGGTTGGCGCCAAATCTATGCTTGAACTATACGTACGTACTTCTTTTGGCAAATTTGCTTGCGGTACATACATCATGAGCATATTCTCGTCATAAAAACTAAGCTTTTCGCCATCTGCTCCGGCTAATTTTTTTATATCTGCACCAGGGAAAGCCGCGTGATCTGCTACCGCCACAACGATAGTATTGTCGGCATACCGACTTTGTTTGAATTGCTCCCAGAATCGGCCAAACGCGTTATCCGCTGTATAGAAAGAATTTAAGACGTTATTTTTACCATCTCCATACGGCACCATGTCCTTGGCTAGATCAAAGGGAGCGTGCGTATTTACGGTAGACAACATCATTAAAAACGGCTCGGCCTGTTTTTTGCTCGTTAATTTGAATTTCAGATCCTTCCACATAAAATCAAATAGCTGATGGTCGGAGTACCCCCACGAAAGCGGCTCACCTGCAATCATTTTACCCAGCTCATCCTGTCCATAAATATGTTCCGTATCCATGCTGGCAAAAATAGAAGCCTTATTCTCAAATTCTTTTGGTACGGCGGTGATATATGTATTGTAATATCCTTGTTTTTTTAAGATATTTGGCAAGCATAAAAGTTTTAGATTTTGTAAACCTCTGTTGTTTTCTATCTCCGAATAACCAGTCGGTGGCAGAAAAGAACAAAGTTGAGCGATAATACCATTAATTGTCGGGGTGGCAGCATTATAAAAATTTTTGAAAACCGTTGTCTTAGGGTCAGCGGCCATCTGCTCTAGATTTGGCGTCAGGCCTGGAAAATTTTTGTTATAGACGCTTGTCAAACGGCTGGAAAATGATTCAAAGAAAATAATAATCACGTTCGGTTTTTCATCTCGCGGTATGAACGTTTTTTTATCGGATAAATATATTTTGTCTTTGTGCGCCAAATCAAACCGATTTAGATCATAAAACAAGCCGAACTTCTCAAGTTTGTTTTGTAAGGCGGGATCCAGAGTAATTTCGGCAGTATTGCCCCTAAAATAATGATAAAAATTTTTTGCGATTGTGTATTCAGGCGTATTTTGAAAAGAGCTGAGTCCCATCAGCGACCCAAGCGCTACAGCAATGAGCGCCAAACTATAATAGCCCCACTGACGAAACGACGTTTGTCTGTAGCTTTGAACAATTCTTCTCATCACCCAAATAAATGTAATTAAAAATGCGATAGCCAGAACAAGGCTTGTAAGAAACAGTAAGTTTGTCGCTAAATCTCCCGACCCCTTTGCCACTGCAAGCATTAGAGGGCTGAAGTATAGACCGGTAAAATATAAAATATTAATATTTACTACCCAGCCTATCAAAATGAGAATAAATATCAGGCTCCACACGCCCAGTAAAAAATATCGGGGCCATGATTTTAATTTCCAATAGATTAGCGTGGCCACAGAGAAACCTAAAACAAAAAACATAACCATAGCCCAAGCCCGGAACAAAACAATGTTATGAAATTTTAAATAAGTATCAAAATTGGCCAATCGAAAAGCCAGATATTGAACCGCTGCGAAAAAGCCAAACAGGAAAAATATAAGGACAAATATCTGTCGATTAACGAGCTTCCATTGATGGGCGTGCGGATGCAACGACAAATACCGCTGGGTTTTTAAAAAAAATAAACCCATCGATAGCAAAAATAGCGCCAGACTCAATAATTGATTACGGCTAAAAAATACCAGGAAAAGAAGCGAAAAATAAAAAAACAGACTGTCTAGGAATAAGCCGAATTCTCTTTGCCAAAAAACATGACGATTGAACCTGGCCGTAAAAAAATGATACAGCCATTTGCCGATCCTATAGCCAATAAAAACTGCAAGAAATGTGCCTAATACAAGCAAAATAAATTTACTATGCGGCCGATGTTTAAAGTGATACCAACCCCAACCAGCAGCGATAATACAAGAAGCGGTCAAGGTTTGCGCTATCCCCAACCAGGATTTGAGTGTATCGAAGATAATTTTAGGCATTTAATTTAAATCTCGATTTCATACTCTTTGGCTTGGCGGCGTTGCTTCTTTTCTTTTTCCGTTACACGCTGTTTCAATTTATATTTTTTCAATTCTACTTCCAAATAATCACGAATCAAATCCATAGCCTTGTATAAAGTATCGGCCTGTTTTGACGCAAACAGCTCTTTTCCAGGCACCTGCAGCTTACATTCGGCAAAAAACATATCGCCTTTTGCATGGTGCCGACTGTTTATGCCCACGACAACTTCCGAACGGACTATCTTGCTGTTATAAAACTTGTTTAACGACTCAGCTTTTTTGGTGATATAGTCTTTGATACTTTCCGTAAGATCCAATCCCCGACCGGTAATTTGTATTTTCATATATTTAAATTTACGAATTAGACGAATTGTTGCTATTTTAAACAAATGACGAATTTCTGATTTGTATATATTTATAATAATTTGTGAAAATTTACATCACTTTACAATCTGCACTTCTGGATCAAGTTCCACCTTATATCTATCATATACTTTTTTCTTAATCTGCTCAACCAAGCCGAGCACATCAATCTGTGTGGCGTGATGAAAGTTGATAATATAATTTCCGTGCTCGTCCGAGATTTTAGCTCCACCGACGGATAAACCGCGCAAACCGAGCTGTTCGGTAAGCCAGCCCACCGGCACGGTACCCCTCTTTAAAAATAGCTCCGGAAGTTCTTTTGTGTCTCCGGTCCACAACGGCAATTTGATATTTTTGAAAAAACTACCGGCCGATGGAAACGGTGTGTGTTTGCGTTGCTTGAGATACCCCTGCATGCGCTCCATAATTTCCTGCTGATTTCCAGGCTCTACATACACTTCTCCTCGCAAAATAATATCTTTATTATGCTTAAAAAGACTATTCCGATAACTAAAATCACATTCTTCCGGTTTTAATCGTAGTATTTCTCCATCTCGCCATACCTCGACCCAAGTCAAGATATTCTTTATTTCCTTTCCCATCGCTCCGGCATTGCCTCGAATAGCGCCACCAAAAGTCCCCGGAATGCCAATGGCCCAATCAATGCCCGCAAGGCTCTTTTGCGCGGCCAAATTGACGAGAGCGCTTAATTTTACTCCCGCCTCAGCCTTGATCGTCATGCCCGAGCCGCTCGGCGTCAGTATAGGCTTGCCGTCTGTGGCAATTTTTACAACCACACCATCAAAGCCATCATCATTCATCAATAAATTCGACCCGCCCGCCACTACAAAGTATTCAATTCCTTCTCCGGAAAGATAATCAAATAAGGCTATAAGCTTTTCGGTATCAGTTACGGTAACAAAAATACGGGCTGGACCGCCAATTTTAAACGTCACGTGTTTAGCCAGAGATTCATTGGTTTTTACCTCGCCAAATTTCTTCAGTTGGTGGTAGAATTCATCCATAGGTGTAAACTTGCTTTTTTAGCCTTTTTAGGCTATTATATTTCTCATAAACTAGCCAAATCTAGGGGTTAGACGGCTTATTTATAGCCTTTACAGTATACAACAGACATATGGCAATTTCAAATGGACTGCACAAAGCTATTGCCAAACGGTTATCCACACACCGTTTGTTTTATGTTTGTCGGGATCTTGAACGGGCCATGGGAGATTGCCTGGATTTAAAACAATACCGAATTATCACCAATGAAACCGAATTCTCTCGGCATCTGGCAAGACAGTATAAAAATATAATTCTCATCAAAGAAACAAATCAACTAGACACCTTCCACCTACTCCAGCACCCCAAAACAAAAAAGCTCATCAAAAAAACCGATCACATTCTTGTCTTTAAAAACAACGCAGTCATCGAAAATTTTTGTCGAGAACAAAAATGGAAACTTCTCAATCCTTCTACAAAACTTGCCGAAAAAGTGGAAAATAAGATTTCTCAGATTGCTTGGCTGGAGAAATTGGAAAAGTATTTACCAGCGCACCGAGTGGATCTTTGTGAAAATGTGGCGTGGCGAGGAGAACCGTTTATTATTCAGTTCAACCATTCACATACCGGCAGTGGCACATTTTTAATCGACTCAAAAAAAGATTTGGACGAACTTCAACAAAAATTCCCCAAACGACAGGTTCGGATCGTGGAGTATATTAAGGGCCCTGTTTTTACGAGCAATAATATTGTCTGGGGAGATACCGTTATAACGAGCAATATCAGCTACCAAATTACCGGTCTTCCACCTTTTACAGATAGCGCCTTTGCCACTATTGGCAACGACTGGAATTTATCGCATCAATTATTGAATAGTACACAAGTCAAACAGTACGAACAGATGGTCGATGCCTTAGGGAAGAAATTGCGTGCTGAGGGTTGGAAAGGTCTTTTTGGAGTTGATGTGATCATGGAAGAAAAAACAGGCAAGCTGTATTTATTAGAAATTAATGCTCGACAGCCGGCTTCGACCACTTTTGAATCAGAACTTCAGCGCGCAACTATTCTGAACGAAGGAAATAATAATAAAAGAATGACGACTTTCACAGCCCATCTTGCCTCCCTTTTAGGCGTTAAGCAACACAAAACTGAGTTAGTAAAAATAACCGATGGGGCGCAGATTATCCAACGAGTGACAAAAAAAATATCCCAAGTTAATTTTAACTTAAAGCATGACAACTTGATAAATACCATCCCTTATAAAAACCACGAACCGGATGCTGATTTATTCCGCATCCAGCTCAACGCCGGCATAATGAAAAAACATGCCACGCTTAACAAACTAGGGAAAATAATTGCTGCCGCTATATGCTAACCTCTTCTAAGCTATCTACGGCAGCTGAAAAAGTAATTGGAGAATATTTCAACTTGCCTTTTCCCAATACTTCGGGGGTACGATGCCCGTATTTCAACAATGCCCGGGTCGGACAACGAGGGCAATTGAAAGTTCTGGTTGGTAAAGGTACGCCAAAAGAGATTGTCGACGAGGCCAAAATAATCGCTATTCAGTATAGGCAAAATATTTCCACCACCAACGAACCGACCGTGATTCGCAAATTTTTAATTGATCATAATTTAGGAGTTGACTGCTCGGCGTTTGTGGTTCATGCCTTACGAGCACATCTAGCCGAACGAGGCACAGAACTACTCAAAAAAATTTTTATCACTGAGAAAAAAAATATCCTGCGCTGGCTTATCAGTCAGCTACGACCGGTCGAACAAATCAACGTCAATGTCCTGGCCAGTGAAAAAAATAGCGACATCGTCACTGATTTGGAAGACATTCAAGCCGGCGATATGATTATCATGCTTAAGACCGGATTAAAAAATGCTCGCAACCATATTTTACTTATCACCAGTACCCAGGAAAACATTATTACCTATTCGCACGCTCGCGCCTGGTCAAGCGAGGGGCAATACGGACACGGAGTCTCAACCGGCACTATCACTCTAAATAGCCCAAATAAGGGACTGCTGGAACAAACATGGGAAGAAAAGGATTTGTTAAATCATAATAATGAAACATACTGGGAAGCGCGAGATGCAAAGCTCTTACAAATTAGACGGTTAAAATTTTAATATGCTTGGTATTAACATGGGCATCATCCAAACCGCGCTGACCTACATAGTTTTTTCGGCTATCGGCGCTTTTATGTTGGCACCATTTCTTATAAAATTTCTTTACAAATATAAAATCACTCGTCGAGATGAATTTGATTTTACTCTAAAAGGGGAACGCAAAGAAAAAGTTGGTACACCAATTATGGGTGGGCTACTTGTCATTATCACCACTGTGGTTGTGACTATGCTTTTTAACTGGAACCGTGAAAACACCTATGTGCCTATGGGTGCCATGGCTATCGCAGCCCTTCTGGGAGCGGCCGACGATCTCTTAAATATTTTTGGTAAAAAAAGACGTGATCGAAAAATATCGCATATTCTCAGGCTCATTAAAGTTCACAAAAATATATTCATGAAACTATGGTATATTTTTATTTTACCGTGGGAAATATTTCGCCGAACAGTATCTGTTCTAGGCTCTAAACAAAGTCACGGCATCCAAGTCCATGAAAAATTACTTTTTCAATTCTTTGCCGGCGCCCTTACTGCCTGGTGGATATATTTTAAACTCGGCATTCAGTGGCATACCGTTTGGATTCCTTTTGACGGCAATCCTTATATCGGCTGGTGGATTATTCCAATCGTTATTTTCTTTGTGGTATTTACAGCTAACGCGGTCAATTTTGCGGATGGACTGGACGGACTAGTGGGCGGTTCGCTCATTCTCACTTTCTTGGGCCTCATGATCATCAGTTGGACCGAAGGGCGTATTTCTTTTACCTACCTCAATGCCACAGTAGTGGGCGCACTGATTGCTTATACCTATTTCAACATCAAACCTGCCAGATTCCAAATGGGAGATGTAGGCTCTCTGGGACTTGGGGCGCTACTGGCAATCAATGCCATTGCGGTAAATCGCACGCTACTTATCCCCTTCTTAGGTTTTATTTTTTACGTAGAAGTTGTCTCCGTATTTATTCAAATTTTTTATCGCCGCTTGCTTGGTCGCAGATTTTTCAAAATGGCACCATTACATCATCATTTTGAATTTAGAGGTTGGAGCGAAGAGAAAATCGTGATGCGCTTTTGGCTCATCCATGGATTTTTCGTCTTGATCGCCATTTGGATGAGTTTGTATAAATAACATATGTATCTTTCATGGAAAGAACAGACAATTTCCGACTTTTCAGATCAAAATACTGAAATTCAATATGATAATGGGTTTGTTTTTACGCGTGTAGGCAAAGGTGAGATGCGACAGACCAGAAGCCTGCGGATTGACTTAGAAAAATTCGAGCTGTCTTCAGAGAACAAACGAATCCTAAAAAAAACAGAAGAGCTTATTTTGAACATCTCCCCTATTCCGTACGAGCAATATAGCTGGGAAATACACAAAATGGGAAAGGAGTTCTACGAACAAAAATTCGGCAAGGGCACTTTTAGCGCCCAAAAAATAAAGGAGCTGATTACAGATGCGAACAAAAGTAATTTTAATCAATTATTTGTTTATTCGCTTGACGCTAGCCCTGTGGGATACTGTATCGCCTTAGAGACAAAAAATATTACACATTACTGCTACCCTTTTTATAGCCTACAAGCCACTTCCTACAAGCTACCTCCTAATGTCGGTATGGGCATGATGCTCAAAGCGATTGTCTGGGCAAAAGAAAATAATAAGCATTATATTTATCTTGGATCTGCCCAACGGCCCACTGATTCGTACAAGCTTCAGTTTGAAGGGCTGGAATGGTTCGATGGGAAAATGTGGCAGCAAGATTTAGAAGCACTCAAGTTAATCTTACAAACAGCATGAAGATTCATTTCATCGGCATCTGCGGCGTAGCCATGAGCGCGTTGGCAACAGCATTTAAAAATAACGGCTGGGAAGTAACCGGCAGTGACGTGGGATTTTTTCCGCCTGTTTCCGATTTTTTGAGAGAAAATAATATCAAGTTTTATCCTGGCTGGCATCCTGAGAAAATGATTGAAAACGGCATGCCAGATCTGATCGTTGTGGGTAATGTTGCGGGCTCAACTAATCCTGAATTTATATTTGCTCAAGAACATAAACTGAATTACAGATCCTATCCAGAGGTCGTGGCCGAGTATATAGTCCAAAAAAATTCTTTGGTCTGTGCCGGTACGTATGGGAAAACTTCCACCGCGGCTTTACTTACCTTGATATTACAGAACGCTGGTGTTGATCCGAGCTATATGTTTGGCGGTTTGAACTTTAACCTTACTTATAGCGCCAAGATTAAGGGTCAGACAGAAAGCTGGAGCGTGCTGGAAGGAGATGAATATAAAACTGCTCGGTGGGACAGCCGACCAAAATTTGCCCTCTACTCCCCCACACACTTATTGCTTACTTCTGTATCCTGGGATCATGCCGATATCTATCCTACCAAAGAATCATATATACAAGTTTTCCAAGAATTGGTAAATAAAATTCCGAGCAATGGTTTGATAGTTGCCTGCACTGACGGAGCTACTATAGACAAAATCGTATCCAGCAATCAAAATGGTACGAAAATAGTTAGTTATGGAAAACAAAAAAAGAATAATTACTCATACCATGGAATAAAGCAGACAAAAAACGGTCTTTCTTTTGTAATTGTACATAATGATACTGAATACGCGATAACCAGTCCGATTTTAGGAGAGCATATGGCGGAAAATATTTGCGGCGTCTTTGCGATAGCAAAAGAAATAGGGATAGAGGTTGAGGTTATTATAAAATCAATTGCCGAATTTAAGGGCATCAAGAGAAGACTGGAAAAAAAATATGATCAAGATATTGTGGTCTACGACGATCTGGCACACTCCCCCGCGAAAGCCAAAGCGAGCCTAAAAACTTTGCGGGCAGTCTACCCTCACAGTAAAATTTTCGCTATTTTTGAACCTAATACCGGCAACAGAAAACTACAATCTGTGCCGGGATACGCCCATGCTTTTGCTAGCGCTGACATAGTGATTATTCCCACGCTAACTAAAGTAAAAATTGACCCTAACGATCCGGAACCGCCATTTGACGGTAGATTCCTACGAGACACCATCGCTAAAACTCATGATAATGCGATCCTTATTGAAAATGACAATGAGTTGATACATTACTTACATAGTAAGACAAAAAAAGAAGACGTCGTCGTCTTCCTTGGTTCGCATGGATTTCGAGGGATGATTGAAATACTTATTACTTCCCTTCGTCGATAACTTCTGCTCCTACTGTTTCACCTTCAATTTTATTTACTAAAAGCGTAATTCCGCAAACATTACATTCCACAACGTTTCCTATCGCCAAATTGGTATAGCTAGAAAGATTTACTTCATTTTGGCATTCGGGACAAGTTAGCTGCATAGTTTTAATGTTAAATAATAACGTATAGATTATATAATAAAGCAAAATTTGCTGCAAGCATATGGTAACTCCCCAAAATCAAGCAAAAAAATTAGCCGATGCGCTCGGATTACCGACAGATCTCTATCTCAAACGCGAAGACCTGCATCCGTACGGCTCACACAAAGGCAGATCTATTCCCGTGATGATAGAAAAATATATCCAAGATGGTTGGCAGCAATTTTGTATCTCTTCTTCTGGAAATGCAGCTCTGGCCGCAGCTATGTATATACGGAATCATAATAAAGAAAAAAAATCTCCCCTATCTTTAAAAATCTTCATTGGCATTCGTATCCCAAAGGAAAAATTGGAACCACTTAAAATGTTAAGCCTAGAGGATTCTCGTATTATTATCGAACAAGCAGAAACTCCAAAACGAGCAGCCTTTCAATTAGACAAAGAAGGTACATACAAGAACTTACGCCAATCAACTGACGACACGGCCTTAACCGGGTATGGAACTTTGGCCGATGAATTAGCGCAAATAGAAAATTTGTCTGCGGTTTTTGTCCCCACTTCAAGTGGCACTACCGCCCAAGGATTGTTTGATGCTTTCAAGAAACATAAGATTAATCCGCAAATACATATCGTGCAGACGCCAAAGTGTCATCCGTTTATAGACAGCGACGTAGCAGGAGCTTCTCTTGCTACCGCCATCGTAGACACAGTCGGCTATCGAAAAAATGCAATCCAGAGGATGCTTGACCAAAGCAAGGGTGCAGGTTGGATTGTGAAGGATGATGAAATTGTAAACGCTCAAAAATTAACTAGGGCCGAAGAGGGATTTGAAATTTCTTCAAATAGCGCATTATCTATAGCCGGTCTCCAGCTGGCAATAAAAAGCGGCCGTCAATTTATCGGCTCGATAGTCTGCTTGATTACCGGAAGATAATCTACTGTCCATTCATCAAAACAATTTCGTCTTTACCGTCAAAATCAATATCAGTTGCCCCAACCTTCAAAACACCGGAAGTAAAATTACCGGATAATTTAAACTGGGATACTAGTTTACCGGTAAAGGTATAAACTTTTATTTGCTTACTAGCGCCATAATCTAGAGTGACAATAATTTCCTTGTTCTTACCTTCCACAACATCCCCTACCGCCACGCCCAACTCACCGACTAGTTTTCTTGTGTCTACAAAAAATCTTTTACTGATTTTTGAGAGAGTATGATCAAAGATAATAACTTCCGGCCTTGCGCCACCACCGGTCCCGACGATGACCTGTCCATTCTTTGCCACTCCCGACGAGCCGCTTTCCGCAACAGCCACATTCATACCCAATTTTGATTTTTTTCCAAGCGGAAATATTTTTTCTCTGACTACGCCTCCGTGATAGTCGTATATTATCGCTTCACCACCTTTTATGCTTTGAGAAACTATGATTGAATCCGCGCGTTCGTCAGCCAATCTACCAACAGCAATGTTTAATTCACCTTTATAAGAAGCGTCAAACGGAGAGCCTTCAAACCATAATTCACCGAAAGAATTGAAAATCTGCAGCTTCTGTCCGATAATGACAATTTTTTCATCCAATCCGTCACCATCCAAATCCCCATAATAAATCTTTGCGCCGCCCAAAATACCTTCTTCGTAGATAAACAAACCATTGCGGGAACGTTTGCCTTTTGCATCAAAGAAACGGACAAAATTGCCGTTTTTAAACACTACGTTCTTAAGTGTTTGTACCGGCCGTAGCATGACCAGCCCGTCTTTTGAGTCTAAGCTTACCTGATTGATAATTGAACCATTATTTATCGCCACATCTTGCGAACCTTTGATTTTTTCATAATCCGCGCCCAGATCAATCATTTGCGACTCATTTGTAGGATTGACGATGGCAATCCCGTTTTCATACTCACGTCGCCAGACGTCTTCCTCAAACTGATTTTTATTATTAAGAGATATGGCTGACCCGAGAGGATTTCCCAAATCAACACTATACTCGTCATACCACCAGGTCTGACCGTGATCCTTGTCGCCAAAATCAAAAGAATAATAGCCGTCTAAAAGCAACGTACTCGCCAAACCAAATCGAACTTTTTTGTAATTGGTATTCTTGCCGGTATTGCCCGTGTTTACATTAATGATCATAAAACGAGGTTTTGTTTCACCATTCTGATTTGCCAAGTATGTTTTCATGGCCTGCTGCCAGCCCAAAAAAGACGGGAAGCTTTCAAGCATAATACCGTTTAAATCATTCTTATACGCATCACTTGTTGCATTCCCAACTAAGACATACCTGCCGCCAGTCATTCTTCTTGTTTCTTGATATATAGCGCGCATTCCCTGCTGCCAATGAGTATCAATATCACTGTCTATCAAACCGTCCTTATTTAGATCGACCGTATCTCCAGTCAGCCATTTTACATCTTTCCAAGCATTGTCATAAAAAACTCCGTCCCATAGTCCGGTAGATAAAATTTCCTGCGACACAAACTGTGCCAAATATTGGTTGAATCGCATACCGTTTGCAAGCGGCGCGTTGTCTGCAACATTGAGCATCCACGTGCCCGGCCAAAACGTCAACTTGTTGTTCCCGACATCGCTGAGATACCAGCTATCACTAATACCGCTTGCTAATTTTCGCCGCATGACACTTGAGCCTGTCATGGCGTCTTTTTTTATTTCCTGCGGCGTGATATACGCAAGTAAGATAATATCCGGATTGAGTTGTTTAATTCTTTTTATGGCATCAAGGCTCTTAACCTGCGTTTCCATATCCAAAACCAAGAGGTCCCACTGTGCCAATTCGGACACTTTACCTGCCGGAATCTCCCAGCCTAAGAAATAATTAGCTCGCTTTGGAGCGGTTCGCAAGGCGGAAGAAATGCGGGGCAATAACAACATCAGATATCCAGCTGTGACCAAAATCAAAGAAGCGGCTCCTATATAGAGTCGCGTATGTCTTTTTTTCTTGGCTTGCCTTCTCCTCTTTACAGGCATAGGTACACAATGTTCTGTCATCCTGAGAGAAACGAAGGATCTCTGTCGTGTCTTATTCACTTGGACAGTGATTCTTCACTGCATTCAGAATGACAACAACTTTATCTGCTTCCATTATAGCATAAAATCGTGCTATAATCAAGAAAAATGAATTCACTATGAACCATCTTAAAAACTTCTCGCTCGCCGGGATCGCAGTTATATTTTTGTCATTTTTTATTCTTTTTAATCCCAACAGCAATTTTGATGTCCTCGCCTTTTTACTGATTGGTTTCATCATTTTACAAAAGATCTTCGGGGAGTATTTCATCCTAATTTTACTCGCCTTTCGTCCGACACTTGATTATTGGCGGGACTACAATATCTTTTCTTCTCGTTTTTTTGACTTCAATATCAATGCAGCGTTATCTGCGTTCTTGCTTATCTGGTCAGTCATTTTTTTTATAAAAAATTACCAACTTTTCAAAGCAGTACCGCTTAAAATACTTTGGTTTGCCCTTCTGGCCTGGTGTGCCAGCTCTCTGTTCTACTCCTATAACAGCTCCTCAACCATAATCGAAACAGTCAAGCTAAGTAGCCTGTTTAGTTTATTTGGCATCTGTTACGTCATGTCGCTCAAAGACAAAGAAAGATTTAGAGAACATTTTTTCCGAGCTATGCTCGCAGGGGCTGTCATTCCCATTGCCACCGCTGTTTGGCAACTCCTCACTAAGACCGGTATGACTATCGACGATGTCTCAAACCGTATCTACGGCACCTTTGCTCACCCCAATGTCTTGGCTACATTCGCCCTACTACTGCTCATTGTCTTGACTGACGAATTTATCAAAACCGAAAAAAGCAATAATAAAAAACTTAACCTCTTAAGCATGTCCGGCACCGTTCTGGTGGCTATAATTATCTTTACATATACTCGTATTGCCTGGATTAGCATGGTACTCTTATTTGTTTTCGTTGGATTGGTTTTTTACCGTAGGATATTAGTCTACAGCCTAGCGGGTGTCGCGCTCTTATACACACTATTTTTCCCCTTTAACCGCTTCCTTGTCACAGGCTTTGATATACACTTGCAAAATAACAGCATTATCAACCGACTGACAACGCGAAACCAAGATTCTGATTCAATTGCCTGGCGAACAGATTTAATCTATAAAATTATACCGCTGTTTATAAAAAATCCTGTGACAGGCTATGGGTATGGCACCTTTCCCAATGTCTGGGATGACAACAAAGACATTCAAAACATTTGGGACAACACTTCCGAAGCTCATAACGATTATATAAAAATCGGTCTTGAGTCCGGTATTATTGGCCTGATACTATTTCTCGCTTTATTTGCCGTCTTGTTATACAAACAAATACATATCGCAGTTCGCACTCATTTCAAAAACATCGTTTTTCTGAGCAGTATTATTATCTACCTTGTTCTCAGTCTCTCTGATAATATGTTGCACCATACACCGGTCATCTGGTGGTTTTGGGCGGTGTGGGGAGTTTGGATCGAAAATTCAAAATCTTAAGCACTAAATACTAATTGTTTTTTAGAATTTAGTATTTAAGTTTTAGTGCTTTTAACAAAAAACCACCCAGAGAGAGTTACCTAAATAACTAATTTACATTATTTATTCAGGCAATCGGGTGGAATTTTGCTTGACAGATAAATCTGTCTATTTTTATTTACTATCCCCTTCCGTCTGTCATTCCGAACCCTTTACGGGGTGAGGAATCTCTCTCGGGTCAATTAGTAAACACAAATAGCTAGATTTTATTTATAAATTTTCAATGAAGTGACGAACCGAAGGGGAACTCGTGGGGCCGCCGACCCACGCGTTTGCGCGGGTCGCTGGCCAGGCGACGTGTTCCCCTGTGAGGCGCCCTACGAACCGGGCACCTCGAGCTGGGCCGTGCCCCGGTAGCCGAGGCTGCCAGCGGGGCTGCTCATGGTGAAGAGCAGCGTCACCGCGGGACCGTTGGCCGGCAGTACCGACCGCGGCCCGAGGCTGCCAGCGGGGCAATCGAACCCCCCGAAGAAGGTTCCCACCGCCGGAGCGGTGGTGCCCTGGCAGTTGGTGCCCGATGGTTCCCCGGGCAGATTCCATGCCCAGGTGACCTGCGTAGTCCGGTTCGGAAGCCGATAACGGCCGGAGCCCAGAACCTCGACCCCCACACCCGACAGAGTGAACGTCATGGCGCGGATCATGAACGGCGGTGAGTTTTCCGGCGGGAACTTGGTCGGGGTGGTGCCCTGGTCACCCTCGCAGGTGACCCGAATACCGTTCCCGCCCAGCGCGGGCAGAAACGGCTGGCCGACCCACTCATCACCCTGCCCCGAGGGGCTGAGAGTGAACGAGAAAGGCGGCGGGGGCGGATTGCCGTTGGTTGGGGTGACCACCGCGCTACAGCGCCCGGCGTTCGCGACGATGCAGGTGACCACGACCTGACGGTCCGTGGTCACCCCTTCGTCGGGTGGCGACAGCACCTGCCGCTGGCAGGTGCTGATCGTTGGCTGCTGCAGCGCCCCATCGATCGGGCCATCGATGCCCGCATCGATCGACGGCGCCGCATCGAACGGGCAGTGCTCCAGGCACCGGCGCACGACGCAAACTTCCTCCGGCGGGCAGTAGTTGGGGTTCGCCTTCTCGCACCCCACCTGGCTGAAAGCCCAGAGGGCGAGGATGGGGCCAATGATCGCCCGCAAGTAGCAGAAAGAGAGGAACAGACGCATCGCAGGCCTCCGAAATTGATTCAGCTTAAATTGTCAAAACCTCGGCTTGTGCCAAGGCGGGACACGCACGCATTTGCCATCCCAAATTTAGTAAAGAAAGCTCTTTGCCAAATTTGGAACGGTAACAATATGTATAACTAATTTGATATATATTTTTTTCAAAATGCTATACGATTTAGTATAGCATTTTGAGTTTTTTGTGACTATTCTGATAATTTCAACCAAAAAATTAATCTAAAACGGTAACACTTACCACTTGGAAAATTTGAGGCTGACGGTATCCCCCATTCTGACACAAAATCTGATACTCCGTACTTTCAGTCGGATAAACTACGGCAGACCAAAATCCAGCCAGAACTGATTTTGTAGGTAAACTTGGTGAACCATCAAATCCACTACCCCATATAATACAGCCCGTGGCTTGACGAACTTCCAAATTGATAGATGCAGACTGCCCGGCATGAATCGTAGTTCTTCCTCGATCTCCGTTAACTGTTAAATCAACAGCTGGGTGGTTGGAATACTCAGAAACAAAGGTTATTGCCCTTGATTTATCGCCTAATTTATAGGTAGGGATAAAAGTACTAGTATCAGCATTTAGATTAAAAATAACTGACCTGCTTCCTTGATCAACATTTGTAACTATAGGCATAATTGATAGCCTGACTTCAAAAACATTTGCAGGAAAATGGACTACATGTTGTCTCAAGATACCTAAAGTATAATCAACACCCTCTATAGCCTTACCACTCACTGTAAACGGCACGTCCAATGGAAGACTATCTACCTGAGCATTTATAGAACTACGCTTAAATACAACCTCAGCATTCATTGGACTACTGCCATATGGGTCAGGTCGTTCAACTGCAATATCTATCAAAGACTCAACAGTTATCGTAGGGAGTTCTGTCACTGGAAGCGCAGGCTTGGTAGTTGGAGCGAAATTTTTTATCTGAGGATTAATAGTAATATTTGCATGCGGAGGTTTAATACTCATTTTAGTTTGAGTATTTTTTACAGACACCGTATTCACAAGTGCTTTTTTAGATATAATAGCGCTTGCTGGAGCCGCTGCGAAAGTAGCACCAAAAATAGCTACCACTAAAACGAGAGATACACTAACGCGAAATGTTTTTTTCATATAAAAATATTTTAATTTTCTTTTCCCTTTATCTTCCCACCATATATATGATGAGAATAATACCAGGGGGGAAGAGCTGTCAGAACAGACCAACTCCGCTCCTCCCCTGTTTTTTCTTCTTGCCCCCGCCGCCGCAGCGGGGGCATGTGATGCCGCCGAGCCGCGAGCGTGTCGAGGACGTTTCCCCCTCCTACCTACCCCCGTCGTCGATCGGGGGTGATCGGGGGGGTGGCCGCGCTAGAAGCGCGTGAAGCGCAGGTCGATCGACGCGCGGCCGAAGAAGCCGAAGCCGTCGTACCGCTCGTCGCCGCGCCGCCACTTCACGACGTTGGCGCCGCCGCCATCGAAGGCGATCGTGACCTTGTCCCACTCGATGCCGAGCCGGACGAAGCCGCCGAAGTCGTGCGCGTTGACGGTCTCCTTCGAGGGCGCGTCCTTGTCCAGCAGGAGCTGGTAGGTCACGCCGGCACCGAGGCGGAGCTTGTCGTCGAGCTTCTTCGACGCCAGGATGCTGAGACCGAAATCCCAGTCGGTCGGGCGACCGTGGAGCTCGCCACCGACCGTGCCCTCGAACTGCGCCTGCCACTTCTCGTCCTCCCACCGGAGGTAGAGGCCCACGCCGCCGAGGCGATCGATCATGGTCTTGTGATCGACCAGGCCGATGGAACCCACCAGGCCGGCCGAGAGGCCGGTGATGGACGACGCGCTGTTGTCGGCGATCGGCTCGACCTCGGTGCCAGCGGTCGGCGCGGGCTTGGGGGCGTGCCCGGGCAGGACCCGGTAGCAGAGCCCCGTGTCCAGACCGGACCACCAGGCCATGCCGTCCCGGATCTCCGGGGCGTCGGCCTTGTAGAGGTCGACGTCGACGACGCCGTCGCGGCAGTCGCCGCCCATGACGATCGCCTTGTTGTTGATGTCGGCACGGATCGTCGTGGTGTTGGCGTTGGCGGTGGCCGCCGTCCCGGCGATGGCGATCACGATGGCGAACAGGGTGGTCTTCAGGGTGTTCATGGGGATCCTCCAGAGAGTCGTTCAGACGTTGACAGTCGGCCCGGAGAGGGCCATTTCTAGCTTCTCCGGCGCCTTTCACGGGCCGGCTCAGGTCCGAAGACCCAAGGGGTTGGTCCGTTATTCGACGGACTCTCAAGGGAATTTCTTCCCCTGTGACAATCGCGCATCGCGCAACCATCATCCCCAGCTAATACAGAGTGTTTCTGTATCACATGGGGATGATGGTTGTTGTTTTGATTGTTTATTGTTTGTTTTGTATGGTTTCACATACAAACTCATTCGCTCGAAAGTATTTTGTTTACAAAATACTTTTCTCGCTCATTTCGATTGTAAAGAGCTATTTTTCTTTTCCCTTTATCTTCCCACCATCGATATATGATGAGAATAATCCAGGGAAGAAGGAGGAGCTGCCGAAATCAATCGCAATCTCTGCTCCTCCTCCCCTTTGTTTCTTCATGCCCCCGCCGCCGCAGCGGGGGCATGTGATGCCGCCGTCGCGAGCCGCGTGGTCAGGAACTACTCCCCCCTCTAATCTACCCCGTCGCCGATCGGGGGTGATCGGGGGGCTACTGCGGCAGCACGATGGGGGCGGCGACGTCGTAGACGGGCTCACCGCAGTTGAAGTCCCACGTGATGCCGAGCTCCCGGGTGTTGTGGAACGGGAGCCAGTTGCAGCCGGTCTTGTACCACCGGGGCACCTCGCGGTCCGTCCGCCAGTCCCAGATGCCGGTCATGACGTCGAAGCCGACGTTCTGACCGTTGCTGTCGTTGGCCGTCATCGCGCACGTGAGCGGACCGCCGGCGTAGTAGCGGATCCGGCCCGCCCACGGCATCTGCGCGTTGGTGAACTCGAGGGTGTAGTCACCAACCGCCAGCGTCGCGAGCGCCGGCCCCATGACCGGCCACTTCTCGACCGTCGCCACGCGGCGCCAGGTCGACTCGAACATGAAGCCGCCGCCGCCGCGGCAGCCGCGGGCGGGCTCCAGCGTGTTGGTCTCGTCGGTGTCCGACGGGACGTACGAGCTGGGGTTGTTGGCGTTGCCGTCCGAGTGGCAACCGGGATCGTTGGCGTCGATCGTGCCGTCGTGGTCGTTGTCGGTGCCATCGGCGCACGCGGGCAGCGTGTTGACGACGCCGGCGTCCGCCGCGTCGGGGTTGCTGCCCTCGGGCTTATCGTCCTCGACGCAGGCCGCCGTCCCGGCGATGGCGATCACGATGGCGAACAGGGTGGTCTTCAGGGTGTTCATGGGGATCCTCCAGAGAGTCGTTCAGACGTTGACAGTCGGCCCGGAGAGGGCCATTTCTAGCTTCTCCGGCGCCTTTCACGGGCCGGCTCAGGTCCGAAGACCCAAGGGGTTGGTCCGTTATTCGACGGACTCTCAAGGGAATTTCTTCCCCTGTGACAATCGCGCATCGCGCAACCATCATCCCCAGCTAATACAGAGTGTTTCTGTATCACATGGGGATGATGGTTGTTGTTTTGATTGTTTATTGTTTGTTTTGTATGGTTTCACATACAAACTCATTCGCTCGAAAGTATTTTGTTTACAAAATACTTTTCTCGCTCATTTCGATTGTAAAGAGCTATTTTTCTTTTCCCTTTATCTTCCCACCATCGATATATGATGAGAATAATCCAGGGAAGAAGGAGGAGCTGCCGAAATCAATCGCAATCTCTGCTCCTCCTCCCCTTTGTTTCTTCATGCCCCCGCCGCCGCAGCGGGGGCATGTGATGCCGCCGTCGCGAGCCGCGTGGTCAGGAACTACTCCCCCCTCTAATCTACCCCGTCGCCGATCGGGGGTGATCGGGGGGCTAGCGCACGCCGAGGTCGAACGTGCCGTTGCCGGCCGTCGCGGGCTGCGACGGCGTCGCCGGCTTGTCGGCCTGGGGCGCCGGGGCGGCGCCGGGGCGGCGCGCGGCGAGCTCCTTGGCGACGCTGTCGAGCTTCTCGTGATCGGCCCGCCAGGTGGCGGCGTCGGTCTCGAGCTTGTCGATCCGCTTGTCCGTCTTGTGGGCGTACCAGCGGAGCTCCTTGAGCACCGACTCGGGCGTCGGCGGCGGGGGCGGGACCTTGACCTTCACGGTCTTGGCCTTGTCCTCGTCGCAGTCGCACTTCTTCTCGACGGTGTCGCCCT
>CAZETA010000003.1:54023-70729 GCA_964514995.1 uncultured Gammaproteobacteria bacterium
CGATCGCCCTTCGGCCAGGGTATCTCACTCCGCGTGGTCGTCGTGCCGCCGACCTCGGTCTGCGTCTCGGTGACGGTCGTCACGTCGGGCGCCGGGCAGCCGTTCTTCTCGTCATCCTCGTTGGGGACGCCGGCCTCGTCGTCGCACGCGTCGTCGACGTTCTTGATCCCGTCGCTGTCGGCGTCCTCGTCCGGGTGAGCGTCGAGGCAGCCGATGAGCTCCTCGTCGTCGCTCAGGAAGCCAGGCTGGTCGGGGCAGGCGTCGTCGGCGTCGAGGATGTTGTCGCGATCGTTGTCCGTGTCCGGGCAGCCGTCCTCGTCCTTGAACTGGTCGACGTCCTCGGCCTTGTCCTTGCACTCGTCATCCTTGTCGATGACGCCGTCGCTGTCGGCATCCGGGCCCTTGACCTGGTCCCGGACGGCCTTCGCGATCGCGTCGACGTCGACCGGCGCCGTCGGCTGGATGTTGTCGAGCTTGCGCTCGATCTTCCCCAGGAGCTCGAGGAGCTTGGGGTCGGTCGGCAGCGGCGCCTCGACGGCGGCGGTGCCGTCGGCCTTGGCGGACCGCGGGGTGACGCCGCTGTCGTTGCAGCCGGCGGCGATGGCGATGGCGAACACGAACAGGGTCTTCATCAGGTTCTTCATGGTCAGTTCCTCCAGAGTTCTTCGAGACGTTTTCAGTCGGCCCGGAGAGGGCCTTGCGAGCTTCTCCGGCGCCTCAACGGGCCGGCTTGAGTCCGAAGACCCAAGGGGTTGGTCCGTTATTCGACGGACTCTCAAGGAGAAAAACTTCTCCTCCCTGTGACAGTCGCGCATCGCGCAACCATCATCCCTACCTAATACAGAGGGGTATTTCTGTATCACATGGGGATGATGGTTGTGGTTTGATTGTTTATTGTTTGTTGTAAAGAGCTGGTCTACTATTTTGCTTGGAAACACCATTGGTATGTGTTATATCCAAATGATAATTCCATCTAAAAACAGTAAAACCTCTACTTTGTGAGAGAGGTTACAAACATCAAACTGTGTTAATTGCTTTGTTGAATGGCCATGACAATACTCTCTCACAGATATTGCCTTAGCCTTTTAAATCTCAACAACAGAACACTATATCACAACTTAACCTTTTTGTCAAGGGTATAGGAGTGTATAAAAACTTTTTTTGCTAATATTAAACAAAAATACCCAGTATAGCTGGGTATTTTTTTATCTAGATTTATTTTGTAGCTAGCAACGGATAGTGCTCCGGATCTGCCAAAGCCAAAGCTTCGTCATAAGACATGGGTTTCCCTACAGGAACGCCTTGAGCGCCGATCTTTAACAACTTCCCTGTTGGTGTTGTTTTGAATTTAAACTCATCACTACCAAATAGTATTTCTCCTGATCCATCAGGCTTTTTAATCCTAAAGGCACGACTGCCATTTGCTACTATTTGTAATTTATCCGCACCTGAATCACGAGCTAATAACAATTCTTCACCTTTAATACCCTCCGATGAGTTAACACCTCTCTTAAGAGTATCAACAAAATTATTCACGGCCATTTTTTCATCCGAAGTAAGGGCAACCCCTTTTTGGCTCTTTAGAATATACTCCATAGGAGTACGAAAATTATTATTAAACTGTTCTCGTACTAAATCAGCGCCGGAGCCCTTATAGTCAAAACCATTTTGCATATTCGAATATGCAGCCTGCACTGCATTTACATATTGATCCGCCCTAGCATTAAACAATGCCAGATTTTCCTTTAACTGAGTGTCTATAGTGGTCACGGTGTTGTCAGGCGTTATTTGATCTGAACCATTACTCTCAAACATTGATCCCACATCTGTGGCAATTCCTTTAGCAAATTTTTCTGCCCTAGCGCCCGCCTTACCAAGCGTGTCTTTCATAACATTAGCCAAAACTTCTCCAGATTGACCTTTATCTGTGGCAGGAATCTTTTCAGCAGTTGCGGCTTTACCAGCGCTGTCAGGCACTTCTACTAACGTTCCACTTGGCCTAAAGGTTTCTAAGGTCCTGACTCTAACTGCCGTAGACACTACGTCGCGACGGCCTTTGGTATCAACCATTTCAGTTATACGTGTACGCGCAGGTTGTAATGCATCGGTTGGCTGAGCGCCGTCCTCGGGATAGTAGGAGACATCGACGACTGGCCGGGTTATACGAGGCGCTATTTTATCAGGCGATACATCTTGCGCTTTACCGATTATTTGTTTGTCAGCATTCGGAACTAACTTCATCTGATCTTTAGTAATATATCCGTCATGACCCTCCACAGCACTGATGATCGGCTTGCCGTTCTCAACACCACCGTAGTAGATCTGTCCGTGGATATGACTATCAATCCCCTTGCCTGCCAGTCCGGCATTCATAATATCCTGAGTTTCTTCACCTTGCATTGATCTCCACAAACCTTGTACCATCTCATGATTTGTATTTGACTCTGCCTTATACTTTTCCGCAAAAGCTTGCCAATTAATCTCGGCACTCTTGCCTCTGCCTACCCACTCACGAATGTATGTTAGTTGCGGACGACTAAAATTAAGCTGCTTCAAGTACTCTGCTGCTCTGGCCGGACCGCCCTTCTCTAAAATTTCTTCAAATATAACCTGCTTGCGTTCGGCACCGCTCTCAACCATGGTATTTATTTCATACTTAATAAATTTATGGTGAGAATGAATACCAGTACCAGCTTTTTCTGCCGCCAGGATACGAGCTAGAGATTCGTCATTATTTAATTCTGGGAAGCCTTTTTCACCAGTAACTAATTTTTCTAAATGGGGGTATGAGTCTTTATCCAATTTATGGGCAACAGCAAGTTTTTGTACTGGTGATAGTTCGACATGGTTTTCGGGTGCTTCTACTGAACCTTGTCCTGACGCTGGAAGAGCTGGTTCTGGCGTCGAACCGCCTGAGCCTGGTTCAGGAATAGCATGCCGAGCTGCCGCAGCGGCAAGCGCAGCTTCTGTATCGCGGTGTGATTGCACAACATGATCTGTAGCATCTTTTATTAATGTTCCGTGCGATGTCTGCGCACCGCCCCCGCTTAACTTATCTACTATATTACCTGGCGCATTCCACACCGTACGTCCAGCACGAGCATATCCTTCTCCAGTTTGAACGAGATTATGTATAGGCGCTTCCCAAAGCTTCAAAACTTCACCGCTTTTTACTCGCTCAAGAATTGCATCAATCTGCTTTTCTGGTGAAGCATTCGATGATAGGAGTGCGCCGTAAATACCCAGACCTCGCAACACGGTGCCAACAGCTTTAGCAAAATCAATTGCTTTGCCGGTCTTACTCATTCCTTCTTTTGACCCTTTAAACCTTATGGCACGCCATGTCTCCTTTGCCGCTAGATAAATAACATCCTTAGCCACAAAACCAAATTCTTTTTCTTCTTTAAGTCGCCCAACATTGAGACGCGCATGTTCTTTACGAGCTTTTTGAAATCGCTCTGCAACAGCTGTACCAGCATACGCAACAGCTCGAAAAGCGGGACCTCCTAAGAGTGTAAGGGCTGTATTAAGACGATCTTTGGCAATTTGAGCTGCGGAGACCTTGGCGTGAATATATCCTTCTAACAGACGTTTCACATCAGCGTCTCGCTGTTCCTTTACCTGTTCTGTATTTTTTTCGTGTTTTATAGAAACAGCCCACAGTCTTCCTAGAATCTCTTTCTTAGCTTCAGGCATAATGTCAGCAGCCTCCACTTTTGCTACTAGACTTTTAAAATTCAGTGTTACCTCGTCGGCCAGGGCCCCGGCTTCTCCTTTTTTCAATTTTTCAGAAGACTGAAGAAGCTCTTGATAAGCCTTAAAAATTGATTCTGTGGTTTCTTTTGATTTCTTAACCCCTTTTTTCCGCTCAGCTAGGTCTCCCGTATCCCAAACCCTCATACGAACATAATCTGTAATAGCTTTGACACCTAGAATTGAAGTTATAGTGTTGTATGCAACTTCTTTGGAAACTTTACGGACCTCTTCATCAGAAAAGACACCTTTAATTTTATCCAGCACACCTCGTCTAGGTGCTGCTGGAGAAGCGGTTGAATCGTCAGGCAATCCTGCATCAGCTGCTGGTTTTTTCTTTTTAAAACGATTTCGAAACCATCCACCAGCGCGGGCCAGAAGGCTTTTTTCTTCTGAAGATGTAGTTGTGCTAGCATCTACAAATTCAGATGTTGGATACAGTCCTTGCAACTCTTCCTGAAATTTTTGATATACTTTTTTATTCTCTTGCTTAACTACCTCTACCAGGTCTTTAAGTTTATTTTTTGAATTTTCTACAGCCTCTATAACTTCTGAAGAAGTTACTACACTGAGATCATCCCATAAATTTGAACTTCGCGTAAGGCTTTCCTTTACTGAAATAAAACGGCCCATTAGCTTATCGGCTAATTTTTTACCTCCAAGAGAGGCAACAGCGTCTCCTAACAAATTATAGGTTCTTTCATATGTGCTTTGCCGTTCGCCAGCCTGATCCAGCAAAGTAGGTAACTCAAAAAAATTATCACCTAAATCTTTTACTGCCGGCTCTAAGTCCAAGAGAGCTGCTTCCAGATCGGCCGAAGTCTTCAGAGTTTCGGCAGCGTTAAATTTGGCAACAATTTCATTATATTTTACTTTTAAAGCCTCTGCGCCAACTCGATCGTGAAAATTATTACTAATGCGAGTTAAAACCCTTTCACAGGATTCTAAACGTGTTTTTTGCTGAGGGGTTATTTTGTCTGCAGCAGATGTTTCTCGTTCTGGCAAAGCACGGATATCTTTTTCTAATTGACCATTCAGAGCATGTATCTCATCCATTAAACGCTGTAAATCCTTATAGGATTCAGACTTATCTGCGTTTTCTATTTTTTCTTTTATCTTCGCAACTATTTTATCTATGGCTGGTGTTGAAATTTTACTACTTAGCTCAGCTTTTAATATGTCAAAATAATTCGCCTGATAAACTAGTTCGATTTCCAAAGGAAAATACTTTATATCCTCTAAAATATCCTCAAGCAACGAGTTTAGTTGGTCGGCACTTGTGGCGAATTTAATCTGTTCAATTTTATCATGAATACTCTTTAGATTTGGCTCTAAAAAAGCTAAACTACTGTCGGCAGCCACGCGTGCCGATAGAGATTTAAACTCGTTAGGAATAAAATTGTCGATAACATCTCTTTGAACGTCAGTTAACAATGATGTGTCAAACCCAACTGGCGGAAGCAGATCAGCCCCTTTAAGGGGAAAATTTTCTATTATCGCAGTGATTCTACTAAGAAATTCTTTGAAGCTAGCAAGACCCTTATCTAGCTTATCCTTTTCAGTAATTTTTTCTGTTCGTTGAAATTTTTCTTCAGCTCTCTCAATCTGATCATCAAAATTTTTATTGGAAACTCTTTTGGCCAACTCTCGTTTTAAATCATTAAACTCTGCTCTATATTTGAGTAATAAATTCTTCTGATCTTCGGTAGGTAACTTATTTATATCTGTACGGATAGCATCAAGAACACCTTGCATGGGTTGCAACAGTCCTTCCAAGGTATTTTTATCAGTACTTTTACCCGCTTCTTCCAGATCTCTGCCTACAGTTACAAGCCTTCTTTCAAGATCAGTCATCTCATCATCTGTTCCACTTCTTTTGTCCAACATTTCTCCCAGCAACGTGCGCTGGCTTTCATAGTGCCGTAATTTAGCTTTTTGCTGATCGGTAACAACCTCCGTTGGAGGAGTTGCAGGTCCTTTATCTGGAAGGGCTTGAATTTCAGCATTTAAACTGCCCAGATCTTTTTTTATTTCATCAAGAGCGGCGGCCATATCAGCCCGCCTGTCATAGTCTCTTGCATTCGTTATTTTTATCTCCAGTGCGTTAATTTTAGATTCTATCTCGGATGTTGATTCCTTTTGTCTTAAAACCCCCTGTAACCTCCGACACTCATCTCTGTAATTTAATCTGACACGCTTTTGGTCACGGGTAATAAACTCTTGCGATGGCGGATCTCCCGCATCTCTTCCGACAAACTCTTGCCATACTTCCGGAGGTAATTTATTTTTAATCTCATTAAAATATTTGTCTACAGCTGCCATTTTTATTTTATAAACTTCAAGATCATTAGTTTTGCTCGCATCTTCTAAACACCTTCTAACATCTCTTATCAAGCTATCGGTTTCTAGCCGCGCTCTTTTTGACATCATTTCGTCACGCACTTCTATTAAAATATCAAGAGCGGAACTTGCATCTTCAACTACCTTTTTTCTATACTCCTGTGTCTCGACAGCCTCATTACTTGCCCTTTCGTTACCTTTTGCATTTCTGTCAGCATTTTTTTGTTCGGGCACTTTTTTCTTTGATTTTAAAGCCTTAGCCTCTATTTGTAATTGTGTTAACAGCCCATCTGCATCTTTAGTCGCTTTATTAAAAAATAACCATTTTTTATTATTAAAAGCACTCTTTGCTCTTAAGGCAATCACCAAAAGCTCCTTAGCTTTTTTATCTAGATCGATGATTTCAGGACTATCCTTAGCGTGCATTTTCCTAACTACTTCCAGTTCATCGCCAGAAATTTTAAGCCTGTCTTCGAGCTTTTTTAATTCTTCTTCATGAATCTTCTCCGAATCTTCTTTGTCTTTCGGCTTTGAACCTTCTTCCGGCAGCGTCTTTTTTGTAACGGGCACTCCTTTAATCCCAGCCTCGATATATGCTAAAATATTTCCAATCTCCCTCTTTTTCTTAGCTACATAATCAGGCGACTTAAGATCGTTGTCTAAACGCTTGCACCGATCCAGCAGGGCTTTTACTTTATTTTTATTTTCAAGGGCGGTCGTTTCCAATAGACTTTCCAGTTGTGCTTTTGCCGCTGTGAGGCGCGCATGAAAGGACACGACTTCACCATGCGAAGCTTCTCCACCAGGTTCTCCTCTTCCTATGGCCATATGATTACATTATAAAACTAAATCTAATGCCTTATTAGTATTGGCATTGATCTGGGCAATGGTGACAGAAAATTCTTCATCTACCCTTTGTAAATCTTGAGCTAATTTTTTATCTTCCTCTTGCGTCATAGCCTGTAAATAATTTATCTCCAAAGCTTCGATAAAATTATCAATTTGTATTTCAGTCATATGGGGCAACAATGCCAGCATAGCCTCTCGCTCATTATCGGTAATTTTTAGGGAAACGATCAACAGACCTAACTTTCTTCCTTTTTCTTCGGCGGTTTGTCTATTTGACATATTATTTTTTCTAAAAAATTATCCCCCGAACAAATTATGTTTGCGATAGCGCAGTACCCACAAACTGGAGATCAACATGCCGACTAAAAATCCAATCCCCGCATTTGCCAAAAAATTCGGGCGGACCGGCCAGCGAGAGACCAGCGGCTCGCTGACGGATTTGATAGCCACATCACCACCGAGATATTCCCAACCTTGAGTAACCATGGTCTGGGTAATTGCGTTTGATAATGCCATGGCTTCAGCCGGACTATAACTAAATACTTTGATGTTCATAAGACTGACTCCATAGGACATATTGGCCTGCACATCTCGGCCCCACTTCTTACGCTGTTTTCGATCATCCAAACTCTGCCAAGGTTGTTTATCAAAGAGGTAACTGGAATTACTCATGACTTTACTAAAAAAATCGGTGGTTTTGATAAGCTCAGTCAAATTAGCGCCGATCTTTTCTGCAGAGCGTGCCTGGGTATATGGATCTACCCCGCTTTTATCACGGGAAATAATTAATACCTGCGTACTGGCGCTATATTGCTTGGGAAAAAACAGACTGGCAAAAATCGAGGCGGATAGAAAAATCAAACCCCAAACGATAATGAGGGTGCTGTGTTTTTTTAAAATATTGAACATACTTTTTTTAATTTCCTGTTCCCAGTTCTTAGTCTGTAGTTTTTAAATTATACAGCCTGCGAACTGCGACCTGAATTAAAATTTATTTTATTTGCACCACCTGCGCATCTAACTCTAAAATTTTTTTGGCTCTTATTATTTTCACCTTGACTGTTTGCGCGTTGCTAATAGTATACCACAAATCATTGAATGAAACTATCCGTCCGTTTATTTCCTGAATAATATCACCTTTGCGAAATGTGTTATTGACGCCAATTACGTTGGACACAAAAAAGCCTTTCACTCTTTCTTTGCCGGCTTTTTTCTCATCTGAATCTGCAACTATAATTTGTTCATCATCAAACCAGCCTTCTACTCCAAGCGAAGGATACGCAATAGATTGCTTACTCAAAACATCGGGGAGTACGCGCGTGATAAAGACAGCCGGTAATAATACGTTTTCTTGCGCGATCAGCCCCACTACGCGACCTTGACTATTAATAGCTACGCCCCCAGAAACAAAAGCGCCGCTTAGGGAATACACCTCCATAGGAGCACTATCTAAATGCGAAATTTTACTGTGCATTAGCGGATACAGAACTGTGCCGTGATACCAATTCGCATCCTGCCAAACAAAAATGTCATCAAGCGAATTATCCTCATCAGCAAACTCAGCTACTTTGAATTGATCGTTTTTTATTTTTATATATAGCACACCGGAATACTTATCCCAAACTGCATTTTCAGGGCTGTAGACTGTTCCATCATTTACTACTACAGAAATTGCCTTGTAGGAACCATCGTACGTTGGTTGATAGAGCGCCAACCAGCCATCCGAGCTCACCATGACACCGTCACCAATTTTTTTATTCAAGTAGCTTACCCCAGCGAGACTAACGCTGCCACGATAGACGCCGACCAAACGAGCAGAAATTTCATCTCGAATAATACCTTCAAGCTGTGCCCGAGATAAACCTGAACGAGTATAGGAAGTCATCCAAGCATCATCTTCGCTGAATTTTGGCCATATCCAACCAAGCATCATAGAAGCGCCACTCATCCCGGCGATCAGGCTGATAACCAGAATAAACAAAAACCATTTTAATCTTTGTAAAAATTTCTTTGTTTCAGGATTGTCTGTTTTTGGCGGTAGATGCGGTGGCTTCATATGAAACTATTGCCATTTGGCGATAAAAATTAAAAAAATTATAAACAACAAAGTATTGGTGCCTAAAAACCACAATTGTCGTGGCCAGTGTATGCCTTCACTACTTAAATTAAACCGAACAAGTAGCCACACGACATACCAGCACCAAATGAGGATCAAACTGCTCACCAGATATCCCAAAGAAAGTAAATTCAAGACCCAAAAAAACTCCAGCGTGACAACGAACCAGGCTCCAAGCCAGACCCAAAAACGACGATTAATTTTTGATCCATATTCCCACCACCACCAACCGGCAAACAAAGCAGCTAACAGGGCGGCTAAAGACAGCCAGACTAGCGAACTTACACTTTGAATAATTTGAAAGGAAATAATAGCTTGAGCGCCTTGAAAAATACCTGCCAGACCGACAACCGACATTAAGAATCTCCATCGCAAGTGGGGCTTCAAAAAAGCGACAAGATCAACATGTGAAGCTGGTAGTAGCCAAAAACTGAAAGCTGATAATAACGAAAAAAGGCCCGCATACACGTACCACGCTATGTTCCATTCTATAAATAACAAAAAAGCCAGAGAGCCTACATTCAACGCAACCAGAGAAAACAAGTGTTTTAATCGACTCATTTCTTCCGCATAGTAGACAATCCATATAAGTAGCGCCCACAATAACACTCGCAAACTCAACCAAAAACCGATGGACCACCAAGAATGAGCGAACTCTTTAAGACTAAACAAAAAAATCGCACTTACCAACAAATCGATACTAGCGGCAAATTTTGGATGCAGTGAAATTTTTTTTAGGAAGCGTTGCATAACAAGCGAGTCTTTAAAGAATTGTACTCGTTTTTCAAACGAAACGCAAACACATGGTATTCGCAAAAAAGCTTAGCACTATACTACCAAAAGATTAGTTTGTCAACCCGAGTTATTTCTGATATCATTATGTGCAATATATCTATTATATATGGCTATTGCTGAAAATAAAAAGGCGGCCTTTGAGTATGAAATCCTGGAAAAACTGGAGGCTGGCTTGGTATTGTCCGGACAAGAGGTGAAATCAGCAAAATTAGGCCAGGTTAACCTAAAAGGCTCGTACATAACCTTCCATGGACCGACCGCTCTTGTTCTTAACATGCATATCAACAAATATAAAGCGGCCGGTCCCCTACCCGACTACGATCCAACTAGATCCCGGCCAGTACTGTTGCACAAAAAGCAAATTGCTTATTTACGGGCAAAATCTATGGAAAAGGGCTTGACAATTGTACCTTTACGAGTGTATACTAAGGGACGACTTCTAAAAATCGAAGTCGCCGTAGCGCGAGGGAAAAAACTCTACGACAAAAGAGAAACGCTCAAAAAACGAGATTCGAAACGAGAAATGCAGCGAGCGCAAAAAAGTGAATAAGTGTTTTGGAAGCCTGAAATTTAAAATTCAAGATTTTAGATTTCGGATTTTCAAAATGGGGGTGCTGGGCCTTCGACAGAAGCTCCTGGCTACACTCGCATACCGAGGAAGCTCTATACCTCGTAAATCACATGAGCGCCATAATAAGTGCAAACTTGTTATCAAAAGTAAAGGCAGCTTTCAACAGCTTCGCTTTTGCTCCAGCAATGGCTTAATAGCCGTCGCTCATCACATCGGTCATACCTAGTAGCCGACCCGTGGTGTCATTTACTAGGCGTAGGTATATCGTAGCGCCGACTGCGATATAGCGAAGTTACCCGGCTCGTCAATCTGATTTTCGTCCTCTTTTATCAGACTGATCAAATACCAAGAGACACTAAGTATGTAGACGGTTTAGTCAAAGTTATCTACACGCGAGTTCAACTCTCGCCACCTCCACGACGCTCAGCGTCGTGGCTGGCACGCTAAGCGTGCCGCCACAAAACACACGTTATGCGCATATCACATAAAAAACATAAACCGGAGCCGAAAAAAGTTTTTTTTTACAATCAAGGCATTACCGTACCGGAAGTTATGGTACTCTCCAGTGACGGACAAAATCTGGGCGTGATCAAAACTGTGGAGGCGCTACAAATGGCCAGAGAACAAGAACTTGATTTAGTGCTTATCAACCCTAAATCAACTCCGCCGGTAGCAAAAATCATCGACTTCGGACAGTTCCGCTACCAACAAGAAAAAGAGGAACGCCTCAAACAAGCCCATGCGCATGTGACGGAAGTAAAAGGTATTAGATTGTCCTTACGCATCTCTCCTCACGATATGGAAATCAGACAAAACCAAACTATGCAATTTCTGAATGAAGGAGATAAAGTAAAGGTAGAGATTATTCTCAAAGGCCGCGAACAGCAACAAAAACCAATGGCCGCCGGAGTGATCGAAAAATTTATAAAAAATGTTGATGCGGTACTGCCAGTGAGAAAAGATCAAGAAGTTGAATTTCAATTTAATAAAGTCACGGCGATAATCGCTAAAAAGTAATTTATATACTATGCCTAAACAAAAAACACACAAGGCCACGGCCAAACGATATAAAATCAGCAAAAAAGGAAAAATCATTAAACGGACTGCCGGACAAAACCATTTTAACTCAAGAGAGAACGGCAAGACAGGACGCAATAAAAAATCAGATGTAATTGCCAGCACTACTCTCAATCGAGTCATGCAACTCAATCTCCCAAATTCTTAATTTATAATTACTATTTTCCAATTGTATGACACGTATCAAAGGTGGCTTGCTCCACGCAAAACGCAGACGCGGGATTCTCAAACACACTCGCGGGTTCAAATGGGGCAGAAAATCAAAAATTAAATTAGCCAAGGTTGCAAAAATGAAAGCAGGTCAATATGCTTTCAATGATCGCAAAATCAAAAAGCGCGTTCGCCGCAATCTCTGGAACGTAAAAATTAACGCCGCTGTCCGCAACTTCCAACTCAGTTACAGCAAATTTATTGACGCATTAAAGAAAAACAATGTTGGCTTGGATAGAAAAATTCTGGCTGATTTGGCTCAAAATCACGAAGCCATTTTTGCCAAAGTTGTGGAAAGTGTAAAGAAATAATTCTTCCACACGAATACCCTTGACAAAACTGTAAAAATCGGTAAGATACAAACTCCAAAGGCCCAGAGATTGTGTGGTATAAGGAGGAAACGTACCCTCCTTCGTTTCCTCTCCTATTACCACGCACTGTCTGGGTCTTTTTTTATTTTTTTACAACTCCCTGGGCTATTTCTCTTTCCAAAAACCCCGTGCCAAAAACCTCTACATATTCGTCAATACTAATGCTGGCGCCGGAATCAGACATATCTAATCTTGTAGACATGTCTACACCCGTAGTATTTTTTATTATTTCATTCAATTGAACTAAAATTTGTCCACTTACGATATGTTCGCCTGAAAATACATAGGCTTTACTGTCGTGTAGACATTGATACAATGCTCCTCGAACCAATTGATCCGCAGCGATCCTGTTCATATTATAAAATAATTAATGTAAACTGTAACTAGTACCATAATCTTACGCTATAACAAAGGATTATCCAATGCACTTTTAGCAAATTCTCTAACCAAATCCTTATTCCTTCTTCTTAAATTTCTTGGCTTAACTTTGACAGAGCGGTATTTTGACGATACGCGGCTGCAAAAAGAAAAGCAGCTTGAATAAACTGCAAACCGTAAATAATTGTATACACATTCACCGTACCGCCAAATCTCACATAACCTATAAGCACTAACAATAGATCAGACAGGGCAAGAACTGCAAAAATTTGAGATAGAGTTCTTCCCAACCTACTACTCCTATCTGTATTAATTTTCAATAATATAGTCGGAATAAGCAGTAGTACCAAGATAGCGAATCAAAAACCTGCAAATAAAGATGGGGCTGCATTGACAGAAGACAGGTCATCGTTCGGGTTAGGCAATGGAGTGCTTAGAGACATTACTACCCAGTATGTCAGAAACACAGCCTGAATAATAACAGTCCCCAGAGAAAAATACCACGATTTTATTTTGTTTACACTCATAGATACATTTTATTGACTATAACCACCAATGTCAATCTAAAAACCACTCGCAAAAATTATATCATAGAAAAAATCATTTTTTATCTTGACAGAACTGGTTTTGTTATATATATTGATTTGAATTCCATAAATAGTGGAATTTTGCTCGTTACAATTCGACATGGTTTTTCTTTTATAAAATTAGGACATTAGGTGTAGCATGCTTAGAAAATTTTCTAACTATACTCAACCCAACGTCCACAGGTTCGTGCTGAACCTAAGGGACCCGACCACATCACCTCCATGGAGGATCACATGCCCAGCCCCTCGCCCTTCGATCCGATGAAGCCCACGCCCCAACAGATCGACATCCCCCAGGTCTTCAAGAACACCACCGATGACGGGATCGCCCATTTGCTGGCGCCGATCCAACCCAAAACGCCGTTCAGCCTGCTCGGCCAGCTCAAGGACACCTGCGACCCCAAGCGGTTCAAGGACGGGAAGTGGCAGATGCGCATCCGTCGGATCGGTGATGATTCCAACTGGGTGCGGATCATCAGCACGAACTTCCCCGGTGATCTCGGCATCGCCCCGATCCGCAACCTCGGCGGCGACAGGGTTGATCTGTCCATCGTCGCGGGCGACCCGGGCATGTGCACCGTGATGCACAAGGCTCGCAACGGGATCGTGGCTCCCTACACGACGGCGATCATCGATACCAACCATATGACCCTCGTGTCAATCTGCCTCGGCGAACTGATCAAGCCCTCCCAGATTGAGATCGAGACCGTCTCAAACGCTGGCTTCAAGCTCGGCGACTCAATCAAGGGGGGCGATGCGACCAACCTGGAGTTCGAATTCGCCGCAATCGAGATGGCGCCGCGCTAGCTGCGCGCCGGCGCGACGGGAAGGAGAACCATGTCGCACGTTGCTGCTGCGGATACCTGTCCGCAGCAGCACGCACTCGACGCGGCGGTCGGGACATGTGTCCCGACCCCTTCCGATTATCTTTTTTACTTCTGAGTAGAAATGATTGAGGGACAAAAAATCACCTTTGAAACGGTGATTTTTTGTTTGAACTTTACTTTTTGGTCACAATGAGCCAAAGAAACTAATTTTTGAAGACGCAAAATAACACATAGTTGTGAGCTCGATTTCCGCTCAACCTAGAACAAGAAAACACTATTGTGTAGTGTAAAATTGTTCCTGAGATTGGCGGGTCGGACGGGACTCGAACCCGAAATTAGCAATTTAGGATTTTTATAGTATTAAGCGAATTTTTGCTACATAGAGCAAAAATATCGTTTCTCATTCGTTATCAGAAATTATCAATAAATATCTCATTTCATCACTTTTTGGTCACAATTTGGACACAAATTTTAAGATGTCCAATGGCAGTATAGAGGAAGTGATGGGAAGGAGAAAGTTAAATTAGAAAATAAAAAAACACCTTACTATTTAAGTAAAGTGTTTTTTATTATTTTTTAAGAGATCTCCACTGTTATACTTACAAACTTTGCAAACATAACAGTGGTGGGAGATCTCGTACAAACGATCGCCGCGCCACCGTTGTTGGCGGTCCGCGAATCTGCGTCATCTGTTTTCTCCTTGTGAATGTGCCTCACTTCTTCTCGTTGAGCTTGGCCGCGAGCCCTCCGAGGATCCGCGCCTGGAGCTGCTTCGACTTGTAGCGGAGGTGCCCGTACATCATCTTGATGACGGTCTCGGTCAAGAAGTCGTTTTCCCCCTCCTGTTCAACCAAGCGCTGGTAGGCGTCAGCCAGCCCTTTGATCAGGTCAGGTTGAAAGGTCTGCGCCACTCCGATCTTGATCGCGAGCCCACCGAGAATCCGTACCTGCAGATCCTCATGCATGTAACGCATGTGCCCGCACATCATGTCGATGACTATCTCGGTCAGGGCATCGTTTTCCTTCTCCAGTTCAACCAAGCGACGATGCGCCTCAGCCAGCTCCGTGACCAGATCCGGTTGAGAAGTCTGCGCCTCTTCCTGCGGCTCTCTCGGCGGAGTTGTGTCGACCATTGGCTCTGGTGTCGGTTCAACAACAACCGGTTGGTCTTCCGCTACAGCTACTTGAGCCGATGCAGACTCGTCCTCTCCCACGATAGTGGCGATGGATTCGAAATGGACTTCTGCAACTTCAGTGATCGTCGAAGTTGGCAGTCCTTCTTCCTTGATCGCATTACGCCACTCCGCAGGCACCTTCTCCAGAACCCATTCCCACCAACCTCGCTTCTCTCCCTTCTTGATCCATCCCGCTTGATGTAACCAGACCATACTATTTGTAAAGGCGGCGGTTGAGAAGAATTCAAGTGCTTTGGTCCGCCGCTTGGCATTAGTTTGGAATGGCCCCTTCCAGGTTGCCAGGAAGAGAGATCGGCACCTTTCGAGGTTATCTATGGAGATACCTACGTGCGTTGTGCCTCCCACCATCGCAACGCGCTCCTCAGGCAAGAGTGTTGCACTGAAGGAATCAACGACTTGTGTCTTTGGTGATGGATCCGCTCTTCCATTAACCTCTTCCAAGTCACCGATCGACGAGTCATCTGCGCCTACGTCCACTAATGCGGTTTCGGCAACAGGCCTGTGATTAGCAGGAGGCTGTACCCACTTAGCAAGAACGTATTGATTTGCCCCAACCTCGCTCAAGGAACCCGCCTCAACGAGATGGGCTAGTATGATGAGCACCTGCTCGTCAGTAAGCTCGACCTCGTCTCCTTCCTCCAGGGTCGAGAATGCCAGCTCGACATCAGCCACTCCGAGTATATGAGTGGTTGTATTGGCGAGTCGGGCAAGCGTTAGCATTGCCCTATCCAGCAACCTTTGCTTCTTTAGCTGCTGCTGTATCTTGTCGGGCAGATACCGAATCGTGCTGATGTTGGCCCGATAGGCGCTATTCCCATTGTGTTTGGAGAGTTTCTCCTGCCTGGTGGCCCACTCCAGGAAACTGTCGACCTTGCCAGGGTCGACGAATTCCTTCTGTCTCAGATCCATGAGCTCCTTGCGGCTGAAGATAGCCCGCAGAGTTTGGGCGACGATAAGTGCCACGAGCGCATCCCACATTCGGTGGAAGATGGCGCGCTGCACTCCGGGTCCATGAGAATGTTTTCCTCCCATCGCATCCTCCTCGTGGGAAATGGTTGTTGTTCTCGGTTGTTTACAGTAGCATGGCTTGCCACCGCAACACTTGTTTATAGCAAAAAAACGCCTTATGGTCAAGGTTATACTAAAGCAATTTTCTCTAAACTAATATTTTTACGGTGACCGTCCGAAGAGGTGGAATTCTTAGAGAATTTAGATGCTTTTGGTCACAGGGTGGACACAGTTATTAAAAGTAGATATGCCAAATACCATTTATACATTCTTGACAACCTGGTTTATTTATGGTATTTTTCTCTGTCGTTATAAGTTATTTCCCAGCCTTTTTATCAGCTTATTTTAATCTAAGTTGCAAAGAGGGCTGGGAACAAAACTGCATTTCGATCCGTTGACTTTCAATAGCTTAGTAAGCGGGGTGCTGAACAGCGATTTGACTGACCACGGGTCGGGGGAATATTCAACCGATGACGAAGTTGACGACGCGACTGGGGCTGGAAATCGACAACATCGACGAGCCGACGGGCGGCATTCACCTGTCGGGCACCTGGCTGGAGCGGCTGAAGGAGACCGTCGCCGCCGTGGCGGGATCGGACTTCCTGATCCAGCTCTACGAGGGCCAGAC
>CAZETA010000003.1:70739-78117 GCA_964514995.1 uncultured Gammaproteobacteria bacterium
TCGGGTCTTCCTGGTCGGCACGAAGTGGGCGTCGCGGGCGATGATCATCGACCCCGAGGACGTCCACGGCCTGCTCTACGTCGCGGAGGACGACGGCAAGCCGATCGACCTGGCCTGGATCAAGCCCAAGAAGGCGATCTGGCTCGGTGAGCTGCTCGAGACGGGCTACATCTCGACGTACGACAGCCTCGAGCTCGAAGACCACCGGAACGACCGACTCGAGCACGTGCGCGAGAACCTGGTCTAGCCGCAACACGTCAGTCTGGCTGCTGTTACGGCAGCGGACAGATCGTCGTGACGACTCGACCGCGGCGGCTCAGAGACAACTACATCGGAGCCGTTCGCACAACAGAATAATTGAATTGTTATGTTGTGTGAGCTCCGATGTAGAATTTAATTTAAAAACAACCTTTGAACAGAAGGTTGTTTTTAGTTATCTACCGTATTGTTATTTAGGGTGACCGTCCGAAGGGATGAAATATATGGAAAAATTATATGGTTTTGGTCACAGGGTGGGCACAATTTTAGATAAAATTAAACAAAAAACACCTCTTTAGGTGTATTGTGGATAAGATTGACAAATCAGTAATGCTATGGTATAGTTAATTCAGAATCCATATGAATTAGCACCTTTTAAGGTTTCGTCCTTAGACGGTGCTTTTTCTTTTATACTCAAGTTTATTTTTTAAATTGTCCATATAGACCAAT
Organism: uncultured Gammaproteobacteria bacterium; assembly: GCA_964514995.1. Taxonomy (GTDB): domain Bacteria; phylum Patescibacteriota; class Patescibacteriia; order Magasanikbacterales; family GWA2-37-8; genus XYD2-FULL-39-9. The sequence goes on from CAZETA010000003.1 coordinate 71,448, forward strand.
TTGTCTTTAGCAGTTTTCTTTTGAAGGGTAGAGCAGGTGTCTAAATACGGACTGAGAACCTTTAATAGCTTATTACGTTCGTAAAAGTACTGAACAAGTGAGTAAAAATCACCATCACTGGTAACAACCACAGCCTGATCAAAAGAATTATTATTATTATAATCTATCATGGCCTGCAAAACCAGATCTGCATCAACATTTCCTTTATGTTTACCGTCCTTGTTTGGCAGGACTGGCTTGAATTTTAAAATAAAACCACACTTTTGTAGCGAGGTATACATGTTTTGATTTTCTGGAATAAAGCCAATAAAAAGATAGGCTGTTGTGACTTCGTATTTTTCTTTTAGATAAACGCGAAATTTTTGCATATCTAACTTCCAACCCATGCTCTGGATACCAAGATTCAAATTTTGACTATCAATATATGCGTAATTATTCATAGCCCTTTGAGTTTACCACCTTTAAAATTAAGAATCAATTGGTATTTCTTTAAACAAAAAACCACTTAAAAATCTTAAGTAGTTTTTTGCCCTGTTTGCTAGCAAGATAGGGTGTCCTGTAACGTAGTGACATACGGTTGGGTTTTGATGCCCAACGCATCGCCTAATCTACTTGTTATTCGCCGACCGGGCAGGCGACATCTGGTCTACCAGGCGAACCCTCCTCCGACTGGAATGAATGGCTCTGGCTCCTGGCGGAGCCACTCCTCACACGCCGAGAAAACATTAAGACACCGCTCCCAGACCAGGTCGAGCCAGGTTTGGTTGCTTCCGGGAAAGAAGCCTTCGTTGATTCGCTGCCTGATTGAATTCTCCTCCTTGCTTGAGAGTTTGCCGGGATGGTGGTGAATCCAGTTCTCGGCCACCATAGACACAACCAGGTCAGCCACGCTCCACTTCGTTCCCATCTCGACCGCGATCGGCATGACCGTGTCGTAGGGTAGGAAGCGATACAAAGCTGACAGAATGTCACCAGACACGGGTGCCGAAGAACTCCTCGCATCACGGGCGAGCGGAAATTGCACCTCCTTCCCCAGTCGCCCAAGCCAGCGCTGGGTCTGCATAGCAAGCGGGTCGTCCAGACCCAATGCCGGACTGTAGAGTTCACCCCTGCCATAGTCGCCCAGTCCGGTGTGAACATCGAGAATGGCGATCCGCTTACCACGGCTGAACATACCGCTGGCAAGAAAGTCACCCATGATCTTGCGCAAGACCTTCATGCTCCAGCAAGCGCCCGGAGAACCTCCGTAGAACAGACCATTCGGGTAGTCAAACTGTCCACTCATGATCGCAGCCTGGCAGGAGCGCCTGGTGTCCGGGCTGTCGAACTGCTCTCGCAAGAGCCGTTCGCTGGCAGTTGACCAAAGTTCCAGCTCAACCAGATGCCGGACCTCCTGATAGGAGGAACGGGTCACGAACTCGGTACCACCACTGCGGTTCACATCGATGTTCTGGGCATCCACCCGACGGCCATGGTGATAGCCATACGGGTTGAGCGCGTGGATCAGCATGATGCCGATACCGCTGCCACCCAGCGAACGGATCTTCTCGTCGAGCTTGAGCTGGACATGGCTCCCAGCCGGTCCTTCGAGACCATGCGTTCCCGAGATGACGACGATGACGTTCTTGTCGATGATGCGCTGGCGGCGACCGCTGGCCACCTTGCCAAAGTAGAACATGTCCGTCGTCAATTCGGTGCCGGGGAGCGTGTACCGCTGAACCAGATCAGCGATTCCGCCATAGGCAGCGAATAGCGACGCACGATTGTCAATGTACAACGATGCTGGTGCGGGCATGATGACCTTCTCCTTTAAGCCCAGTTGATTGAGGGCTCACCTTGATTTGGAACTAACCAAGGTAAATTCTCAAACAAAAATACTGCCAATGGGCAGTATCATTATAAACATGGAAATGTAAAAATATACTACCCAATAAAATGGTAATATATATGCCAATTTTTGTTCTGAATTCTGTACATATTATCTTCTTAACAACTTAAGCAATCTATTAACCCCCCGCCTACTATTTGCCAAGGCTTTTGCCCCTCGGGTGACTGTAGCGATACCGACACCGAATTTTTTTGCCACCTCTCGTTGAGACGTACCTTTACTAAGCTCTTGTACGATTTGCCAACGCAATGCCAGTTCATCAAATTCTTGTTCTGTTAGCAAGTCAGAAAAAAGACTTCTGAGATCTGATTTATTTTTATTCCTTAATACCACTTCTAACAGTTCTTGTTGATAAATACCTGATTTATATTTCATAGTTTATGATATGCACTGTACTAGTACAATAGTACATTGTATTTATACCGCTGTCAAATAAGCTGGGGATAAATTATTTGGGGTGACCGTCCGAAGAGTTGAAATATGGCGAGAATTTAGATAGTTTTGGTCACAGAGTGATCACAGTTTTTGAGTTGTAAATTATACAATCCTCCCCACAAACATTGGAATATTCAACCGTTTTCTTTTTGTTTCTCCCTTTAATAGGTTTATTTTTCTTTCAACCTGCGAACCTCTGGTTGTTGTATGCTGTGGCAATGCATGCGCTTTGAAACTACTCCCAAGAAACATTGTATGCTTGCCATAATATTCTGACGTCTTATCAACCGCTTCATACACCTTGTTATACTTTTCAATTTGCAAAAGGGTACTAAATAAATCCAACTGCATGACGTGTTGACCTAGTTTAAGCAAGGTGACTCCCGTGGCTCGGTATAATTGCTTGGGAGTAAATATCTGATTAAAGACTGATTGAGCCGCTCGGATGATCTCAATTGGGATATTTGTTTTTCTACTTAATTGCAGCTCAATGGCGTGATATCTGAATGTTTGTGTTTTTAAAAAGATATGGACTTCTTGAGAGGCCAGGTTGTATCGTCTGGCTTTAATACATGCATTCTCAATATTTTTAGATAACTGGGCAAAGACAAAATCCCGATTGTTAGAAGGAGGTGTAAAGGTTCTTACTTTTTGGATGCTCGCATAATCTGTTTTTGGCTCTGTATTAAGCGGCAGCACAAACTGGCCATGCAGTTCCTGCCATATCTCATAGATTGGTTTAGTGACATAGTGTTTGACCCAGGATTCATCCTTGTACGCCAGATCTAGTGCAGTCACTATGTTGTGCTTATTTAAGTACGCAGTTGTTTGAGATCCAATACCCCATAGTTTGCCAACGGGTATTTGCCGTAAGTAGGTATGTATTTCTTTGTTTGGTATGACTGTAAGTCCTGCTGGCTTTTTCCACTTTGATCCTGCTTTGGCAAGTAGCTTATTTGAAGCTAGGCCAATAGAAAAAGTAAACCCTAGTTCTTTGTATAGTGTTTGCGATATTTTCTCGGCAATAGCTGGATATGACATCCGTAAGGGGCGTTGCATACCTGTGATATCAGCGAAGCATTCATCAATGCCATATTCCTCTACATCGTTTGTAAACCTCCTTACAATTTCAAAGAAGCGCTTGGAGAGCAAGGAGTAAGTTTCATAGTCAGACGGTAAAATGATCGCATTAGGACACAATCGTTTAATCTCGGACAATCTCATGGCTCTAGTGACCCCTCTAGCTTTGGCCTCATAACTCATAGAGGCAGCGATACCTCGTTCAAGACCAGTAATGACTGGCTTGCCTTTCCAAGCAGGATTGCGAGACTGCTCACAGGAAGCAAAAAAAGCGTCACCATCGATATGAAGAATTGCCCGAGGAAAGCTATGGATACTGAGCAGTTCGCTCATATCTGTTTATACTTGCGGATAACGGCGGTGACTATAGCCGCAATATTGAGTTCCTCCCGAGGATAGATCGGCTTGTAGCGTTTATTAGCGGGCTCTAAATATACTGAGGAGCCTGATTTGCGTAAATACTTTATCGTCCAACCATTATCAACTTCCGCAATAACAATATCTCCTGGTTTGGCAGTTCTCCCTCGTTCTACAAGGGCAATATCTCCTGGATGAATACCAGCATCAATCATGGAGTCACCTTGTACCGTGAGCATGTATGTTGCTTCACGATTACCAATGAGAAATTCATCAAGAGAAATTGTGTCTACCAGTTCCTCTTCAGCAGGAGAAGGAAAACCAGCTTCAACCTTACCAAGTATTTTTAATGATTGAAACCGTTTGCCTGGTATTAGCTTACCGCTACCGTCTTTAGAGAGATAACCGCTATCAACTAATTTAGCGACTGCTTTATGAACCGCATTAGTTGATTTGTAGCCAAACAACAAAAGCATCTCCCGATAACTGGGGAGCCGTTTGTGTTTCGCGAAGAATGAAATTATTTTTTTAATTTGGGTTTGCATACCCCCTAGTATAGGTGAACAGATGTTCACTGTCAAGGAAGTATGCGGGAAAATATGGTGACCGTCCGAATGGCTAAGATATATGAAGAATTAAGGTGGTTTTGGTCACAGAGTGGGCACAGTGGAAAATACTAACACCTTGACAGAACTCATTTTTTGGTATATATTTATCCGAATTCCGCAGTAAATAACGGAATTTCGTTCATTACAATTCGACATGGTTCTTAATTAAAGACAGTGGGTAATATGTGTTTACGAACTTTCTTAAATACATGTAACTCACTGTCACAAGCCAACGTCCAGACGGCTACCTTGGCCTGAAGGACATAACCCTACGAGGTATCGCACCAATGCTGACGCAGACCGATCCCGTCGTCACCCCACCACCCTCCTTCAACATCATCGACGCGATCTACAACACCACCCCGGCCAAGCTCAGGGACATCCTGGGCCGCCTCAACCCGATGGGCATCAAGCTCAAGCCCGGCTTCTGCAAGGAGCAGAGCGTCGAGAGCATCGCCGCCGCGCCGTGGCAGCGCTCCCACCACCCCGAGATCAACACCAAGAGCGGCAGGCTCATGGTGTTCGAAGCGCCCATCGACGGCAACGCCGACGTCGTCTGGCTCTACGACGACATCCTCATCAAGATGTCCGCCAACGAGGACGTCGAGCTCACGCTCAAGGACGAGGGCGACGGCAACTTCTCGCTCGTGTACCCCATCCCGAACCGCATCCCGGTCGAGTCCATGGTGATGGTGATCGGGCCCGATCCCAACGCCGCCAACCTGCTCGTGGTCCACGACATCTACGTCGGCGAGCCCGTCAAGCCCTCGGCGGTGTCCAGCTCCGTGCTCGAGGACATCGAACAGGAGTGCGGGAAGACGCCCGGCGAGAAGATCAGCGGCAAGCTGGCCTACTCGCTCGGCTGGGACTACGTCCAGGTGGAGTACACGGCCGGCTAGCTGCCCGCCGTTGGCGCGTCGGGAGGAGAACCATGTCGAATGTTGTTGTCGCGGACACCTGTCCGCAGCAGCACGCACTCGACGCGGCGGTCAGGACGCAAGTCCCGGCCCCTTCCGATTATCTTTTTTACTTCTGGGTAGAAAAAATTGAGGAACAAAAAATCACCTATTGATACGGTGATTTTTTGTTTAGATTTTATAATAGTAAAATGCGGTGACCGTCCGAGGGTTTGAAATATATGGAGAATTTACATGGTATTGGTCACAGGGTGGACACAATCTAAATAAGAATAAACTATTGACAAAATGGCTATTTTTTTATTATCTTATAGTGTTCTTTAACAAAACTTGGATGGGGAAAATAGTATATGAAAATCGTATACTTTTCCCCCCACCCAACCATTCGGCATTGCTTTCGGGGGAAAGGCATTGTCAAGCTCAATTTCTCATACGGAGGCACCGTGCCGATCACCATCGATGAAATCTTCAGCAACACTGGAGTGGAGCGGCTCGCCCAGCTCATCACGCCGCTCGTCTCCGAGAGCAAGTCTCCCGCCATCGGTAAATTCGGTGGCGGACAGGTAAGCGTTGAGGAGTTCATAGGATTCGAGTGGGAAAGTTCGCATTCCACCTCGATCACCGCTCCCAACACTGCTTTCGTGACTGGTGACCTCGGCGGCTGGATCAGCACCATCACCATCAAGGAACTCAAGGAAGGCAAGGGGCAACTCGCACTCCACATTGAGAACGGTAAAGCTGTCTTGGTGTGGCACTCGACCGAACTGAGGCTCTGGCACGACTTCACATACATTGTTGCCGGACCCGACCTCGACGATCCTGCCAAGACGGTGGCCGTTCAGATCTCCATCGGCGAGCCGCTGCCAGAGCCGACCGAGATCGCACTCGACGCCCTGCCTGAGATCTACCGGTGCTTCAGCACGATCACGATAGCGTCGGCGAAAAGGCTCGGCTTCGAATACGCGCGGGTCGAACTGATCCCGCCTTAGAAGTATCTCACTGCTCTACGGTAGCGGCCAGATCAACGACGACTCGGCCGCACCGTGCGACCGCGACGGCTCAGAGACACTACATCGGAGCCGTTCGCACAACAGAATAATCATAACTTGTTATGTTGTGTGAGCTCCGATGTAGAATATAATTTAAAAACAATCTTTGAACAGAAGGTTGTTTTTAGTTTATGAAATTTACAAGTTAATTTGGGGTGACCGTCCGAAGGGGTGAAATATATGGAGAATTTAAATAGTTTTGGTCACAGGGTGGACACAAACTTATTATTTATTGACAATGGCTCAGCTTTTATATATAATCTGTTTCAGTTTAGTATAACAATTTGGGTCGGTAGTTCAACTGGTTAGAGCACTGCCCTGTCACGGCAGAAGTTG
>CAZETA010000004.1:0-56927 GCA_964514995.1 uncultured Gammaproteobacteria bacterium
AAGCGGAGAGATAGAGATTCGAACTCTAGAGGCCCTTGCGAGCCCGGCAGTTTAGTAAACTGCTGCCTTAAACCACTCGGCCATCTCTCCATCGTTGTCATCCTGAATGAAATGAAGGATCTCTGTCGGTTTAGCAATTTGACAGGGATTCTTCGCTCCGCTCAGAATGACAGTTTAAATTTAAATTCTAGCCATAGTTTATCAAAAAATAAGATAAAGTCAATGGATAATTTGGTTTGACTTTAGGTAGAATTATGATACAATTTAGGCCAGTTTTCAGAGTATAAATCTAAAAATATTTTTATGTCCATTCTCGTATCCGGATCGCTGGCTTATGATTTTATCATGAATTTTCCGGACAGTTTCAAAAATCATATCATGCCCGAAAATATTCATATCCTCAATGTTTGTTTTATGGTTGATGAGTTGCGGCGTTCATGGGGCGGAACCGCCGGAAATATTGGGTATACCATGAATTTGTTGGGTAGCGAACCGCTTATTGTCTCGGCTCTTGGAAAGAATGGCGATGAGTATCTACAGTACTTTAAAGATAAAAAAATTAAAACTGATTATATTCAGATGGATTCTGAGCGTATGAGCGCATCCGCGTTTATCACGACTGATGCTGATAATAATCAGATCACGGCTTTTCATAGCGGACCGTTGGCGATAGATAGTAGCGCTAGCTTGCGGGATGTCAAAGAAAGATTCTCTGTGGCGATTATTGCCCCTTCACAGAAAGACATAATGATTAAGCACTTAAAAGAATGTCAGGAATTAGGTGTGAGAGCAGTCTTTGCCCCTGGTCAACAGATTACCGCTTTTGATGGATCTGAATTAAAACGCATGATCGATCAGGCACATTTCGTCATTGGAAACGATTATGAAATAAAATTATTGGAGGAAAGAACAGGATGGAGTGGAGAAGAGATTTTAAAACATACCGAAGTTTTAATTACGACTCTTGGCGAGAAAGGATCAATAATTTCTACGGCTCAAGGTGAAATAATTACCGTAGGGGTTTGCCCGCCATCATCATTTGACGATCCCACCGGCGCGGGCGATGCCTATATTGCCGGATTTGTTACCGCCTATCAGCAGGGACTTGATCTGAAAACCTGCGGCCAAGTGGGAAGTGTGGCTGCCAGTTATGCCATAGAAACATTGGGTACTCAAGAGCATGCGTTTATTAAAGAGGAGTTTTGCGTGCGGTATGAGAAGTGTTATGGTGGGGGATTGGTCTTATAATACAATTAATTTTTAACATAATTATCAGCTAATATGGCGAAACGAGTTAGTGGAGATGTGGGTAAAGGCATAGAGGAAATATCATCTTCAGAAAAGCAAGGATCAAGAGAAAGGAAGCCGCCGTCAAAAGAAAAACGCGGATCAGAAGGTGGAGCTAAGATAGACGGACAAGTTGTTTGGGAAAAAACCGAAAGCGACCCGCGTTTTGTACCGAGCAGGGCCGAGGCAATAGCAATGCTTAACTCGGAGGGAGGTTCGGATAACGCCCGACTGGATCGCTTTTTAAAAAAATCAAAAAAAGACACTTCTGCTAAGGATAGGTTCCGTAGCAAAGAGGGTGAACTGAAGCAAGTTAGAGAAATTTTAACCAAGGAGTTCATAGCAGCATTTGGAGACTATTTGGCTAAGCGGGTTGTAGAGTTACATGGTTCCGCGGAAAAGCCGGTTCAAATTGTAGAAGTTGGTGCTGGCGATGGTCGACTTACCGAGTTGTTAAGAGAGGCGCTGCAAAAGCTGGTACCCGATAAATTCAAGATTGTGGCTACAGATCCCCAGACAGCCCGTATTAACAATAAGTTCCCTATAGAGACAGCAGATTGTCAGATGGCCTTAGAAAAATTTCAGCCTGCCTTAGTGATTGAATCTTGGATGCCGTATGATTTAGATTTATCCGCTCAGATGCGAGCTGTTCCAAGCGTTCAGGAGTATATTTTAATTGGCGAAGGGTACGGAGGTAGTTGTGGTAGTGATGAAACATGGAGCTCTAAAAGATATAAAGGAGATTCGTTTATAATGAGTGCTTTGACTCAGATGAGTAAATATCAAGTGTGTCGTCTTGATGATGCTGAACAGTTCCGTGCCGGACAGTCAAGCCATTCGCAAACCTTTTCTTTTAAAAGAACATAATAAAGGTTAGAAATTAAATTCACAATATGAAAAATGACTATAAAGTAGCAGACATGGCGTTGGCTGAGCTCGGGAGAAAAGAAATCGAAATCGCGGAAAAAGAAATGCCGGGGCTCATGGCCTTGCGGGCAAAATACGGGAACGAAAAACCATTGCAAGGAGCCCGCATTGCCGGATGTTTGCATATGACAATTCAGACCGCGGTGCTTATTGAAACTCTGGTTCAGCTTGGCGCAGAAGTCCGTTGGAGTAGTTGTAATATTTTTTCTACCCAAGATTCAGCCGCCGCGGCCATTGCCCAAGCAGGTATTCCGGTCTTTGCCTGGAAAGGGGAGACTGAAGAAGAATATTGGTGGTGTGTGGAAGAATCTTTAAAATTTGCTGATGGCAAAGGGCCGAATATGCTCCTCGATGACGGGGGAGACCTGACCGTGTTAGTTCATGAGAAACATCCGGAAATGTTAAAAGAAATTAAAGGTTTGTCTGAAGAGACTACTACCGGCGTGCATCGTTTGTATCAGATGATGGCTGCAGGCAAGCTTGGCACGATTGCCATCAATGTAAATGATTCAGTCACCAAATCAAAGTTTGATAATAAGTACGGCTGTCGCGAAAGTTTGGCAGATGGTATCAAGCGCGCTACGGATGTGATGTTGGCCGGAAAGAAAGTTGTTATTGCCGGGTTTGGGGATGTGGGCAAGGGTTGTGCCCAGAGTATGCGTGGCTATGGCGCCAGAGTGCTAGTGACCGAGATTGACCCTATCAATGCCCTGCAAGCCGCTATGGAAGGCTATGAGGTGGTCACCATGGAAGAAGCAGCGCCGATGGCAGATATCTTTGTGACGGCAACTGGCTGTTGTGATGTAATTACCGGCGAGCATATGGAAGCGATGAAAGACAGTGCCATTGTCTGCAATATCGGGCATTTTGACAGTGAGATAGATGTGGCATGGCTGACCAGTCAAAAGAATATAAAAGAAATAAATATCAAGCCACAAGTTGATAAATTTGTTTGGGATAATGGTAAAACTTTGATTTTGCTTTCTCGTGGACGCCTTGTCAATCTTGGCAATGCCCATGGCCATCCGAGTTTTGTGATGAGTACTTCGTTTACCAATCAAGTCTTGGCGCAACTGTCTATTTGGCAGGAAACAGACAAATATCAGTCTGGAAAAGTGTATACCTTGCCAAAAAGTTTGGATGAAGAAGTGGCCAGATTACATCTTGAAAAGCTGGGAGTGAAATTAACAACCCTGACAAAAAAACAAGCTGATTATCTCAGCGTGTCTGTGGGTGGCCCTTTCAAGCCGGAGAATTATAGGTATTAGGAATTCGTCCGAGCCCCTTTGCATTTTTGTTATTTAACAATAAAAGGGTGAGCGAGAGCGAGGGGATGAATTGCTTGAATTGTTAAGTAATGGGTTCACTATTTCTCTGTTCTATCTAAAATTATCCGTTCTTTAAATCCACCGCGTTCATCCGCCTTTCTTTGGCGAACTTCCTCCAGTTTACTTAAGTTAATACCGCGTAAATCGCAAATTGCTTGCATGACCTCGAGCACATCAGCGGCTTCTTCAACTGAAGGATCTGCTAAAAATTCTGCAACTTCTTCTTGCAATTTACGCGTCAATGCTTCCCCATACTCCTGTTCTTCAGCGGTATGAATGACTGGCTTTTCGCCAGTTTTTGCAATGATGCCCGGAATCTTATCACGGACTAGCTTATTATATTCTGGCATAAAAATAAAGTTTTGATTATAGTATGTCTGTTAATGAAATTATACCATATTTTAAACAATCTCCAAATCCAAAACCTGATCAATTTTTATCTGATCCACAAATTCAGGGACGTGGCTGACCAGAATTATCGCGCCTTCAAATTCATCCAAGGCCTTAGCGATAATTGGTAGGTGGCGGAAGTTTATGTGATTGGTCGGTTCGTCCATGATAAGCAGTCCTGGTTTTTGCAAGACAAATCTGGCATAGCAGAGCAAACCTTTCTGGCCCTCAGACAGTGACCCGACTTTATTTTTTAATATTTGTGAAGATAACAAGAATTGCGCGCCCGTGGCATATATTTCCTGGTTCCACGGATTATGCATCATTTCTTCTAGTGCCTGATAGCCGGTTTTATCAAAATCAAGACCGGAAAAATCCTGGCGGTAGTAGCCGACACGGACGTCTGGGGCGATAGTTGCGCCTTCCTCGGTACCGCTCGCCAAAGCTTGTAGTAGGGTGCTTTTGCCAATGCCGTTCGGTCCTTTGAGGAGCAGGCGTTGTCTCTTGCGAACAGTAATCGGTGTGGATAGAGTAATACGTACTGGTTCGTGGTTTTTCATCACACCCACCGATCGTATCTCTACAAAGGGAACAATAATCTCAGGTTGGGAAGGGATAGTGAAGTCATTTATGGTTTTATCCTCCTGCCTCTCATCAACCATATTTTCCTCAGCCTCTTCTATTTGGTCGCGTAGTTTGCTGGCCAGTGCGCGCATCTTGCCGCCCTTATTGGCAAAAAAATTTACTTTGTCTTTTCTGTCCTGGATACTGCGGCGGAGTTGGGCATTTTTGGCGCGTTCACGCTCGATACGAGCTTCGATTTCTCCTAGCACATTATAGTAGTCGCCCACGTACTGTTCCACTTTTTGTGTGTATGAATCCAGATAGAGGACGCCGTCGGTAAAGGCGTTGAGAAAATTTGCATCGTGGGAAATGACCATGCATGTTTTGGGATATTGCATCAGAAATGCCGTCAGGTGTTCGATGCCGGCTGTATCAAGATTATTAGTCGGTTCATCCAGGAGTAAGATATCTGGTTTTTGGATGAGGGCATAGGCAAGGAGCAGTCTCGCTTGTTGGCCGCCGGAAAATTGTTTGATTTTTTTATCAAGGGGGGCGGTGAGATGGACAATGTCGAGAACTTCGGAAATACGTTTTGGCAAGTCATACATTTTCTTTTCGAATAACTGAGCAAAAAATTCTTCTACTGTTTTTTCCAAGTTATCTTGTTTCATGACCTGGGTGGCGATGGCGATCGTTGCGCCGAGACTAATATTAACTTGCCCTGATTCGGGCTTGATTTCGTTGGTAATGAGCTTGAAAATCGTGCTTTTTCCAGCCCCGTTTTGTCCCATGATGGTGATTTTTGAGTTTGTACGGACAGAAAAACTAGCCTCATCAAGAATGGGTTTGTTTTCGGTATACGAGAATGAAACATTGTCGAAGCTGATAATGACGTTGCCTGGTTGACTCATATAGTTTTCAAAGAGGCTTATTTTAGCAAATAGTAGGGGATAGGTCAATTTTGTTTGACATTTATAGGTCAAGAGCCTAGAATATAGGGTATAATTTTTAGTATTTCTGTAGCTCTCTACGGAAGATTAATTTACTTTATGAAACAACGTATTTTGAGTGCGGTAAAATTTTTAGCGTATCTGACTTTCTTTGTCCCGTTATTGGTATTGCCAACAACTTTTATTTTTCCCTTCATTGTCCCAAAAATTTTAGCCTTCAGATCCCTGGTTGAATTGATGATTGCCGGGTATGTGTTGCTATTATTTATCAATTGGCAAGAGTTTAGGCCAAAATTTTCTTGGTTAAGTGTGGCGGTTGGTGCATTTTTTATCAGTTTTGCCGTCTCAACATTCGTGGGCGTAGATCCATACCATAGTTTTTGGGATAACCATGAAAGAATGTTAGGTTTGTTTACGATCTTTCATTATGTAGCCTATTACTTCGTCTGCTCATCTGTCTTTAAAACCTGGGATGACTGGAGGAAGGCATTGAAAATATTTTTAGTGGCGGGGACTTTGGTTATGGCGGTTGGAATAATGCAAGTCGTTAACCCTAATATTTTACTAAACCAAGGGGCGGATCGTGTGATCTCTACTTTAGGGAATGCTATTTATGTAGGTGGGTACGGACTGTTTTTGTTATTTGTCTCAATGTTATTATTTATTAAAGAAAAGAATAGGGTTTGGAAGTATGCAGAGATTGGTACAGGTCTAGTGGCTTTTTTGGGCATGATATTTAGTGGTACTCGCGGCTCAATTTTGGGCTTAATGGTAGGGATTGGTTTTGCCATGGTAAGTTACATCATAGTCTTAAAACAATATCCAAAGACTAGAAAAGTATTAGCGGGTCTCGTGTTACTCGGGGTCGCTTTGATTGCTGTACTGTATAATTTTAGAGAAACCGCCTTTGTTCAAAAAATCCCGGCTGTTAATCGTGCGGTTAGGACATCCTTTACTGCCATAAAAGCGAGTCCGCGTTGGGTGGCGTGGGAATCAGCAGTGAAGAGTTGGGAAGAGCGGCCTGTGTTTGGGTGGGGTCCAAATAACTTTTTTTATGCGTTTAATAAGTATTATCAGCCAAAATCTTTACAGTTTGGTTATGGAGAAACTTGGTTTGATAATGCTCATAATGTTATTGTTAACACACTTGCGGTACAAGGCGTCGTTGGTTTAGGAAGTTATCTGGCTATTTTTATTGCGGCGATCACTCTTTTGTTCCTTGCTATAAGAAAAAAGAGATTAAACATTCATATTGCAGTTTTAGGCGGGGCATTTTTAGTAGCTCATCTTACTCAGAATGTGACTGTGTTTGAGAATCCTACTTCGTATCTTTATTTTATGTTTTGGCTTGCGATGGTCGCTGGTTTGACTATTAGACCAGACGAAACAGTAAATATTGACGCTTCTGCAAAAGTAAAAAATGAGGTTTTCGTAAATAAGCCTATAGGATTAGGGAGTGTTTCGGTCGCAGTACTACTCGCCGTGTTGGTGATTTTTATCTTTAATATACAACCTGCTAGGGCAAATATGAAATCTTTAGCAGCACTTCAGTACCTAACATATCAGCCCGAAACCGGACTCGAGCTTATGAAAGAGGCTATAGCCTTTAACTCTCCTCATATTGATGATATTCGTGGTGATTTATCTAGGACGGTGGCGCAAACTTTGAGTGCTCAACCTGATGCAAAACTAACCAAAGAAAAGCGTTTAGAGCTTTTTAATCTAGCCCATGAGGCCCTAATAATTAACACTCAGCTACATCCGTATGATATTAGAAATTATCTTACTTTAAGTCAATTGGGTCAAATCGGATACGTGCTTACAAATGATCCAAAGTATGTCGCTGAGTATGGAAATTATCTCAACGAGGCATTGGTATATTCTCCAAAACGACAACAAATTATCTACAATGTCGCCAACTTCTATTTGCAAACAGGTAGAACAGAAGAAGGTATCAAGTTGTTGGAAGATGCTTTGAGAGATGGTCCGACAGTGGGGGAGAGTTATTGGAGATTGGCCTATGTGTATAAATTGTCTGGCAAAACGGATAAGGTAAAGGAAGTGTTAGATTTGGCAGCTCAAAACAAGATTGTATTTGATGACCAGCAGCAGGAAATTATAAGGCAAATTTCTGCTCCTACACCGTTAAAGTAAGTAATTTCAATAACTATGAAAAAGGCTTTGATTACCGGTATTACAGGACAAGACGGCTCCTATTTAACTGAGTTATTAATTAGTAAAGGATATCAAGTTCATGGCGTGATCCGTCGTTCCAGTAGTTTTAATACGAGTCGTTTGGATCATATTTACCAAGATCCGCACGAAAAAGAGTTGAAAATGGTTCTTCACTATGGAGATTTAACTGACGGTAGTAACATTAATCGGATTTTGGAAAAAGTTCAGCCTGATGAAGTCTATAATTTGGGAGCTCAGAGTCATGTGCGGGTCAGTTTTGATATTCCTGAGTATACAGCAGACGCCGATGGTCTAGGCGCGTTGCGTCTATTGGATGTAATTCGCGATGAGAATTTAAAAGTTAAGTACTATCAGGCCGGATCTTCGGAAATGTATGGTAGGGTCCTAGCTACGCCCCAAAATGAAACTACTCCATTCAATCCTCGCAGCCCCTATGCCTGCGCCAAAGTTTTTGCGCACCATATCTCTGTCAATTATCGAGAAGCGTATGATTTATTTGTCTGTAATGGTATTTTATTTAATCACGAATCACCGCGACGTGGCGGTACGTTCGTGACCAAAAAAATCACCAGTGCTTTCGCCAAAATAAAATTAGGTAAACAAGAAAGAGTCTATTTAGGTAATCTAGACGCTAAAAGAGACTGGGGATATGCGAGAGATTATGTTGAGGCCATGTGGCTTATGTTGCAACAGCCAACGCCAGATGATTATGTAATCGCCACCGGCGAAACTCATACCGTGCGAGAGTTTGTTGAACATACGGCTCGTTTACTTGGGTATGAAATAGAATGGCAGGGCAAGGGTTTGGCCGAAAAGGGCGTAGATGCTAAAAGTGGCAAGGTGCTCGTGGAAATTGACCCGCGTTATTTCCGCCCCACAGAAGTTGACTTTTTGTTAGGTGATTTTAGTAAGGCCCGTCGCGTATTGGGTTGGGAGCCTAAGGTAAAGTTTGAAGGTCTGGTTAAGTTAATGGTGGAAGGAGAGTTTGAGGAGATGGGATTGGTGAGTAGGGATTATATGGTGTAACTAGTTTTTTATAAATTACCCTATGGAAAAGAATGCAAAAATTTATGTTAGTGGCCATAGTGGTCTTGTTGGCGCAGCTCTTGTTGGTGAGCTTAAAAAACAAGGTTATAAAAATATTATTACCAGATCTCATAATGACCTTGATCTTTTAGATCAAGTAAAAGTAAATACTTTTTTTACAGAAGAGAGGCCAGAGTATGTTTTCCATTTGGCTGCCAAAGTTGGTGGTATTATTGGTAATAAAACCTATCCAGCTGATTTTACATACGAAAACACAATGATTAATTTTAATGTTATCCACGCGGCTCACGAGGTGGGCGTCAAGAAATTATTGAATTTTGGAAGCATCTGTATCTATCCTGTAAAAGCAGCGGTTCCGGTGCAAGAAAGTTCTTTATTGACCGGACCGTTGGAATATACCAATGAGGGGTATGCAATTTCTAAGATTGCTAGTCTAATGCTCTGTAAAAAATATAAGGAGCAATATAGTGATAATTTTATATCCGTAATGCCAGCTAATTTGTATGGTCCTAATGATAATTTTCATCCTCAAAATGCTCACGTGATCCCAATGCTTATGGATCGGTTTCATAAAGCGAAAATAAATCATGATAAAGAAGTTATTGTCTGGGGCACGGGAAAGCCGACCAGAGACTTCCTCTATTCTGAAGACTTAGCCGAAGGTTTAATAATGTTAATGAACGATTACAATGATCTAGAGCATATAAATATTGGACCTGGAATTGAAACTTCAATTGGAGAATTGGCAGAAGTTCTGAAAGAAGTTGTTGAGTTTGAGGGGGCACTTGTGTTTGATTCTTCTAAGCCCGATGGAACGCCGAGAAGATATTTAGATACTAAAAAAATAAGTAGTTTAGGATGGAAACCGAAAACTAGCTTGAAAAATGGTTTGTCGAATATGTATGCGTGGTATCTCGTTAATGAAAATCATCTCCACGGTAAATAATTTATTTTGACATCTATTGACACCTCCTGACACCTTTAGTACCATACCTGCTAAAGGTGTTTTAAAAAGAATAGTATGAATGAAATTAAGCCAAATGGGGTGTATACAACCAAAGAGGCCCAGCAAGTTTTGAAGATTAGTAATAGTACTATAAAGAGATTGCTGAAAAACGGTTTGCTTCGGGCCAATAAAATTGGCAAGCAGTACAGGATCATGGGTCATGAATTGCTAAGATTGCTTTCTCCAAAGATAGACAGAAGCGCGACAGATTTTTACCAAAAAGTAAAATCAAAAACGATTGCTGCTACTAAGGATTGGTAACTTTTATGGTTTTTTTTAATGTCATTAAAAAAATGTACAGATGGGAAGAAGCAGAGATGGCCGGCTTTAAACGGTATTTAAAAAATACGGGTTGGCTTTTTTTAAGCCGAGTGGCGGGGATGGGAGTTTCTTTTTTAGTTGGTGTGCGGGTAGCGCGATATTTAGGACCGACAAGTTACGGCCTCTTGAATTATGCTGCCGGGTTTACAGGATTATTTTTATATTTTGTAATTTTCAGTACTGAAAATATTTTGAATCGTGAGTTAGTTTTGCATCCTGATAAACGTGATGCGCTGCTAGGGACAGGTTTTATTAGTAGATTGGCGGGGGCATTTTTAGCGGTTATCTTGATCGGTGTATCTCTTTTTTTTATGCCAGATAATGCAGGGAATTTGTTGATTATTATTTCTGCATCGACGTTTTTTTTTCAAGCTATAGGAGTTATCGATATTTACTTTCAATCACAAGTATTGTCGAAGAATACCGTTAAAATCCAGATTTTTACCATGGCTACCAGTGCAGTGTTAAAATTATTGTTTGTTTCTTTTGGTTTTGATTTGATCTGGTTTGCAATGATGAGCTTGTTAGAGGGTATAATTACTGCAGCAGGTCTCATGTCAGCTTATAGAAGGCTGGGACTTAAGATATGGAATTGGCAGTTTGATTTTAATATAGCTAAAAAATTGGTGTCTAGCTCATGGCCCCTTGTTTTTTCTGGAATAGCCATCGCTGCTTATACTAGAATTGATCAAGTTTTAATTCAAAATATGTTGGGCAGTGCCGCGGTGGGGACATATGCTGCTGCTGTAAAGTTAGCTGAAATTTGGTATATTGTACCAGTTGTGATTTGTTCTTCATTGTTCCCTGCCATTATAAATGCAAAGAAAACAAATGAAGCTATATATCAACTGAGATTGTCGCGTTTGTATTCGCTAATGTTTTGGTTAGCTGTATTAATTGTGATACCGGTTTATTTATTCCCGGATTTAATTATAAAAGTTTTGTTTGGTAGTGAGTATTTTGGCGCTGGCGAAGTTTTGCGTATTTATATACTATCGTGCGTACCTTTATTTTTATGGATGGCCATAAACCAATATTTAATTTCAGAGAATTATATAAAAACCAACTTGTATCAATCGGTAGTTATGGCGATTGTTAATATTTTTTTGAACTTAATTTTGGTTCCTAAAATCGGTATAGTAGGTGGAGCGTATGCGACTTTTTTTGCTTATTGTGCAGGTTTATTCTGTTATGCTTTGCCGAGAACTAGTCGTAAGCAATTTGTAGTTTCTATGAAATCAGTTAATCCAATAAATATGCTTCGTAAAGCAGTCTAGCTGTACTTATATGAAGAATGATCTGTCATATTACGTTGCTCTTATTCTAAGAACCTTAATTAGTTATTATTCACAGATTAGAGGTTTGATCTACTATCTTTTGATTAAGTATTGTTCTATGGGTTCTGGTATTACGAATTTGAATCTGGGTGGTGGAACTTCTAAAATTAAAGGTTATTTTAATATTGATCTATATAGTGGTGCTGATTTGTGTCTGGATTTAGGTAGGATGTCTTTACCTTTTGCACAAAGTTCCATGGATGCTGTTATCTGCATTTCTGCAATTAATTATTTTACCAAAGAGCGAGGAGCGATTATCGTGTCTGAGGTATACCGGGTTTTGAAGCCGGGAGGGATCGTCCGTTTTGGGACGCAAGATTTCAAATCTATAGCAGAGAGATATGTTCGTAACGACGAGGCGTTTTTTTTTCAAAAATTACCTAACGGTCAGGAAAGATTTGTCGGCGAGACAATGTGTGATAAAATAAATTCCTGGTTTTATGGCTATGCCGTAGCTCGCGGACATGGTTGTAAGTATTTTTACGACTATGAGACACTGGCTAAAATGTTTAGTAAAGCGGGATTTTCCAAAGTCGAACAAAGAAAATTCCAGGATAGTCGGTTATCAAATATCGCTGAAATAGATAATCGGGCTGACGAAATGTTCTTTTTGGAAGCTGTTAAATAACTATTTTAATCAAGAAGTTTTTATTTAATATGGTATTAAAACAAAAGATTGGTATATTAGGGTATGGAGAAATTGGTAAGGCGGTAGCTAAATTTTATAAATCTTTTTTGATTAGAGATGTGAAGGTAAATGAATTTGTACCTAAATTGGAGGTGCTGCATGTCTGTTTGCCTTTTATTAAAAATTTTAATGAGGTCGTTGCTGAAAACATCATTACTTATCAGCCTAAGTTAGTTATCATACATTCTACCGTTGGGCCAGGAGTGACTAAGAAATTGTATGAAAAATTTGGTAATGTGGTGCATTCGCCAGTGCGCGGAGTGCATCCAGTCTTGTACAAAGGTATTAAAACATTCGTTAAATATGTCGGAGCTGATAATAGGAAATTAGGGCAACGAGCGGTGCGTCATTTACGTAGTCTGGGAATCAAGCAGGTCGTACTAGTGGCACCTTCGGTAGCCACTGAGTTAGGGAAACTTTTTGACACTACATATTATGGTTTGTGTATTGCCTACCATGCGTATGTTAATAAAATATGTAATACAGTAGGGGCAAAATTTGAAGATGTAATGACAGATTTTAATAAAACCTATAATGAAGGCTATAAAAGGTTAGGTAAAAAAAATGTTATTCGTCCTGTGCTTTTTTACCCTGTTGATGACAAGATTGGCGGTCACTGCGTACTCCCAAATGCTGATATTTTAAAAGATTCATTTGGTAGTGATGCTATCTTGGACTCAATTTTAAGACATTCATAAGTTGCTTTTAAAGTAATAGCAGAAGATTATGAAAATAAAAAATAAAATAAAAAAACTACGAGATTTCTTATTTTACTCTTGTCGGCTTTATTGGTTAGCAGTGTGGTTTAAATTTATTTTTGGTCTGAAAAGTGAAGCGATCGATGTCCCAATACCGTGGATTACTTTTGGAGCGAAGGATTGGCTTGAAAAGAATTTACATAATGAAATGAGGGTATTTGAATGGGGTGGTGGTGGGTCAACGCTTTACATAGCTCAGAAAGTAAAACATATAACTTCTGTTGAGCATGATAAGCGTTGGTGGATGAAAGTCTGTGCATATTTAAGGCTAAATAAAATTAGTAATTGTGAATTTTTAATGATCGAACCCGAGCATGATTTATCTGCGACGTCGCGGATAAATCAATTTGATTTTAGATCTAACAGTGAACAGTTTGCAAATTATACTTTTAAAAAATATTGCCGAGCCATAGATAAGTATGAGGATAATTTTTTTGACTTGATTATTGTTGATGGTCGCGCCAGACCGACCTGCGTGCAGCATGCCATAAAAAAGGTTTCAGTCGGAGGTTATTTACTGTTGGATGATTCTGAACGTTCGACTTATGCAAGCGCTTTGGACCTATGTAAGGATTTTGAACGAATTGATTTTTGTGGGGCAGGGCCATATTTGGATTACCAGTGGTGTACGAGCATATTAAAACGCATTAAATAATTTATCTTTTGTGTCTATTATTCAATTTAATAAAAAAAGTTTGGCAAAGAAGGTTCTATCAACATTTAGACAGCGAAGCCGCCAGTTTATTATGGAACGGAATTTTCCTTTTCTTAAAAGTTTTACCGGACGCATTGCCTCAGACAAGGAGCATCTAGCTGCAGCTATAAACTGGCTGTGCTTGGCACAAGACGTGGCTGATGTAGGTGGGGTAAGTTCCCACTATGATTTAGTAAGGCGTGATTGGGGGGGGGCTTATCGAGAGACGACTGGGTATATAATTGAAACCTTTTTGGATTATGCTAGTTTAACCGGCTTGGCAATATACAAAGAAAAGGCAGTTGAAATGGGGGAGTGGGAGATTCGTGTGCAGTGTCCAGATGGTGCTTTTGGCGAGCAGAAACAAAACGGTGAAGTCGGGAAAAAGATCTTTAATACCGGACAAGTCATTTTAGGTCTAATCAGACTGTTTAGATCAACCACTGATAAAAAATATCTTACAGCGGCCGTAAAAGCTGCAGATTGGCTAGTTAGGCATCAAGAGTCTGATGGAAGTTGGGTACAATTTACAACTCAAGGCGCACGGACATATGATGCGCGTGTAGCCTGGCCTTTGTTGCAAGTATATACAGAAACAAATGACAAAAAATATTATTCTGCAGCTCTAAAGAATATAGACTGGGTAATTGCTCAACAAAAACAAAATTTTTGGTACGATAATACCAGTTTATCGGAAAATAACGAGCCGTGGACCCACCTCATTGCATATACAATTAGCGGCTTACTTGAATGTTATCTAATTCTCGATAAAAAAGATGTAAAGATATTTGATTCTTTTTACGGAGCGGCCAAGGCAATTTTAGATTATTATGATCGACACGAGAATGTCTACCTTCCGTGCTCTTTTGATTTGAAATGGGAGTCAGCTGATTCCTACTCCTGTCTGACTGGTGATGCTCAGCTGGCTATTATTTGGTTACAGATATACCAACTTACCGCGGAAGATAAATTTTTGAAGGGTGCCCTACGTATTATTGATGAAGTTAAAGCAACGCAGCTATTGGACACAAGCAAAGCGGAATTACGTGGCGGCATATTTGGGTCCTTCCCGTATAGTGGCGACTATGCTCCATTTTTTCTAATTAATTGGGCTGCGAAGTTTTTTGCGGATTCGTTGTTGCTTAAAATAAAATTAGGTATATGAAAATATTGCATGTAGTAGGCGCCAGGCCAAATTTTATAAAAATGGCCCCTGTGTTCAACGCTCTCAAGAAATATCACGTTAGGCAGATGTTAGTACATACTGGCCAGCACTATGATGCTAATATGTCGGATATTTTTTTTAAACAATTAAATATAAAAAAGCCGGATGTTAATTTACATGTGGGTTCTGGCAGTCAGGCAGCTCAGGTTGCCAATATTATGACAGCGTTTGAGCCTGTTATTCTTAAGTCTAAGCCTAATCTGGTTTTAATTTATGGTGATGTTAATTCGACGCTGGCTGTATCTTTGGTCTGTGCAAAATTATTGATCCCAGTTGGGCATGTTGAAGCAGGACTCCGATCTGGAGATTTGACTATGCCTGAGGAGATAAATCGTCTGGTGGCAGATCGCCTGTCAACTTTTTTCTTTACCACTTCGCCTGAAGCCGAAGGCAACCTGATTCGTGAAGGAATAAATAAAAAAAATATCTTTTTTGTAGGCAATACCATGATTGATACCCTTCACTCCTTTTTGGGTATAATTAAAAATCGCGCTGGTAATCTTAGTCCGTTCTCCAATTTTGGTGTGGTAACCATTCATCGCCCGTCAAACGTGGATAATTTGAAACAGCTTAAAAAAATTGTCACTGCTTTAAATAAAATTGCGGAAAAGATTCCTTTGATTTTTCCCGTTCATCCTCGGACGGCAGCGCAATTAAATAAAATAAAAGGCGTAGTTTTTAATAAAAAAAATATACAATTAATGGAGCCGCTTGGTTATTTAGAATTTTTAAGGTTGGTGTATTCGGCACAGGTGTTGATAACTGACTCAGGCGGCATACAAGAGGAAACGACTTTTTTAAAGGTGCCCTGCTTAACTCTAAGACATAATACTGAAAGGCCAGTGACCGTAGCGGAAGGATCTAACATACTTATTGGTGATGACTTTGACTTGTTAGAAAAAAATATTAATTCAATACTAAATAAAAAATATAAAAGCGGTCGTATTCCTGCCCTTTGGGACGGTAAAGCCGCGGAGCGTATAGCAAAAATAATTATAAATTTAAATATATGAGTCAAAAATATACGGTTAAAAAAATACTAAATCATCTAGCTTTGAGAGTTGATGCATATAATCCGCTGAGTATTTTTGCGAGGTATTACGTGAACCGGATAAATAAAAATGAGTATGCCAACCCTCCCTTTACTGCTTTTAACGAAAGGCCGATTGAGTATCGGTTTGTATTTATGCAATTAGGAAATTATTATCCTAAAAAAGTTCTTGATGTAGGTACTGGCTTGACAGCGTTGCCACACCTTATGGCTAATTGTGGGATGGCCGTTGCGGCGATGGATAATATAACGGACTACTGGCCGTATGGCATGTTCAATCGGCACTTTTATATTATAAATGACAGCATTACAGAGCCAAAAATTAAAGACACATTTGATCTTGTCACATGTATCAGTACGTTGGAGCATATCGATGATTTTAATAAAGCGGTGAAATCTATGTTTGATCTTTTAAGCCCAGGCGGCCACCTGGTTCTCACTTTTCCATATAACGAAAATAGGTTTGTGGATAATGTCTATGCCTTACCTAATTCAAATGTTAAAGAGTTGCCTCGTCATAAAACGCACGCCTATTCTCGAGTTGAGTTAGATAACTGGATGAAAGAAAATAACGCCGCGCTAATTACACAAGAGTATTGGCAGTTTTTTACTGGTAATTATTGGACTGAGGGCGAACGTTTAGTAATTCCGAAATTAGTTACTAAAAACGACCCTCACCAAATTTCCTGTTTAGTTTTGGAGAAAAACAAATAATTCCTATGCGTGTATTATTTGTGGGTATTGGTTTAACCCACTACTATAACCAGGTCCTCAATAAATTATCGAAGCAGCCTGAGATCGAATTGTATAATTTAGCTGACGCAAATGGTCGGGGTCATGGGGGTGCGGGGGTTTATGAAACTACTGATGCAGTTGAGTTTAAAGTTGTTTACCGACCACAAGTAGTATTCAAAAAGTTTAGTGATTATCGTTATCATGGTTTTAGGGATTTTCTCAGCTTACTTTCTGAAATCAGGCCTGACATAATAGTTGTTTCTGAAATGTTTTCAGAATTTATTTTTTCAACTGCTGTTTGGCCAACGGTTAAAGAATTTAATATCAAGATCATCATGAAAAATATTCCTTTCCGGTTGTTACCGTATAAGGAAGCTAAAGAGAGAATAATTAGCGGTGCTGCTGACCACGATTATACTCCATGGTTTGTTGTCTACTTGCGCAAGCTCCTTATCAGAGCCCGTGCGAACGTCATGTATGTTGCTGCTGTTAAATTAGTCAAGTTATTTAAAACTGATAAATGGTATAGACGACATTTTGGACGGGATGTTCAGCTTAAATTACTTGAATTGAAAAAAAGGCAGTATGAATTATGCGATGCTCATGCAGATTATGTAGAAGCTGCGTATCCTCTTTTTGGAAGTTATGGTATTCCAAAAGAAAAGATATTTATCACTTATAATTCTCCCGATACCGATTTTTTATTTGAAGTTAGAAAAAAAATTGAAGCATTGCCAGCGTTGTTGATACCCAATACACACCGGTTGCTTCACGTGGGGCGATTAATCGAGTGGAAGCGGGTAGATATGCTGATTAAATCGTTTGTTGCTATCAAGAAAGAATTTTCTGATGCTGAACTCTTGATAATTGGGACCGGTCCATTGGAGGATAGTTTAAAAAAACTTGCTAAGCAATTAGATGTCGAGACTTCTGTAAAATTTATTGGAGGCGTATATAAGCCAGAAGAATTGGGTAGATACTTGCTCGCATCAACAGTTTATGTACTTGCGGGCATGGGCGGGATCTCAATAAATGATGCCATGGTTTTTGGCAAGCCAATCATTTGTTCGATTTGTGATGGTACGGAAAAAAAATTAGTCTACGATAGCTATAATGGTTTCTATTTTAAGGATGGTGATGAGGTTGATTTAACGGACAAGATTCGAAAAATATTTAATAATCCCGAGCTTGCTAAAACTATGGGGAATAATTCTACAGAAATAATTAGAAATGACATCAATATTCATACCGTAATTCGGGGTTATTTGGCCGCGTTTCATTATGTCCTAAATAAGAAATAATTTTTTGTTCCAGTGTATGCACTCTCTTCTCAAAAAGATTTATAAGCAGTTACCGTCTTCGTGGCAGGATTTTTTTAAACAAACTCAACCATATTTATTTCTGACGGGTCGTGATATTCATACTAAATTATTAACTGAGACTAGATCTTATTCAAAGCATATATACTATGAAGAGTTTATAAGGGTTTTGAATCAATTGGATCTGACGGCCCGCAAAAAAAATCAAGAAATCTTATTGTTCAATCGTGAGTGGCAAGTTCCGGATGCCGCATCTTTTTTATGGCAATTTAAAGAGATTTTTTTGGATGAAAATTATAAGTTTACCAGCGAAAATCAAGGTAACCAAATTATTTATGATTGCGGCGCTAACAATGGACTGAGTTGTCTTTACTTTAAAAAAATGTTTAAAAACGCAAAAGTATATGCTTTTGAAGCAGATCCAGAGATTGCAAAGATCTGTCAGGAAAATTTATTTAAAAGCGGTTTCACGGATGTGCAGGTTGTTGCTAAGGCAGTATGGCTTGATGAATCAGGAGTGCAATTCCTAGCTGATGGTGCAGATGGCGGGAGTATCATGGGAACAAAAGGTCATCCCATCAAAGTGCCTTCTTTTTCATTAAAGAAGGTGCTTGCCACTGAGGCTAAAATTGATATATTAAAAATGGATATTGAAGGTGCTGAAGTCCCTGTGCTTATTGATTGTGCGGACCAACTTTCAAAAGTTCAGAACCTTTTTGTAGAGTATCATTCCTGGGTCGGGCAACCTCAAAAATTAGAAGATGTATTATCAGTATTAGCTGAAAATGGTTTTCGTTATTTTATTAAGCAAGTTAGCGATCGTCCGCAGCCATTTCTTAATCGAGGGCAAGAATTAAACATGGATGCACAGCTTAATATTTTTGCTTATAGAGTATAGTTTTTTTCGGGTTTAGTATTTTTAGATTATGAACATTTTACAAATCAATACTACTGATCGTCGCGGGGGAGCTGCACAAATAGCATGGTATATAAAGGAATGGTGTGAAAGATTAGGTTGGCAGAGTTCTATGTTTGTGGCCGATAAATTATCAAGCGGCAGATCAATCTTTCAAATCAAAAGAAGTAAAGTTGAAAAATTGCTAAGCGTCCTTTTTTCCAAGGATTTTTACAATAATCAAAGTATTTTAGATAGTCCTCAGTATAATTCCGCTAATCTTATTCATTTTCATAACCTCCACGGCCGTTATTTTAACCTGAATAATTTAATTTTAATGAGTCGTGCAAAGCCGGCGATATGGACATTGCATGATGAATGGGCTATTTCTGACCATGCAGTTTATACTTGGCAAAACGAAACAATAACAGATGGATTTTTTACTTGTGATGATCCTAAAATGCCAGAGAGATCCCTGTTTGATAACAGCGCTAAATTAGCCAGGCGCAAAAAAATAATTTATTCCAAAAGTCAATTACACGTTGTTGTGCCGTCACTGTGGTTAAAACATCGAGTAGAAAAAAGCGCGCTCGGGAAGCAGAAGATACACCTGATTTATAATGGAATTGACAAAGATCTTTTTAGACCGGTAGCAAAGAAAGATGCTCGTCAAAAGCTTGGGCTGCCCTTCGATAAAAAAATAATTTTATGCCTTTCGGATGGCGGAAAAGATAGTCCGAGATGGAAAGGCTGGTCGTATACAAAAGAAATTATTCACAAGTATAAGGCGAATAAAGATATTATTTTTTTGTGCGTTGGTAATGACGCTCAGCAGGCCGATACGGAAAATATAAAATACTTTGGCTTAATTAAGCAATCTGAATTAGCCGAATTTTATTCGGCCGCTGATGTGTATCTGCACACCTCTCTAGCCGACAACTTCCCCTTAGTGATTCTTGAGGCCATGGCCTGTGGCCTGCCAGTCGTAAGCTTTAATGTCGGTGGGGTTGGAGAAGCAGTTATCCATAAGGTTACAGGTTATGTGGCTGGCTATAAAGATATTAATGATTTGGTAAATGGTATCGAATATATTTTTCGGTTAAACCAGGATCAGATAGATGTAATACGAAATTCCTCCATAAAGAGAGTGGAGGATCATTTTACGTTAGAAAAAATGTGTACTCAGTATATTAATTTGTATAAACAAGTGTGTGAATCTTTACAATAAAATTAAAAGTAAAATTTTTGATTCCATTTTTTTCTGCCCGCGCTGGTATGCAGTCTTTTTAAACCCTTATTTTATCAGTCGTTATTCTCTCTATAAACAAATGGTTAGATTCGCCATTAGCGTAGGAGCTAAGAAAAGAATTTTAGATATTGGTTGTGGTATAAAACCATATCAGACTTTATTTAGAAATTGTGAATATGTAGGTATTGATATTCAGGGCGGGGGACATGCTGATGTGGCAAAATTCGTTGACAGATACTATGACGGAGACACTATCCCTTATGGTGATGCAGAGTTTGATGTTATAATATGTACTCAGGTTCTTGAGCATGCTACCAATCCCGAGCGGGTAATTCAGGAATCTTATCGCGTTTTAAAACCGGGCGGCACAGTTATTTATACCCTGCCTATGGTGTATCCTGAACACGAGATCCCCTATGACTTTCGCCGTTTTACCAGGTATGGGCTGGAAAAATATTTTAATTTAGCTAAATTTCATGCATTGACCATCAGTCAGACGAGCGGTTTATTTGGTGTTATGGGGCAATTATTTTCTGTATTTATTTTTGAATCGTTTAACGCCCGGAATTTTATTTTAAAATCATTTAAATTTTTTTTAGTTATTTTTTTGCTTGCTCCTATACAAATTTTAAGTTTACTACTTGATAAGATTTTTAAGTATAACCACTTAACTTTGGATTACGTGGTAGTTGCTAATAAATAAATATGTTAAAACGAATCCTTCAAAAAATAAGAGCCCGACGATGGTTTAGAGACAATGCCGAAACTACCTTGCGACTTAACTATGATTTGAATGAAAGCTCTACAGTCTTTGATCTTGGCGGGTATGAGGGGCAGTGGACAGGCGATATATATGCAAAGTATCATTGCACTGTACATGTTTTTGAACCTGTAGCGAGTTTTTATGAAAAAATTAGGGAAAGGTTCAAAAACAATCAAAATATTTCTCTTTATAAATACGGACTTTCGGGTAGTAATCGAATCGATAAAATATCAATAAATAAGAACTCTTCCTCGATATATCGTACTGTGGGAAAAAATTTTGAAGATGTTGAAATCAGGGATGTGGTGGAGTTTTTTAGCCAGCACGCTATTACCAAAGTTGATTTGATGAAGATAAATATTGAAGGCGGTGAGTATGAGCTTTTGGAAAGGATTATTGAATCTGGTTTGGTACGCAAAATTAACAACCTGCAAATTCAGTTCCACGATTTTTTCCCGGGGGCTAGAAAACGTATGAAAAATATCCAGAGCTCATTACTAAAAACGCACCATCTAACTTATCAATATCCTTTTGTTTGGGAAAATTGGGAGTTAAATAATGTTTAAAATTTATGATCATTACCAGATTGCAAGGCGGTCTCGGGAATCAATTGTTCCAGTATGCTGCCGGTCGAGCATTGGCGCAGAAGCGCCAAACAAATCTTAAGGTTGATTTTAGCGGCCATAAAGGCGATATCGCTAGGTCGTATAAATTATCTTTTTTTAATATTGACACTGAATTTGCTACAACTGAAGAAGTTGCTAATTTTAGTAAATGGTACAACCAGGGTCGGTTAGCAAAATTTACAAATCGGCTGCCTCTCCGACTTAATCGTCATTATTTTAAAGAGCCTCATTTTCATTTTACTCCTGAATTTTTTGGTTTAGATGACGATGTTTATATTGAAGGTTACTGGCAAAGTGATAAGTATTTTTCATCAATCGAAGATACTATCCGGCAAGAAGTGGTCCTTAAGAAAGCATATGCAGTCCAGAATGAAGAATTATTTTCTTTAATCCGTAATAACGACTCAGTCTCGTTACATGTCCGCCGCGGAGATTACGTGGCTAATGCGACCACCTTGAAGATGCACGGTGTCTGTACGCCGGAGTATTATCGTAGGGCGATAGATGCGATAAAAGAAAAAATTTCCAAACCGTATTTTTTTGTTTTTTCCGATGATCCGGAGTGGGTCAAAAGTAATTTTACATTTACCGATCCGTACAGAATTGTTAGCGCCGAAGGCTATACCGATTACCAAGAGTTGAGTATTATGAGTCATTGTAAACATAATATCGTGGCTAATAGCTCTTTTAGTTGGTGGGGAGCCTGGCTTGGCAATAATTCCGATAAGATCGTGATCGCACCTCGGCAGTGGTTTAGCGGATTTAAAGGTGATACGAAAGATTTACTGCCCCAACGTTGGTTAAAATTATAAAGCATATGTGTGGTATTGTCGGCATTATTGCTTCAGAATCACCCATTGATGAATACCGTTCGCGCCTGGGGAGCATGGTTGAGGCGCTCAAACACCGAGGCCCGGACGAGCAGGGACAGCATTTTTTTTCAGAGCAGTGCGCTTTTGGACATACCCGGCTTAGTATCGTTGATCTTAAAACCGGCCAGCAGCCCATGCTCACGCCCGACCAGACCGTGGGCGTTACGTTTAATGGTGAGTTATATGGTTATCAAGAAATTCGGCAGCGTTTATCATATCCGTTTAAAACTAATTCTGATACAGAGGTCCTGTTAGCACTGTACCGTAACTACGGAGAGGAGATGGTGGCGCAAGTTCCCGGCATGTTTGCGTTTGCGCTTTGGGATAATACAGAAAAAAAATTAATCTGCGCGCGCGATCGTTTTGGTGAAAAACCATTTTATTATGCTGTCGGGGGAAATGGCGAGTTTGTTTTTGGCTCTGAAATCAAAAGCATTCTTGCGAGCGGTCTGGTAACGCCGATTTTGGATAAGGAAATGGTGGCGTATTATCTCCGACACTTATATATCCATCCGACACGCACAGTGTATAAAAATATTTTTACTTTGCCTCCGGCACATCGTTTGGTCTACCAGCGAGGTAAAATAGCTGTCTCTCGGTATTGGCAATTTCCAACCGTTAATTCTGCCATTACTCTTACAGACGCAAAAGATCGATTCGCCGATCTTCTTTCGCAGGCGGTTAGAAAACAATTGGTGGCCGATGTGCCGGTCGGAGCATTTTTGAGTGGCGGACTAGATTCAAGTACCATTACCGCCCTTGCCAGTCGATTTGTACCACATCTTAAAACTTTTTCTTTTGCTTTTGAAGGCGGGTTGGATGAATCAAATTTTGCCAGGGAAGTCGCCCAGAAATACGGCACCGATCATACCGAACTATCAGCTGCAACAGTGGATGTCGCAAGCATTTTACAAAAAATGACCCAGGTCTACGATGAGCCGTTTGCCGATTCTTCCAATATCCCGACATATATATTGGCAGGACTGGCCAAACAACACGCTACGGTTGTCTTAACCGGAGATGGGGGAGATGAGCTGCTTGGCGGATATGCGCAATGGTATCAGCCGCTTCTCACCATGTCGCAATTGCGACCGTCTTTAAAAGAATATATGAGTTGGTTTGCAAAGTGCATCACCAGTCTTATAACGCTGCAGAAATCTCAAGCCTGGTATAGATATAAAGGATGGCGTTTAAAAAAACAATACCCTTCAATTATGGCTGCTCACGAGTCTCAGAATACATATTTTTCATCAAGGGACATTTTAAACTTAGGATTAAAAATTCCTGCAGTAGCCAGGGATTCGGGTTGGGTGCCCCTAAATACTTTAGACGATGCTATGAGAATGGACTTGGAAAATTATATGCCTGGTGATATTTTAGTAAAGACCGACCGGGCGGCCATGGCCCACGCGCTTGAGCTTCGGGCGCCGTTTTTGGATGTAGATTTTGCCGAATTTTGCTTGTCTCTGTCGTACACGTTAAAAATTAACGGGCGAGAGGAAAAAATTATCTTGCGTGAAGCATGTCGTTCTCTGTGGCCGATGAGTGTGCAAAAACGTTCAAAACAAGGTTTTGGCGCGCCGGTAGAAAGATGGCTGCAGTTAGCCGGAGTGCAAAAACTAAAAGAAGAATATCTCTTCAATAAGGATGCTAAATTGTGGAAAATAATTCCTTTTGAGCAAGGTCAAGAGTTTGCTCAAAAAGACTCGTATCAAACCTGGACACTACTTGTTCTTAGTATGTGGGCAGAAGCTCATTCATTTAATATATAAATATGTCTTCACCACGCGTCAGTGTTCTTATGGAAGTAAGTTTTGGAGTTGATTTTTTACGGCTCGCCGTTATAAGTATTTTAAAACAAACCTTTACTGATTTTGAACTTATTGTTGTTGCAAATTGCGCAAAAGATGATGTGTTGAAAGCTCTGGAAGATTTTCAGGCTCAGGATTCGCGCGTCAGTGTTTTAACTACCGCAGAACGTGTGACGCTGGCGGAGGCGATGAATAAGGCATTTGTTCGTTCTCGGGGAGAGTATGTTGCGCGTATGGATGCCGATGATATTGCCTTTCCGGATCGTCTTGAAAAAGAAGTTAATTTTTTAGACCAGCATCCTGAGATTGGACTCGTCGGCGGTCAAGTGATTATTATCGATAAGGATAGCCGTGAAACAGGCGAACGATTATCATACCCGTTGAATCATGAGTTGATTTTTTCTACACTGATAAAGACCAATCCTTTTTGTCATCCTTCAGTCATGATGCGGCGATTGGTTTTAGAAAAGGCGGGCGGGTATGACACCGTAGTCGTGCGAGCCCAGGATTACCATCTGTGGTTTAAGGTAATTGCGCAGACAAAAGTTGCCAATCTGGATTCAGTTTTATTACGCTATCGTATTAGCGATGCCAGCGCTTCGGTTCGACAGCGGCGAACTTCCTACCGTTCAATGCTGACGGCTCAGTGGAAAGCAATCAAAAGTGGATTATATCCGTGGTGGAATATTATATATTGCCTGCGCACCTTAGCGCTTTTAGTATTGCCGCGAAGTTTTGCTCAAAAAATTAAGAAACAGATTCATACAATTTAGTGTATTCTGCAACCATAGTTGCGGCAGAAAAATCAATCGTGTTTTTCTGTGTCTTTTCTCGAGATGAAATTCTTTGTGCCAGAGCATGTAGCAGCTCTCCTTTTGAGTCTGGTGAAAAACAATATTTTTCGTCAACGATCTCTGGAATACCTCCAACTTTTGAGGCGACAACGGGTACGTTGGCCTGTGTAGCTTCCAAAATACTTAACGGGATACCCTCGTATATAGATGGTAGAATAAATAAATCGAAGCCTTTAAGATACGCAGATCCAGGAAGCATCTCTCCTAGTAGAAATACGTCATTTTCTAGTTGCAACCTCTGTATTAGATTTTCATACGTACGTCGGTCAGGTCCCTCGCCGACTAATAAGAGTTTTGCGGTAGGAATAAGGCATTGCACTTCTTTGAAATTTTTGATTATAAATTCGTAATTTTTTGGATACGCATACCGACCGATAGAACCAATAACAAAACTATTGCCAAAATCAACACCTGTTTTTTGAGAGAAAATTTTTCTCGCCCCATCCCTTGAGTACGAGGCTGTGTTTTCTGCATCGATGCCGTTATAAATTAATCGGCCTTTCTTAGCCATGCCAATTTTGGCTGCATATGCAAAATTATACTTGCTGACAAAAATTATCTGGTCAATAAATGTAAGTAAAAAAGAGAAGATTATTTTATAGCTAAATCGAAGCCAGGAAGAATTCGTATGGTTGGGATCAAGAAAAGAGAGTCCGTGCAGAGTCGCAACCGCTTTTTTATTTGCCAGTTTTGCGCCAACTGCCCCGACTAAAGCGTTTGAGCTATTGAGGTGAACAATATCAATCTGTTCTTTTTTACAAAAATTATACAGTTCAATGATAAATCCAAGGTTTTTAAAGGGGTTGTGCGTTCGGCCAAGGTTTTTAAAGAGACGAAAAGAAATATTTTCTTTGCAAATTTCCTCTTTTAGATATCCGTCATCACCACAGCCAACAATTATATCCCATCCCTCTTTTTTGATCCCTCTTGCCAGGGTAAGAACAAATTGCTGAGCCCCCCCGATCTCGCCTCTGGTGACAATAATTAAGACCTTTTTTTTCATATTCTTGCTATTTTTTAGCCCTTGATTTATAATTGTACCGTTAACCTATCACTAGAAATATATGAAGATTTTGTATATTGGCGCTGGTTTTGTTGGTGCTTGTTCAGCTGCTGTTTCGGCAAATAGTGGACATAAGACATTAGTTTTTGATGTGGATCAGAAGAAGGTGGATATGCTAAGCTCGAATGACCGTGATACCATTGAATCTTGTTTATTTGAGAAAGGACTCGGTGATGCGTTGGTACGAAATAAAGATTATATACAATTTACCACGGAACGCCGGAAAATGGAAGAATTTTTGGAGGACTGTGACGCGGTATTTATGTGCCTGCCGACTCCGGAAGTGGGAGAGACCGGGGAGACTGATCTAGGTTTCTATACTGCCGCCCTAAACAGCTTAGCGGCTTCTTTGGTACAGAGAAATCAAGGCACTCAGAGTAGGTATGTTGTAATCATAAACAAGAGTACTGTGCCAGTGGGTATGGCAGAAAAAGCCTGGCTCGAACTGCGGGAGAAGGGTGTGCAAAATTACGGTGTTGTGTCTAATCCAGAATTTTTAGTAGGCGGTAAGGCTATAGAAGGGGCCATGAAGCCAGATCGAATCGTTGTGGGCGCAAAGACTCAAAAGGATTTTGAAGTTGTGCGTGATATTTATCAGAGGTTCTATGATGATCCGGAAGTTAAATATTTAGAAGTTACCACGGCGGAGGCAGAAGCCGGTAAGTTGTTGGCGAATTTTTATTTATTTCAAAAGCTCACCATCTGTTTTGATGTGATCGGGAGAACCTGTGAAGCGTTTTCCGATATACGGTTTGAGAACGTTCGCAAAATTTTAACTTCAGATAAACGAATCGGCAGTTGGGGGTTTTACAACAGTCTATATGCAGGTGGTAGTTGTTTGATCAAAGATGCCAGATCTCTTTCGTATCAATTAGAAGTCGTTGGCAAAAATAGCGAATTAGTCGATCAGGTATATTTAGCTAACAAAAGACAGTTAGATTTCTTTTTGTCCCGTTTTGAGACCGAGGCTCAGGGTGTGTGGAAAGATAAGCGGGTAGCAGTGCTCGGCCTTTCTTTTAAGCGTGATACAAATGACACTCGCAATTCTCCCAGTCTTACTATCGTCAATTTCTTAAAGGAAAAAGGTGTTTCTGAAATAAGGCTTACCGACCCTGCTGCCAGCGAGGGTTTTCGTCATTTTTTCCCGGAAAATGAGCTGGTTAAATATTTCTCTCATGAGTTTGATGCCGTCCGTGATGCGGACGTAATAATTATTGCCACCGATTGGCCGCAGTATCGCGGTTTGGCGGACGTAATCATTGAAGAATTGAAGGGTAAACCATTGATTATGGACGGCCGACGTATTTTGCAGCATAGATATAATGATTTAGCTAAAGCCGGGTTCCATGTCATAGCGGTCGGTTCTCCTTTTATCTAAAAATATTATGTCAAAATACCTCGTGACCGGCGGTGCAGGCTTTATTGGCACCAACATCACTAAAAAATTATTGGCCGATGGTCATCAGGTGGTTGTGTTTGATAATTATGCCGCCGGCAAAATGCCGGACAGAATATTGCCCGGTGCTACCTATATTGAGGGCGATATCCGTAACCTTGAGGATCTGCACAATGTCTGTTCCCAGGGCTTTGATGGTATTTTTCATTTGGCCGCCTTGCCGCGGGTATTGTTTTCTGTTGAACATCCGCTTGAAACGCACCAGACAAATGTAGATGGCACGCTAAATGTTCTGCTCGCCGCGCGAGATTATAAAATAAAACGGGTAGTGTTTGCCACCTCTTCTTCCGCCTATGGCGACCAGCCCAAGTTGCCATTTACCGAAGACGGAGTGTTAAAGAAACCATTAAGCCCCTATGCCATGCACAAGTTGTTTGGGGAAGAGTATTGCCGCTTATTTTCCGAATTATACGGAGTAGAAACGGTATCTCTCTGTTATTTTAACGTGTATGGCCCATATCTTGATCCGGATGGCGCCTATGCGCTGGTGATAGGCAAGTTTTTGAAACAACGCACCCAGGGCCAGCCGCTCACTATCAGAGGTGATGGCGAGATGAAAAGAGATTTCACGCATGTTGATGATGTGGTACGGGCAAATATTTTAGCCATGACAAAGGATACTGTGGGTAAAGGCGAAGTGCTTAACATTGGCAATAGTCATCCGGTGTCTGTAAACGAACTCGCAGCCTTAATTGGCGGTCTGACCGTGAATGTGCCGACGCTACCAGGAGAGATGCAAGTGACACATGCAGATTATTCTAAGGCCAAAAAATTGCTTGGCTGGGAGCCAACCATTTCTTTGGAAGAAGGCATCCGGGATTTAAAGAAAGAATGGGGTATAGATTAGAGAAAATTAAAACAAAACTCGCATCCTTTGGTGCGAGTTTTGTTTTAAAAATTTATTTAGCTACCACATGGACAAATTTTGCCATTGCCATGGTGCCATCAAATCGGCGTCTTTTCTTTTGGGTAAATTTTACTTTCCCATCTGCCATTGCAAATATAGTGTCGTCTCCGCCTTGTTTGGTGTTTTTTCCGACTCGGAATTTTGAACCTCTTTGGCGGACAATGATCATGCCTTTTGTAACTGCCTGACCATCATGCAGTTTGACGCCTAGGCGCTGAGCGGCAGAATCGCGGCCAAGACGGGTAGAACCACCGGCTTTTTTATGTGACATAGGGTGTAGGGTTGATTTATTTGAGTAGGAATAATATACTATATCCTGTAATTCCTGTCAAGAAATGTGTGTTTTACTCACCTAAGTTATATTTCCGTGATATTTGGATTTTTGCGCCTCTGCTCGCTTCTGTTTTGATACAGGTATATGTATGGTGGAGTTTGATTTTGAACATCAGGCAAGATGTCGGACAGGTTTTCTTGCATTATAACATCATTTTTGGAGTTGATTTAGTGGGAGATTGGTGGCGTGTGTATTATTTGCCAGCTGTCGGTATAGGAGTAATTTTTGTTAATTTTTTGTTTTCCGCTACCGTTTATTTGTTTGATAAATTTCTTGCCAGATTTTTAAGTTTTTGGGTCCTTTTCTTTCATATTTTTTTGCTAATTGGCGTGTTAATACTGGTGGGCCTAAACTCCTAGTAGTCGTGTATGGAAAGATATCATAAATCCGCAGACAGATTTTTTTTATTGTCTTTTGCAGTACTCCTTATTTTCGGTTTGATTTTGCTTGCTTCGGTCAGTGGCCCGATAGGATATACCAAATTTGGTGACACGCTTTTTTTTATTAAAAAGCAAATTTTGTTTGGAGTTTTGCCTGGCGTTGTATTTTTTTTGATTTTGGCAAAAATTAACTATCAGACTTGGATGAAATTCGGCGGTTTAGCATACGTGTTCGCGGTAGGCATGTTATGTATGGTCTTTATTCCTGGTTTAGGGCTTACTATTAACGGCTCAAGGAGTTGGGTTTCCTTAGGCGGTTTTTCTTTTCAGCCGGCGGAATTTGCTAAACTGGCAATTATTATCATGCTGGCGAAAATACTTTCGGAAAAAACAGATCTTAAAGATTGGAAAAACGGCCTTCTCCCCGTGTTGGCGATACTATCACCCGCAGTCCTTCTTGTTGTAGCCCAGCCGGATGTTGGAACGCTTTCTATTTTTTTAGTGATCATTTATGCGATGCTGTATCTGGCCGGTACGCCAAAAATCTACCTGTTGATTTTGGCTCTGATAGGCATCGGATCGTTTGCTGTATTGTTGCTGATAGCTCCGTATAGAGTTGATCGGTTAATGACCTTTTTGCATCCTGAGCTAGATCCACGGGGTGTTGGTTATCAAATCAATCAAGCGTATCTAGCGGTAGGTTCCGGTGGTGTGTGGGGTCTTGGGCTGGGGCACTCTCGGCAGAAGTTTCAATATTTGCCGGAAGCTCAGGCGGATTCTATTTTTGCCGTCGTCGCTGAAGAGATGGGGTTATTAAAAACGGGCTTTTTAGTACTGTTGATTACTTTTTTGGCTTTGCGAGGCTTTCGGATAGCCAGTGGCGCGCCGGATGAGTTTGGACGTTTACTCGCGGCAGGGATTATGATATGGTTTATCTGGCAATCGTTTCTAAATATCGGCACTATTATTGGTTTATTACCGCTCACCGGTGTGCCCCTGCCATTTATTAGTCATGGCGGTACAGCCATGTTAATTGGTCTCGCCAGTATTGGTATTATGGCTAATATCAGTAAGTTTAGTACTGTAAAATAATATGCGTCTACTTGTCAGTGGTGGAGCTGGATTTATGGGCTCCCACTTTATTAAATATATTTTGACGAAATATCCTGAGTATAGGATAGTAAATTTTGATAAACTGACCTATGCGGGTAATTTAGAAAATTTACGAGAAGTAGAAAGTAATCCAAATTATAAATTTGTAAAAGGAGATATTTGCGATCGGATGGCGTTGGTTCGGGTGGTGAAAGAAAATAAGATAGACGCAATTGTAAATTATGCAGCCGAAACTCATGTCGACCGGTCAATTATGGATCCGGATGCGTTTTTACGTACGGAAATTTTGGGAACATTCAATTTGCTGGAAGTTACAAAAGAATTTGGTTTGCAGAAAATGGTGCAAGTTTCTACTGATGAAGTTTATGGCAGTATCAGTGAGGGCGCTTTTACCGAAGAAACTCCATTTGCCCCAAACAGTCCATATTCAGCAGCCAAGGCTGGAGCCGATCATTTGTGCCGAGCATATTTTGTGACCTATAAGACTCCGGTCGTTGTATCGCATAGCTGTAATTTTTACGGTACCAACCAATATCCAGAAAAATTAATTCCGTTTTTTATTACTAATCTGCTTGAAGGTAAAAAAGTGCCGCTCTATGGCGATGGTAAAAATGTGCGGGAGTGGATCCATACCAGTGATCATTGTTGGGCTATAGACACTTTGCTGCACAAAGCTGAACCAGGAAGCGTATATAATATCGGTTCCGGACAGGAATTAGAAAATATTGCAATTACCAAAATGATTTTAGATTCTATGGGCTTTGCGGAAGAAATGATCGAACGAGTGACAGATCGGCCGGGTCACGATCGTCGCTATGCGATTGATTGCGGTAAGATGAAAAAAGATTTTGGCTGGCAAGCTGAAAAAGATTTTGCGAAAGGATTGCAAGAGATAATTGAATGGTATAAAAATAATCCGCAGTGGTGGCAACCGCTTAAAAACGGTCAGTACGCAGAGTATTTTAAGAAGCAGTATAAAAGATAAAGTTTATGGCACCAAAAAAAATTTTAATTATCGGTAATGGTTTTTTAGGTAAAAAATGCGCGGCTGCGTGGCCCGAGGCAATTTTGTCAGATAAATTATTACACACCGTCAAAGATGTAGAGGATTTGCTTGACGAGCACAAACCGGATTCGGTCCTTAATGCCGCCGGTATCGTCGGGAAGCCAAACGTAGATTGGTGTGAAGATCACCAGCTCGAAACCATTGCCGGGAATACTACTTTGCCTATTATGATCGCGGAAGCCTGTCAGAAAAAGGGCGTGTATCTGTTGCATATGGGTACGGGCTGTATTTTTTATGGCTATTCATCTGATCCTAAGGGTTGGAAAGAAAGCGACCATCCAAATCCTATGGCAGTATACACTCGCAGCAAATACGCGGCTGATTTGGTATTGTCAACATTACCCAATGTTGGTATTGCCCGCATCCGAATGCCGATAGACGCTGAGCCGTCACCAGGGAATTTGATTGACAAGCTCGCTTCATTTAAGCGAGTAGTAGATGTGGTAAATAGTGTGACGGTCGTAGAGGATATGATTGCTGTGTTTAAACAGTTGTTAGAAAAGCAAACGAGCGGAATCTTTCACGTCACCAATCCAGGGGCTATCAAGCACAAAGAAATTTTAGAGATGTACACCGAAATTGTTGATCCTAGTCATACAAATGAATGGATCTCAGCCCAAGAGCTTGTGGATACTGGTTTGGCGAAGAAAACTAGATCAAATACAATTTTGAGTTCTGAGAATTTAGAGAAGGCCGGTATTCATATGCGCGAGGTGCATGAAGCGGTGCGGCAGACGATGAAGAAGTATGCAGAGCTAAAGAAAATATAATTATGTATACGCAGGCACAGAAACAATTGCTTAGGTATGCCCGAACAATGGTAAAAAAAATGATGGAAGAAAGTCCTGTGCCGGCGCATGGTTTTGATCACGCTCTGCGCGTGAGTAAGTGGGCGGTTATTATAGCCAAGGCAGAAGGAGCAAGTATTTTTTTGTCAGAGTTAACATCGTTGCTTCATGATGTTGGCCGCATACCGGAGCACTATACGGCAGGTAATACTAAAAGACACCATGAACTTTCGTATGAAATTTGTCAGAAATTTTTTCGGCAGGATAAAAATTTTGATATTTTGTCCAAACAAGAAAAGATCAGTGTTCTATACGCCCTTAGGTATCATTGGAATAATATGGCGGATAAGTATCAAGTAGCCTGGATCTTGCGTGATGCGGATAAACTAGATGCATTTGGGAAGATCGGGCTTAAACGCATGCTTGAATTTGCTAATTATGACGAGAAAAAGATTTTAACCGATTTGCGGAATCGGGCCGATATGTGGTTGCATATTCGTACTAAGACAGCTCAAGATATTTTTAAAAAGAAAAATTTGTTTTCGCCCTTGTTGAAGTATCAGCAAAAGATTTTAAAGAGTAAAATAGAAAATATTCAGCTGTAACTAATATTATGTTAGATAATTTAGAAAAAATCAAACAATTGGATTCAAAAAACATGCGTGGCAGTATCGAGGCTTTAGGCAGGCAGATAGAAAGTGTTTGGAAAGAGGCAGAGCAGATTAGGTTGCCAGCGAGCTATAAAAAAGTAAAAAATATTGTTGTATTGGGAATGGGTGGATCAGGCCTGGGATCTCATGTGATTCAAACTTTGTTTAGAAACAAGTTAACTATTCCGCTTGAGATCGTCAATCACTACCATGTTCCGGCCACTGTAGGCAAGGACACACTGATTCTCTCCTCAAGTTACTCAGGTACGACGGAGGAGGTTCTGAAGGCATCCAAAGAAGCGTTAAAGAAAAAGGCAAAAATTGTCGCGCTTACTTCGGGTGGAGAATTAGCGCAGTGGGCTAAAAAGAATAAATTGCCAGCTTTGGTTTTTTCTACAAACGACAATCCGTGCGGATCGCCACGAATGGGGCAGGGGTATATGATCTTCGGCCAGTTGGCATTATTATCTCGACTCGGATTAATTCCAAAAGTTAATGTAAAAAAAGTGGTTGATACGGTATCTCGCCACTTGACGCTGAACGGCTTGCAAGCGCTAAATGAAAAAAATCCGGCCAAGCAGTTTGCGCAGCAGTTATTCGGTAAAAGTATTTTTTATGTCGGTTCCGAACATTTGGTTGGCAATGCGCATATTGGCGCAAACCAGCTTAATGAAAATGCCAAGCGATTCAGCAGTTATTTTGTCATACCTGAGTTAAACCACCATCTGATGGAAGGCATGTTATTTCCACAGTCTAACAAAAATAATTTAGCGTTTGTGTTGTTTGAGTCGGGTCTTTACGATGCGCGAGTGCAGAAGCGGTATCAAATTACCAAAAATATTTTAGATAAAAATAGTATCAGTTGGTTATCATATGTCTGCCAAGAAAAAGAACCGCTTTTGCAGGTTTGTGAGTTATTAGTTCTCACTGCATATGTAAGTTTCTATTCCGCAATGCGCCAAGACATTGATCCTACTGCCATTCCATTTGTTGATTTTTTTAAGGAGCAGCTGAAGAAATAGCTAGTATGAACCTCTCTGTAATCACCGTCACCTGGAATTCAGCAAATTTAATTCGCGAACAGATCAAATCAGTAATGGCTGGCTGTAAGGATATTTCTTTTGAAGAAATTATTGTTGATAATGCTTCAGGCGATAATACAGCCGAAGTTATTAAGAAAGAACCCCCCCAAGTTAAACTTATTAAAAGCGATAAAAATCTGGGCTTTGCAGGTGCTAATAATGTAGCTGCTAAGGAAGCTCAGGGAGAATTTTTGCTTTTTCTCAATCCTGATATGCGGGTGTCAGAAGGTTCGCTTGATACTATGGTTGAGTGGATGAAGAAACATCCAGATGCCGGGCTGGCAAGCTGTAAACTTGTGGATGAATTTGGTAATTTGAATAAAGATGCGCAACCAAGGCGTTTCCCAAAACTATTTGATCAGCTTGCTTTAATCCTTAAGCTGCCACATGTATTTCCATCTATATTGAACCGTTATTTATTCAAAGATTTTAATCCCGATGTCGAGCAGGAGGTGGATTCAGTACGCGGATCTTTTATGATGATGCGACGCGAAGTGTATGAAAAGCTTGGTTGGGCATTTGATCCGCGATATTTTATCTGGTTTGAAGATGTAGATCTGTGCCGCGAGGTGAAAAAACTTGGCTTTAAGGTTATGCATACGCCAGTAATTAGTTGTGTAGATTATATTGGGCAAAGTTTTAAGCAGCGAACCACGCTATGGAAACAAAAACAATTTACTAAAAGCATGGTAACTTATTTCAAAAAATGGGAAGGATGGTATGTATGGATATGGCTTGTTTTATTTCGGCCAGTGGGGATTGCAT
Organism: uncultured Gammaproteobacteria bacterium; assembly: GCA_964514995.1. Taxonomy (GTDB): domain Bacteria; phylum Patescibacteriota; class Patescibacteriia; order Magasanikbacterales; family GWA2-37-8; genus XYD2-FULL-39-9. The sequence goes on from CAZETA010000004.1 coordinate 34,498, forward strand.
TGGCGTGGGTAGGAGATAAAGTAAACAAAATTTAAAATCTATATAATTATATGGGCTAAAGCCCATATATCCTCATTCGCTCAAAAATATTTGAGCAAGCTAAATATTTTTTCACTCATTTCGAATATGAAATTATCAGTTCATCTAGTTACTTGGAACGGAGCAAAGTATGTACCATACCTCTTTGATTCTTTGCGCAAACAAACCTTTAAAGATTGGCGCCTGCTTATTATTGACAATAATTCGCAAGATGGCATGGTGGAGCTCATAAAAAATGAATTGGCGAATTTTTCAGTTTCGTATGAGTTGATTGAGAATAAAGCTAATCTGGGTTTTGCGGGAGGTCATAACATGGCGTTTAGAAAAACGAATGATGAGTATGTAATGATGCTTAACCAAGATATGTATCTCGCGCCTGATTGCCTCGAGAAGATTGTCGGTTTTCTCGACAATCATCCAGTTGTTGCGGCTGTATCGCCCCGGCTTATGAAATGGAACTTTGCGGAAGCGGGAAACAATATAGAGAAAAGTTTCACTGATCGAGTTGACTCGTTAGGATTAAAAGTATTTAGAAATAGAAGAGTCATAGAGCAATATACTCAGGAGGACTGGAATTTTTTGCAATCTCAGTTAGTAGGGGAGACTTCGGTGAAAGTTTTTGGCGTTTCCGGCGCATTGCCGACATTTAGAAGGTCTGCAATGCAGGGTGTGTTATATCCAGACGGGACAGTTTTTGACGAATCGTATCAATCATATAAAGAAGATGTCGATTTGGCGTATCGCCTAGCTGCGCACGGGGATGAATCCTATATATTGTTGAATGCCTATGCTCATCATGATCGTTCTGCGGCCGGACCAAAAGAGTCCGATGATAGCGCGGCCGCGGCCAACAAAAAAACTCAGTCGGAATGGGTAAAATATCATAGCTACAAGAATCATTTGATGACGGTGTATAAGAATGAATATTGGCAGAACTTTATTCTTGATTTTCCTTGGATTTTGTGGTATGAATTGAAGAAATTTGTCTATTTTTTACTTTTTGATCGGAGGGTCTTAGTTGGGTTAAAAGAGCTTTGGAAATTAAGGAAGGATATTCAAGTAAAAAGAAAATTCATTAAAAGTACTCGAAAATTAAGTTGGCAGGAAATGAGAAAATTGTGGTTCTAAGCATATGTTAGATGTTTTGATTACGGTCGTTAATTATAAAATGAAAGAGCATATAGACAAGTGCTTTGCTTCATTATTTAATGATACTAGAGATTCCGGTTTGAATGTCGGTGTAGTGGTAGTTGATAATGCTTCAAACGACGGCATAGAGCAAATGCTCAAGGAAAAGTATCCAGCGGTACAATATATTCAGCTGTCTGATAACGGCGGTTTTGGACGAGCGCAAAATATAGGTTTGAAATCAGCGGCGGCTCGGTATTATTTTGTTTTAAATCCTGATACTTATTTTTTTCCGGGCAGTCAGACCGTCAAAAAGATGTATGATTATATGGAGGCCCATCCAAAGATTGGCATGTTGGGTCCTAAGATTTTATATCCGGACGGTTCGTTGCAATATTCGTGCTATCGTTTTCCCACTTTTCTTCATCCGCTGATTAGCCGTAGTAGTTTTGGTGAAAAAGGTTTTGGTAAGAAGTTGCAAACTCACGCATTGATGAAAGATTTTGATCATAACGAGACTCGTCCAGTAGACTGGATTATGGGTTCAGCTATGTTTGTGCGCGGTGCCGCTATGGCTCAAGTAGGCATGTTCGACGATCGTTTTTGGATGTATTATGAAGATAGTGACTGGTGTCGTCGCATGTGGGAAATGGGTTGGCCTGTATACTATGTCCATACGATCGTCTTGGAGCATCTGCATGGGCGAGGCTCTGCTAAGGTGCCCGGAGTATTCAAAGCCTTGCTAAAAAATAAATTGGCGCGCGTGCATCTGGCAAGTTGGTTCAAATATATGTGGAAATGGAAAGGTAATAATAAATATTATTCCGTATAAATATGGAAAATTATCCAAAAGTAGCCATCGTCTACCTGTCATTCCACTCGGAGATTTATCTGGATGATATGATTTCCGCTTTAGAAAAAGTTACCTATCCTAAAGATCGGTTAGAGTTAGTAGTGCCTGATAATCCTCATCCAACCTATGGATCTTCGATGCGTGCATTAGAAGAAAAGTTATTGCCTATTTCAGGACGAACCATTCCACATGTTACGTTGTTGCCCCAGAAAGAGAACCTGGGTTTTTCGGTGGGTAATAACGCAGGTATACAGTGGGCCTTGGATAATGGTTTCGATTATGTGTATTTTCATAATATTGATGGCTTTGTGGCCGCTAATTTTTTAGAACCCCTTATTGATGTAATGGAAAATGATAAATCTGTCGGCGCCGTTCAATCGCTACTAATGCTCTACCCAGAGACGGATTTAGTAAATAGTTCGGGCAACTCTTTCCATTATTTAGGTTTAGGCTTCTGCAATAATTTACGAGTCAAGAGATCAGATTTACAACTAGAAAAGGTTTCTGAAATAGGATTCTCCAGTGGCGCCGCTGTTCTTATGCGTGCCGATTTACTTCGTCAGTATGGCCTGTGGGACCCTGATTTTTTTATGTATCACGAGGATATTGAATATTCTTTCCGTCTACGGATCGCTGGCTACAAAATAATGGTTGCTACTGATTCGTTGTTTTATCATAAGTATTCTTTTGGTCGGAATCAGATTAAATTTTATGGTATGGAACGAAATCGGTTTGGCGTAATGCTGATGTTTTTCAAATGGCAAACATTGCTGTTGTTTCTACCAATGGCACTTGTTCTGGAACTAGGTTTGCTGGTATTTGCGGCAAAGCAAGGGTGGATCAAAGAAAAATTAAAAGCCTATGCGTATTGGCTTAAATTATCCAGCTGGAAATTATGGTTAAAAAAGCGCCGATATGTGCAAAGTATTCGCAAAGTAAGTGATAAGGAAATGACTGGAACATTTGTCGGCAAGATCGAATTCAACGAACAAAGTATTAAAAATCCAGTTCTTGATCATATTGCCAATCCGCTGATGAATTTTTATTGGTCGATTGTAAAGAAAATTATTTTTTGGTAATCAATATGCAGAAAATCAAAAAAGCAATTTTAACCGGTGGCGGTCATGCGACGAGATTGCGGCCGATCACACACAGCATGAACAAACACTTGATCCCATTGGCAAATAAGCCGATGATCTTTCATGCTATCGACAAGGTGGTGGAAGCGGGCATTGAAGAAATTTTTATTAATACCAATCCGGGTGAGACAGAATTACAAAAACATATTGGCGATGGCGGTCATTGGGGCATCAAGATCACATTTTTTGAACAAACCGGTGGACCGCAAGGCATAGCCCATGTAGTAAATGAGGCGCATAAGTTTATCGGCGATGAGCCGTTCATGTTTTATTTATCCGATAATATTATCCTGGGCAGTATTACACCCATGGTAGATAATTTTGCGGCGGGCAACATGGACTGTATGTTGGCATTTGCCAAAGTCCCTGATCCAAATCGATTTGGTGTACCATATTTTGATGGTAATAATAAGTTGATTGATGTTGTAGAAAAACCCAAGGATCCGCCTAATGACTTCGCAGTCACGGGCATCTATCTGTATGGGCCGAAGGTGTTTTTTGAAGCGTTTCAAAAAATACACAAAAGCGCCCGTGGCGAATATGAGATCTCTGATATTCATTCTTATTTTTTGAAAAATAATTTTACTGTCGGCTATACGGAAATTACCGGTTGGTGGAAAGATACCGGAAAACCAGAAGATCTTATTCTGGCGAACAGTCTATTACTGGCAGAAATGCCAGCGGAAAAATTTTTACAACAGGGTAGTGTAGAGGCTGGGGCCGTGTTAACTGGTAAAGTGCATATCGGCGTCGGTACAACCGTAAATAAAAACGTAAAAATTACCGGTCCTGTCATTATCGGCGAAAATTCAACCTTAGAAGATTGTATTATTCGGCCAAATACTACGATTGGCGCGGGAAGTACGGTCAAGAGCGCTGAGATTGGAGATTCGATCGTTCTCAATAAATGCGCCATTGGTGGCGGAGTAAAACTATCTGATAGTATCGTCGGCGCCAGCGTGACCATAGTCAAGAAACAATCAGAGTATCAGAAAATGATTTTGGGGGAGAATACGATGATTGAGGTGTAAATTTGTCTCGGTAGAAAAACAGGTGTATACTACCTTCAATAATTTTTTACTTTTTACTATGGAGGGAAAAAATAAAAAATCAGTCATTTTTGTATTTGCAGGCATCGGCCTGCTTATTTTAGTTGTATGGGTTGGTTCGGCCGTGTACTCGGCGTGGAGCGGGTATAGATGGAAAAAGAAAACTGAAGAGTTTCAAATGGCTCTCAGCAAACCATATCGAGAGGACATATATGGAGGCAAAACTCCGGAAGAAACGTGGGCGATGTTTTTGGATGCGCTTAAAAAAGGGGATGTGGAGTTGGCGAGTAAGTATATTGTGCCGGAGAAGAGAGAAGATGAGTTAAAGTTTTTGAAAAAAGAAAAATCTACTGACAATTTGAAGTTGTTGCTAAGTCAGTTCGCTGGGAGTATAGTGCAAGATGAGCAAAATAGTTCAGACGAGATTGTTTATTTTAATTATTCTATTAAGGACGAGACATCTGGATTACAATATGCGAACTCGCTAGTTTTTATTCTAAATCCGTATACAAAAGTTTGGAAAATTTCACTACTTTAATTAAATAAAACATAATAATATGAAAGGAGGGGCCGTGTTTTTATTATTGTCTTTATTTTTATTTCATCCAGTGTTGGCTTATGACCAACATTCTACTCATCCGTCACTGACCCAAGAGATGGTTGAATTTTTTAACGGAACAAATACTCAGACCTCTAGAAAATTATCTACCAGCGAAGCGCAGTGGCTCAAGCAAGGCGCGGTAGATGAGGATGAGCCAGCCAGGTGGATAAACCATTTCTACGATCCCGTACACGGTGTTGGCTGGTCGGGTAAGCATTTTGGCCGTCTGTCTACAGAAGAAGGGTATAAAAAAGGTGGCGATATTGCGCCTCGCCACTCCATCCCTTCAGTAGACTGGGTCACTAATCAAGACTACCAATCGGCTTACGGTCGGCAGTTTGGCAACCAGACTTGGCAGAAGGCCGTTAAGTCGTACTTAGACGGCGACAAAAAGTCTGCCTTTATTGCCTTAGGGCATGTATTGCATCTCGTAGAAGATGTTACCGTGCCGGATCATGTGCGAGACGACTCTCATGCTGGTATAGAAGGGGATCCTGGATCGCCGTATGAGGCTTTTGCTAAAGTGCAAACCGATAAGGGTTCATTGGATACGGCTGAAGTTCTATTGAAAAATAAAAAAAGTTTTAAAAAATTAATCTCAGTAAATCAAGCCATAAAAGATCTGGCAGTACAGGTCAACCGAAATTTTTTTTCTGAAGATACCATATCAAATGAGGAGTTTTTAGAACCAAAAATTGACTCTCTAACTAGGGTAAATAAAACCACAACGGAAGGAATAAAAATCTACCTAGCTAAAGAAGGTGTCTATCTAGCTGCTCAACATATTAAGGGTGGTAATACTATATTTACCACTGTAGATTCTCGGTTTGTTCTACCATCCTACCGTGACCATTTATTTCCCGAAGCAGTACTGACAGGTGCTAGTGTTATTAATTTATTTTTTGACGAAGTTGATAAATATAAACAGCACCCGGAATTATTAGAGTCCATTATGCCGAACAGTAATGATTCGTTTCTTTCTGCTTTGGCACAATTCCCCAAAAGAACAGTGATAAAAGCCTGCGGTATCTCCGAGAGCACTTGCAAGCAGATGTATAACTCGCTGGATAATATAGCGGATGCAATAAAAAATACTTCCCAAACTATCACCGCCGGCCTGGCGAATACGCTGAATACTATTTTAGATTCAGCTAAGACAAAGTTAGGGTTAAGTAGTAGTCAGCCCATTAGTCTAAATACTCCACAGCTAGCAGAAAGCTCTGCCCTGATCGGACCGCTTGTTAACCAGCCTCTTCTCACAGTACAGACACCAGGAATTGTGTTAGGTGAAAAGATTTCCGCAAATCAGCCCCCAGCTCAGCCGGTTGAGGTTCCTAAAGCTCCTGTTTTGGTTTTGCCTGCTCCTGAGATTAAAAAAGAATCTGTGCCAGTTGCGCCAGTGCCTGTACAGAATAATATTTTTCAAGGCAGCAGCCTTGTTTCCACTCGTCCTGAACCGGTTGCGAGCAATCTCTCAGAAAATGAGAGTGTTGTAGACACCACAACAGTTGGCACCACAACACCGGTTGTGGAAGATGTCTTTACAACCACGACACCGCCTCCTACCACCTCAACTTCTATTACGGTGCCAAATACTACTTTGGAAATAATTACTACTACACGACCAGAAGAAGTTGTTATGGATAATTCTCCGCCATTAATTCCAGTTCTTAGTTTCCTCAATCAATCTGGGGTCAGTTCGACTGATATTATAATCAATGTACAGAGTTCTGATATTTCCTTACCAATCTATTTTGATGTAGAGATTGCTTCAAGTACTGTGGATCCTTGGCAGTTGCTTGTGAGTAGTACAACCAGCACCAGCATTCCCTTCTCGGGTAGACGCGGCCAGGTGTATTATTTTAGGGCGAGAGCTATGGATGCGGTTGGCCATATTTCCGATTGGAGTCCGACTTCATCGCCTGTGTCCGTCAATTGGAGTCAGGAGGTAGTGATAAATGAAGTGGCCTGGGCAGGGACTGGTGTGAGCTACCCTAATGACGAATGGTTTGAGTTGTACAATAATACAGACCAGCCAATAGATTTTACCGGTTGGAAAGTACTAGTCTCGGGAAAAGAAATCAGTATCTCAAAAATGAATAATAAAATAATTCCGGCAAATGGATATTATCTGTTTGAGAGAACATCTGATGATACGGTGAAGCAGATAAATGCAGATGCTGTATATAAACTAACCGGTGGTTTTGGCAATGGCGGTGAAAAGATAGAGCTCATAAAACCAAACGGAGAGAAAGCAGATGAGGTGAACGCAAGTGAAGGCTGGTTTGCTGGAGATGCTGTTTTATATCGATCAATGGAAAGAATAGGCCCGCTGGTAGATGGAAATAATCCGGCTAATTGGCAAACTAATCAAGGTTTCCGTGAAACCGGCAGGACGTTTAATGGCGGTCAGATATACGGTTCGCCGAAACGCTCAAATTTCGGTTTTATTACGCTAAATTTCAATCAGGATGATGCCGTACGCACCTTAACCAAGGCAAACAACCCGTATATTCTTCAGTCATATGTGATACCTGTAGGAAAAAGTTTGATTATAGAGCCTGGCGTAGTGTTAAAGAGTTATTATAATCCAGCTAAGATTGATGTGTTTGGCAATTTGCAGGTACTTGGCTCTGCTGAAGAAAAAGTGGTTTTTACATCTGGACGTGATGCACAGGTCGGTGCTGGAGCGGTGAACACTGTTGTCGGGACATGGCCTAGCCCGACCAGCTCCCCGCAGGATTGGCAGGGACTATGGTTTCATTCGGGATCAACCGGGATATTAGACCACATCAGCATGCGCTATGCAGGCAAAGGTTTTGTGGTGCCGCCTAACGCATTGCCAGTCAGCCAAGCTATTCGATCTGAGGGCGCTAATCTGCTTATTTCAGATTCAGATTTTTCAGATAATGGTGCGTTAACTTTGTTTGAGAAAGATTCTGCGAGCAGTATTATACATACTAGCTTCAAAAACGGTGATCGCGCTGTTGAGTCGGAAGCCAGTAATCTATCAATCCTTGATTCTATTTTTGAAAACTTTACCCATAGTAACGGGCCGCTGTATATAAAAGACAAATGGCCGACATTATCAAATTTACAATATCATAATAATGTTTTGAATATGCCATTTTTGGAATCAGTCACCATTACCGAACCCGATGTTTCGATCGGCGAGTCAGAGAATGTTTTAGCTAATATTTTGAAGGTGTCTACGTCTTCGACCCTGCATATCGAACCAGGCGCTGCGTTCTATATGCCTCTATATGGTATTATGGAAGTTAGAGGTGCTATCGTTGCAGAAGGAACAGCCGAGAAGCCGATAAATTTTTTGCCGTATCCCTCTACGATAAATTGGGGCAATATTCGTTTGTATGGCGCGCAAGCAATATTTGATCATGTGAATTTTGTCCAAGGCAATCGTCTGAATGGCCGACCGGAAAATTTGAACGGCATGATCATTGCTAATGATTCGAATCTAGTAATAAATAATTCCAATCTGTCTGATAGCGAATCAAACTCTATCCAGAGCAATAATTCCATCGTCCAGATTTCAAATGCCAATATCAGTGTCACGACAAAGGCCAATAACACTCGAGGTGTTAAAGCGGGGACTGGTCGTATAAATTTAGATAATGTTAATTTTAATAATTTGTATATCGGCATGGAAAGCGGATCTTCAGACTTGACACAGCTACTGGTGGATGTTCAGAACATGTCCTCCTCCAGCTTCTCAAACGTCGACTACTTCTGGCAACCATTTAATCTTTGGAGTTTTCCACCACCAAATGTTGAAAATTTAGTTAACCTATAATACATATAAAACCCCTCTGGCCAGAGGGGTTTTATATTATCAGAAGGTGATATTTTTGGAATTACCAATATTCTGTCATTGACATTTTATAAAAAAACGTGTATCCTCACGACCCACAGGAGGTTCATGATGTCCGAGCAGCGAGACTGGCAGCGTAGCAGGAGGCAGATGGGCCCGCGTCGTCGCAGGCAAAAGAGGCACCCGCTTCCCTGGATCTGCAAGATCCTGCTGATGAAGATGGTCGCCTGCAGCACGGCGGCACCGGTGTATGAGCCATGCAACGGGGTCAATGCTGGAAGTGCGCATGTCTGCAAGTCGTGCGCCGGTCGTCGTCGGCCCCGTACGAGCCGTAGAGTACACACCTCGAAGATCTAACCGAGGAGGAGTGGGGCATGATGCACCACGTTCGCGGGCCGCCGTCGGCTCAAGGGTGGAGCGAGACTCCGTTCGCAACACCTGATTTGTTTCCAAATATTGGGCACAGATCAGGGAGGATTTACGCGAACGGAGTTTTGTTTTTTTAAAGTTTATGAATCTATTATATATAGAATTTGCTAGCATATTTTATTTGTCCCCATTATCTTCTTGGGGCTTTTTCTGAAATATGGTACACTGAATGTACTTGTATTTTTTGCGTTATGATAAAACTTACTGGAGTTACTAAAATCTATCCGACAGGCACGCCAGCGGTGCGAAATCTTAACTTAAACATCGGCGCAGGGGATTTTGTTTCTATTGTCGGTCAGAGCGGTACTGGTAAGACGACACTTGTGAAGATGCTTATTGCCGAAGAAAAGCCAAACAAAGGCACGATTGAGATCGGTGGTTGGGATATCACCCGCATCAGTCCGAGCGATGTGCCGTATCTGCGCCGCCAAATAGGCGTGGTATTTCAGGATTATAAGTTGTTGCCGCAGAGGACAGTATATGAAAATATTGCTTTTGCCCTTGAGGTGGCGGGAGAGAAGAAGCAGCGCATCCATCAGGTTGTGCCTCAGGTTTTGGAAATCGTTAATTTATCGCATAAAGCCGACAGTTATCCGTTTCAGTTGTCCGGCGGAGAACAGCAGCGTACGGCTATTGCCAGGTCGCTGGTGCATCGACCAAAGATTATCGTGGCTGATGAGCCGACTGGTAATCTTGATTCCATCAATACCGAAGAAGTTATTTCTATTTTGAAAAAAATCAACGAATTTGGCACGACGATTATTTTGGTTACTCATAACCGAGAAGTGGTAAATCATTTGCGTCGTCGGGTGATTACACTCCACGGCGGTGAGATTATCAACGACGAAGATGGAGGAAAGTATAAGTTGTGAGCCGGGAATCGTGAAGCATGAGTTAAGAAGTGCGGACAGACCGTTCGATTTCTCTCATAGTTTATAATTCCTTATTCATAATTCAGGGCGGGTATATGTCATCTTTTTTACGGGTACTTAAGTTTGCTTTTCAAGATTTGTGGCGCAATCTGAGTTTGTCGTTCATGACCGTGTTTATTTTGGTGCTCATGTTACTCTCAGTTAATACTTTATGGTCGCTCGACGTAATAACTAAGCAGGCGGTAGAAGCGGTGAAAAAACAGATTGATGTCTCGATTTATTTTGTTCCACAGGCCACAGAAAAGAATGTCAGTGATATTAGAGCCTATGTGGAATTGTTTCCCGAGGTAACAAGTGTTGTTGTTCAATCAAGAGAGCAAGTATTGTCCGAGTTTCGTGAACAGCACAAGCTGCAAAAAGAAGCTCTGGAGGCCTTGGATGAGTTGGGTTCCAATCCGTTTGGTCCTACAATGATTGTGAAGACCAGAGAGCCAAAGGATTACAAAAAAATTATAGACGCTTTGGATGTGCCGGAATATGAAAATCTTATTGAAGCAAAAAGTTTTGATAATCATGAAAACGCCATTGAACGGTTGCAGAACATCACTAATCGGATCGAGCGAATCGGATTTGGTCTGACAATTTTATTTGCGGTTATTTCTTTCTTGATTATTTTTAATACTATTCGGGTAGCCATCGCCACTCAGCGGGTTGAGATTGGTATCAAACGCCTAGTCGGCGCTAGCAATTGGTTTATACGTGGGCCATATTTGGTAGAATCGTTTGTTTTTACTCTTTTTAGCGTCGCCGGCACGATCGGCTTGGTGTATTTGGCGTTGCGATGGGTAGATCCGTATCTGGCGGTAGTATTGCCAAACGGTTTTTCCTTGACAAATTACTTCTATTCTAATATGCTTGTCCTGTTTGGATTACAGGCACTAGCGGTGTTGATTCTCACTATCATTTCCAGTGGTTTAGCCATGAGAAGACAGCTTAAAGTCTAGGTGTCCAAACCAAATTCCGAGGTCGTCTAAAGGTAGGACAACAGCCTTTGAAGCTGTGTATCTTGGTTCGATTCCAAGCCTCGGAACGAACAGTATGATTGTCGGGCTAGTGGGACTTGAACCCACGGCCTCATCGTCCCGAACGATGCGCGCTACCAACTGCGCTATAGCCCGATTGGGTGAAATCGATTTTTCCCCCATAGTACCATCTCTTTTAGTGCTTTTCAAGGCATTTTTTTTATGTTACAATTTAACCGTATTTATTATTAAATTATTGATATGGCAGACCTAAAATCGTATTTCAAAGAGGCTATAAAACAGGATGCCTCTGACTTGCATCTGATAGGCGGTGAGTTTCCCATGTTGAGAGTTGAAGGCGAGCTGAAAGAGCTGGCTGACAAAACACTGGATAATGAGGTCCTACTGCGTGAAATAGAAAAGTTGCTAACCAAAGAACAGCAATCTCGTTTTGCGACAGAAAAAGAGCTGGATATCAGTTATGCGATTGATGAAACCCGTTTTCGTGTTAATTTACACTGGCAGTCCGGTAATGTTGGTTTGAGCGCCCGGGTTGTTTTGGCAGAAATTCCGACTCCGGAAGATTTACGATTTGAACCATCACTTTTAGAAATGACCAACCTGTTAGACGGACTCGTATTGTTGACTGGTCCAACTGGTTGCGGCAAGACTACAACCATCGCCTCCATGCTGGAAGAAATAAATAAAAGCCGCAAAGCTCATATCATTACTATTGAAGATCCGATTGAGTTCATGTTTAAGGATAAAAAAAGCCTGATTGAGCAGCGCGAAGTCGGCGCTGACACTAATTCGTTTGCCAACGCTTTGAAGTATGTCTTGCGGCAAGATCCGAATATCATTTTTGTCGGGGAGATGCGTGATCCGGAAACTATCGCCACAGTATTAACGGCGGCTGAGACTGGTCATTTAGTATTTTCAACTCTTCATACACCGAGTGCCGCTGAAGCGATAGAGCGTATTGTGGATGTGTTTGAGGGTTCAAAACAAAAACAAGTTTTGATTCAACTGTCAGCTGTTCTGCGAGGTGTGGTTGCCCAGCAGTTATTGCCCTCAAAAGATGGTGGCAGAGTGCCAGCGCGAGAGGTGTTGATTAATACTCCGGCGGTGGCAAATTTGATTAGAAATAACGAAATCAGCCAGCTTAAGTCAGCTATTCAAACTGGCGCAAAAGAGGGTATGGACACGATGGAAAATTCAGTCAAGAAATTGCTTAAAGAAGGCTGGATCACTGAAGAAGTGGCAGAAAATAGAATGGGAGGAAAGAGGAAGGTTTAGATTATGTATTTGCAAAAAATATTTAAACAGGTTGAATCGGTATCTGAAGCAGAGAGAACGCTCGTCTATGTTGTGGGTGGTTTTGTGCGTGATTTCTTACTTGGCAAACCTATCAAGAAAGATGTTGATTTTGTGGTCGTGGGCAGCGGTTTGGGATTTGCCAAGGCGTTTGATGAAGCCCTTGATAAGTCTGGCAGCTTAGTAGAATTTCCGGATTTTGATACAGCTCGTTATGTCTTAAAAGCTGAAGAATCGGGAGGAGAGATTATTTTAGAATTTGCCGGAGCTCGATCGGAGACATATGATCCCCAGTCGCGCAAACCAAAAGTGGAACATGCGACATTAGAGCAGGATTTAGCCAGACGGGATTTTACCATCAATGCGATGGCAGTGCCAGTATCTGTTTTTGCTAAATCTGCTTCACCAACAGAAATAGTGGTAAAAAAACAGCTGGTTGATCCGTTTGGAGGTTTAGCGGATTTAAAAAATAAGATTTTGCGCACGCCGCTTGATCCCGATAAGACTTTTATTGATGATCCGCTCCGCATGATGCGAGCTGTCCGTTTTGCGAGCCAGCTTGATTTTTCTATCGAGCCAAAAACAGTAGAGTCCATTTATATAAATCGAGAGCGGCTCAAAATTATTTCCGCTGAACGCATCCAGGAGGAGCTTTTCAAACTAATGGCCTGCTCAAAGCCATCTATCGGTTTGATTTTGATGTGGCAAACACATTTGCTAGACTTCATTTTGCCGGAAATTTCAAAATTAGAAGGGGTAGAAGATGTCTATGGTCATCAGCACAAGGACAATTTATTACATACGTTCAAAGTTGTCGACAATGTGGCTGATCGATCCGATAAGGTTTTGCTCCGATTGGCCGGCTTGTTACACGATATTGGCAAACCCGCAACGAAAAAATTATTGCCTCGTATCGGTTGGACTTTCCATCAGCATGAACATGTGGGAAAAAAAATGACCTATGGCATTGCGCGGCGCCTGCGATTTTCTAAAGCTGATACGGACTATTTGGCTAAGTTGGTTCGATGGCATATGCAGCCTATTAGTCTTATGGATGATGGTATTACCGATTCGGCCGTACGGCGGCTGGTTGTTAATTTAGGCGACGAGCTGGAAGACCTGCTTATCTTGGGCAGGAGCGATATTACTAGCGGCAATCCATACAAAAAGGAAAAAAGATTAAAAAATTATGATCATCTAGAGGCAAAGATTATCGAGGTCTTGGAAAAAGACAAGCTGCGTGAGTTCCAATCACCTTTACGCGGTGATGAGATCATGCAATTGGCAAAGCTTAAGCCCGGACCAACAGTCGGCAGAATAAAGGCAGTTATCGAGGAGGCGATTTTAGAAGGTGTCATTCCGAATGAATATGAAGCCGCAAAAATTTACTTTGAACAGATAAAAAATGAGCACTTGTCAAAAGCGGCTCGCTGGGAGAAGTTGGGCTAAGGCAGGATTGACTGTGAGCTGTAAATTTAGTATGATAAGTATGATGAATCATACTTATCAATTATCCTATGGCAAAAGATATTTTAGATAAAAACAATTTCCACATTTATGGCATGACCGTCTTGGGAGAGCGGGGGCAAATCGTCATACCAAAAGAAGCTCGCCGGAAAATGAAATTAAAAAATGGTGATCAGTTTTTGGTCGTGGAGCATCTTGGCAAGATAATTCTAGTACCCCAAAAAATGATGAAAGCCTTGTTGTCAATTTTAAATAAACATTTGAAATAATAATCATAGTATGACGCAAATTTTAAAAACAAAGAAATTTTATATCATCGTGGGCATAATATTGATTGTTGGCGGGGCAGTCTACGGTCAAATTAAAAAAAATAATCAACCGCCCGCATACGAAACAGTGCGCGTCCAAAAAGGCGATTTGACTCAAACTGTAGAAGCAACTGGCAAAGTCGAGTCTCAAAGCGATTTGTCTCTCCGTTTCGAAGTGCCGGGGATTGTGAACCAGGTAAATGTCAAGCCGGGAGCCGTAGTCAAGGCCGGCCAACTGCTTGCGAGTTTGCGGCTGTCTGAATTAAATGCGGCTGTAGCCCAGGCTCAAGCCAATCTTAATCAAAAGTTGGCGGGTAGTACCCAAGCGGAAAAGGATTATTATAAAGCGACGCTTGAACAAGCCGAAACAGAGTTGCAGAACAATACTGCAGTAGCCAGTTCTTATGAAGATGCGAAAGTGGGATTGCAAACTTCCCTGGTAAAGTTGGATGATGGCTTGGTGCAGGCCGATAATATTCTAGGTATAGATAACTCAACAGTAAACGATGATTTTCAGATGGTCTTGTCGGCATCAAATCCCAATGCGCTTAATACTGCCAACGCGCAATATGGCATAGTAAGGCAGTTAATTTCTGAAAGTAAAAATAAGGTTTCTTCGTTGTCTGATGCGTCGATTGAGGCAGATATTGACGCAACCCTTTCATTTGTGATCAGTGCTTACAACCAGATGAATCAGCTACTTGCTATGGTAGGCGTGGTGCTTGACGCTTCGGTAACCGGGCTAAATTTTACTCAGACTTCTCTAGCAGCTAAAAAAACCGCCATTGATACTATTAGAACTTCTGTGAACGCGCAGTTAGTATCCCTGACCAACATGAAGCAGGCTATCGGCGATGCAAAGCTCGCCGTAAAAGTTAAAGAGGCTGCCTATAAACAGGCCTTGGCGAATTATAATAATAAAACAAATCCGGTGCGAGACGTTGACGTGGCGTCGTATCGGGCGGCTTTGGCGCAAGCGGTAGCAGCTCGTAATAAAGCGATTATTCGCGCGCCGATTAGTGGTGTAGTCACTTCGGTAAATAAGAAAGCGGGTGAGTTTATCGGTTCCAGCGAAGCCGTAATCCGTATGTTCGTGCCTCATTATGAGGTGAAGGTTGATATTCCTGAAACAGATATCGTTAAATTGACGATGGACGACATAGTAGAGATTACTCTGGATGCCTTTGGAGAAGAAACAAAATTTTCCGGTAAAGTAGTGAACATTGAGCCGGGGTCTACAGATATCTCGGATGTGGTGTATTATAAAGTTACTATTACAATCGGAGATACTAAGCAGGATGTCAAACCGGGCATGACCGCTAATGTGACAATTAGCACTGATTCTCGTGCTGGTGTGCTATTTGTGCCATTGCGCGCGGTGCACACGAACGATGACGGCAAGTATGTGCATGTATTAGAAAACGGTCAGTCAGTCGATAAGATGATCAGGCTTGGGTTGAAGGGTGATAATGGGCGAGTAGAGATAAGAGAAGGGCTGCAGGAAGGTGAAGAGGTGATCTTGGGCACTGTAAGTAGTAAATAGAATCATTATGGCCTTGATCGAGATAAAAAATCTTGTAAAAAATTACGAGAATGAAGGGGTGGTTACACCGGTATTGCACGGGCTTAATTTCTCTATTGCTAAAGGAGAATTTGTGGCGATAATGGGACCGTCCGGCTCGGGCAAATCAACGCTCATGCACATTCTCGGTTTTTTGGATAAATTGACTTCTGGTTCGTATTTTTTTGCAGATAAAGATGTGAGTTTTTTGACTGATGATGAGCTTGCCGGCATGCGCAGTCATGAAGTTGGATTTATCTTTCAGGCGTTTAATCTCTTGCCCCGTACTACGGTACTAGAAAATGTCATGTTGCCGCTTACATACCTGAAGATGAAACAGGAGGAGCGCGTTAAAAAAGCTACGGAAGCCTTAACATCCGTCGGACTCGGTCACAGGCTCGGTTATTTTTCTAATCAGTTATCCGGCGGAGAAAAACAGCGCGTGGCGATCGCCAGATCACTCGTCAATAATCCGGCGGTAATTTTTGCTGATGAACCGACAGGCAATCTTGATTCCAAATCAGGTTTGCAAGTAATGCGCATTTTGCAAAATTTAAACGATGCAGGTCATACGATTATTCTAGTTACTCATGAAAAATATAC
The DNA here is from genome assembly GCA_964514995.1 of uncultured Gammaproteobacteria bacterium. GTDB lineage: Bacteria > Patescibacteriota > Patescibacteriia > Magasanikbacterales > GWA2-37-8 > XYD2-FULL-39-9. The sequence goes on from CAZETA010000004.1 coordinate 50,712, forward strand.
CGCTGATCATGCCAAGCGGATTTTGCGGGTTAAGGATGGTTTGATAATAGAGGATGTTTCTGTTGTAAACAGGTTGTTTGCGAAGGATGGTAATGAATTGATGAAGTAAATATTTGACATCACGAACGACCGGAGAGACTGTGGCGATCTTATTTGATAGAAGTGCTCTGTAGAATTCTTTGGTCGCCGCTCTTCTTGCAATGACACGTATATATGAGAATTTTAGAAGAAATACATAGCGTTTGGCGAATTTTGAGCCGTAATAAAGTACGGTCGTTTTTGACCATGCTTGGAATCATTATCGGCATCATGTCTGTTATTATTGTTATGTCAGTGGGCGCGGGCGCGCAAAGTCTGATTTTAAATCAAGTTACCAGTCTCGGCTCAAATTTGATCGGCATTTTGCCGGGAAAGTCAGAGGATAATGGGCCTCCCGCATCGGCGATGGGGATCGTCGTAACCACTTTAACTCAGGATGATCTGGATACAATCGTTAAATCTGATTTTTCTAATACTATTGTGGCCGTCACGCCGTATGTGCGCGGTGTGGACACGGTACAATGGGAAGAAAATTCCGTCGATACCAACTTTGTCGGCGTTTCATCTCAGCTGCCAAGCGTAGAAGATACTGCGGTAGCCAGCGGCAGATTTTTTTCTGAAGAGGAGGAAAAAAATCTGGGCAAAGTGGCAGTGTTAGGCAGCCAGGTGGTAAAGGATTTATTTGCCGACACTGATCCGCTGGGTAAAAAAATAAAAATTAAGAAAACTACTTTTACCGTTATTGGTACTATGGTTGAGCGCGGTACGAGCGCTTTTCAAAATCAAGACAATCAGATCTATGTGCCGGTTTCCACAGCCCAAAAATTGTTATTAGGTATAAATTATATGAGCTTTGCTCGAGTTAAAATTGACCGAGCCGATCGCGTAGATAGTAGCGTGGAATATATCAAACAAATATTGCGTGAACAACACGATATTGCGAATCCGGAAGAAGATGATTTTTCCGTGCGAACTATGGCGCAAGGTTTGGATGCGCTGACTAACATCACTAATGCATTAAAAATATTTTTGTCTGCTATCGCGGCGATTTCTTTGATCGTGGGTGGTATCGGTATTATGAATATTATGTTAGCCGCGGTTCAAGAACGGACTCGTGAAATTGGATTGCGAAAAGCGGTGGGAGCGACGAATCGGAATATTATTACGCAATTTCTTATTGAAGCGGTCGGAATTACTTTTTTTGGAGCGTTGGTCGGTATTCTCTTAGGCAGCGGCATTTCTGTTGTTGTGGGTGGAGTTGCCCAATATCTCGGGTATACTTGGGATATTGTAGTTTCTTTTGGGTCTATCATTACCGCCTGTTTGGTCGGTGTGGGTATTGGATTAGTGTTTGGGCTAGTGCCAGCCAAACGGGCGAGTAAACTAAGTCCTATCGAAGCTTTGCGATATGAATAATACTTCAAATGTGGCAATGAATTTGAAGCTGGCAGCTAAATCACTGCTTGCCCAAAAAACGAGATCAATTTTGACAATTTTGGGAATTAGTATTGGTGTAGCAGTCGTGATTACCATACTTGCCGCTGGCAGGGGCCTGGATAAATTTATCATGGGCCAGCTCGAAATTTTTGGCTCTGATACTCTAAGTATTGAAGTAAAAATTCCCAGCACCAAAGGCACGTCTACTGAAAATGCGGTTGGCCAATCATCGGGAGTTATTATTACCACTCTTAAGGATCGTGATTTGCAAGATGTGATGAAGCATCCTAATATTGCGGCAGCCTATGGCTGGGTGATCGGACAGGCCGTTGTATCTTACCAAGGCCAGATAAAAACTGTGACGCTGGTCGGTCAAGGATACCAGACTCCGGAAGTAGATAAGTTTTCTTTGGCCGAAGGCCGTATGTTTACCAAAGAAGAAGAGGATTCTTTATCCCAGGTGGTAGTTCTCGGTTCTCGAGTAAAAGAGACACTGTTTGGCGCCGATGCGGCAGCGGGCAAGTTAGTTTCTATCAAAGGCAAATCGTTTCGAGTGCTTGGTACGGCTGCAAAGCGCGGCGCCAGTTTTGGTATGGATATGGACAATATGATTATCCTGCCAACCAAGACAATGCAGAAGAGGATCTTAGGCATTGATTATGTGCGCAACATCATTGCCAAAATGAAAGATACGAGTATTTCTAAACAAACTGTGGGGGAATTGGGAGAGATCATACGAGAGAATCATGATATCACTGATCCTGCCAAGGATGATTTTCAGATCAATACCATGGCCGAAGCAATGAATATTTTAGGTAGTATAGTGAGTGGTATTACTTTTTTGCTTGTTGCTTTGGTTTGTATTTCGCTTGTAGTTGGTGGTGTAGGGATTATGAATATTATGTATGTTTCCGTCTTGGAACGAGTGTTTGAGATTGGTTTGCGTAAATCTCTGGGCGCGAAAAATCAAGACATTCTTTGGCAGTTTTTATTAGAGTCATTGCTTCTGACTATTATTGGAGGGATTGTCGGAATTCTCTTGGGAGCGTTACTGGCATTTGTCGTCTATATTGTAGCCACAGCTAATAATTTTAATTGGGTGTATAGCATACCGGTGTATTCCATATTTCTATCTGTCGGATTTTCTGCTTTTATCGGTATACTGTTTGGTTTGTATCCGGCGCGCAAAGCTGCTCGGCTTAATCCGATTGAAGCGCTGCGAAGAGAATGATCCTGGAGTGCAAGGATAAATATGAAAAAAATTTTAGTCATACAATTTAGTGTGGATCAAGCCAGGGAGCATGGGCAGATTTGCTTAAAAGAAGTGTGCGCAGATGCAAATTTAACATTTGTTAACGCTATTGAAGAAAATGTTAGCTTGATAAATCTCGATGGTTTTGACGGTATAATTTTGGGCGGTAGTGGTCAATTTTATTTATCCCAAGGTGATGGTAAAGAAACTTGGCTCCCTCAAGTTTTTGTATTTTTAGACAGGGTTTTCTCTCGAAATATACCAACTATAGGAATTTGCTTTGGTTCGCAGATATTGGCCTTGCACCAAGGCGCAGTTGTTGTCCAGGATGAAACAATGGGAGAATCTGGAACATTAGCAAACTTCCTCCTGCCTGAGGCGGCTAGAGATGAATTGTTTACTGATTTGCCGCCAAGTTTTATGGCAAATTTTGCCCACAAAGACACGCCGGTAAATTTGCCTGGCAATTTAATACCCTTATCTCGTTCAGAAAAAGTTGTCTGTACTGCCTTTAGAATTGAGAATAAAAAAATTTGGGGCGTGCTATTTCACCCAGAACTAAGTTTAGAGCGCATGAAAGAAAGAATGCGTATGTTCCCAAATTATGTAAGTGTAGCAGACGATTCCCAGTCGTATGCTGATCAAGTCTTGCGGCAGACTCCTGAATCAAACAGAATCCTCGCTTCTTTTGTCAGACAGATTTAATGATCAATGCTAGATAAGCAGGGGCTTTTCTTAATTGGCGCTATCAGGTAGTATTCGTTATAGATGCTGTATAGGGTTCGCCCCATATTGACTCGTTTGTTTAGGAAAAATTAAAGGTGTTTAATCTTCCGTCCATTTCGCATATGACCGACACCCAAGCCATTAAGGACAGGCTGGATATAGTCCAGATTATTGGCGAATATGTTCGCCTCAAAAAAGCGGGCATAAACTATAAGGCCAACTGTCCCTTCCATAACGAGAAATCGCCTTCGTTTATGGTTCAGCCCGAAAAGCAATTCTGGCATTGTTTTGGTTGTAATAAGGGCGGGGATGTGTTTTCTTTTGTGCAGGAAATGGAGGGGATTGATTTTTCTGAAGCATTAAAAATTTTAGCCAATCGCGCTGGGGTGAAACTTGATAATTTTGCCAGTGAGGTCAATAAGAGTCAGAAAAATAGAATTATTGAGATCAACGCTAAGGCCGCATATTTTTTCAATCATTTCCTCTTGGAAATGCCTGCGGCGCAGGGTGCGAGAGATTATTTACAAAGAAGGCAGCTGGCCAAAGAGACGATTAATGAATGGGAGATCGGCTTTATTCCCGATCAATGGGATTTATTGACAAGATATTTATTGCAAAAAGGAAATAGCGTAGATGATCTAATTGCTTCTGGTTTGACAATAAAAAATGAAGGGAGAAATAGTTTCTACGATCGTTTTCGGGGGCGGATCATGTTTCCGATCTGGGATGCTCATGGCAATGTCGTCGGTTTTACTGGTCGGGTACTGGTAGAGACTGAAATGTCTGGTGGTAAATATGTAAATACGCCGCAGACTTTAGTTTTTGACAAATCCAGAATTTTGTATGGCCTCAATAAAGCCAAGACCGAAATAAAGTCAAAAGACCAGACGGTGTTGGTAGAAGGCCAGATGGATGTCATTGCCTGTCATCAAGCGGGAATGAAAAATGTGGTGGCTTCTTCGGGTACGGCATTAACATTTGAACAAATAAAACTACTAAAAAGGTATTCCAATAATATCGCCATTGCGTTTGATGGGGACGCAGCTGGGCAGAATGCGGCCAAGCGAGGAATAGATTTGGCTTTGGAACAGGGGATGGGCATACGAATTATTCAGATTCCAGCTGGCGCTGGAAAAGACGCTGATGAATGTATTAAAAAAGACAAAAATGTTTGGTTTGCCACTGTGGAAAACGCTAGAGAAGTCATGGATTGGTATTTTTCCAGCACGCTTGATGCTGTAGATGTCAATAATCCCAAGCAAAAACAAAAAGCGGCCGAGATATTGCTTACTGAAATCGGTCGTTTGCCATATGCCGTTGAGCGTGATCATTGGTTAAAGAAATTGTCGTATGAATTAGGTGTGGAGCAGAGCGCGTTGTCTGCTGAAATCGGCAGATTAGCCGGTGCTCGACCTAAACACCAGGATCAGATTCAAGCCGCTCAATCGAAGGTTTCGCAAGTGCCAGAATCCAAAGAAGCGGAGCCGAGCAAGCTGCCGTTGTTGGTTGAAAATCTACTGGGCCTAACATTCAAATTTCCTGCTTTATTGAGGGAGTATTGGCCTAAATTAAAATCAGAATTTTTTACCGAAACCAGATTTGCAGACCTTTACGAATTGTTAAAAACCAAGTATACTGATTCCATTGATATCGAAACGTTTAAGAATAGTTTATCCACGGAACAGCAAGCCGTGGTTGATGTTTTATTGCTCAAATCAGATAAAGATTTTAGCGGGTATAGCTTAGATCAAGCGGCCAAAGAAGTGGGAGTTTTGTGCGCTGCTATAAGGTCTGATTGGCAAAAAAATAAACGGCAAGAATTAAACGCTTTATTGCGAAAAGCGGAATATGAAAAAAATGCCGAGACAATCAGACGAATTTTACAAGAAATAATTAATTTAGATAAATAAAATTAAGTTTTCCCTTCTATGCCGTCGAAAAAAAGAGGGACAATTAAAAAAACTTCCAAGCCATTGCGCGGCAGCCAAACGCGTAAGCAAACAAGGGAGAAGTCGGTAAAAAAATCAAACAAAAAAATTTCTATAAAAAAAATCTCCAAACAAAAAAAATCTCCATTTCTTAAAAAAGGAAAAAAACAAGACCAGCCAGAAGAGGTTGTTTCAGAACCTACGCTTAAGGATATCTGGGCGTTGGTGGCAAAAGGCAGAAGCCGTGGATTTCTTACCCAAATTGAAATCGAGGGTGTTTTTTCTCGTCCTGAGCGGTATCTTGATTTGTATGAAGGGTTGATGGATCTTTTGGATAAAAACGGTGTTAGTGTTGTGGAAACGGCCGGGAATCTGTTGGGGCAACGAAGCGGCAATAAAGAACTGTTGAAGCAGTTTCAGGGCGCTCAGCCTGACATGGACACGCCGTTTGACCTGGGCCAGATTTCTTCTGACTCAATCCAGATGTATTTGCGCGAGATTGGTAAGATTCCACTCCTCGGAGCGGCGGAAGAAATCGCTTTGGCGAAACGAAAAGAACGAGGAGATAAAGAGGCAGACAGAAAGTTGATTGAAGCAAATTTGAGATTGGTGGTGTCTATAGCAAAAAAATTTGTCGGCAAATCTTTGTCGCTTTTGGATCTTATCCAAGAGGGTAATATTGGCTTGTTTAGAGCAGTCAAGAAATTTGACTATCGAAAAGGCTTTAAGTTTTCTACCTATGCCACCTGGTGGATTCGTCAAGCCATTACCCGTGCCTTGGCAGACCAGTCTCGCACGATTCGTATTCCAGTGCATATGGTAGAGACGATTAAC
>CAZETA010000005.1:0-17520 GCA_964514995.1 uncultured Gammaproteobacteria bacterium
CAGCCCGCCTGTCGCTCGCACCACCGGAACCGTGCCATATTTCAGGCTATAGAGTGGTGGCTGGGCGATAAACACATGTCCGTTGGTAATAAGCGCTGGGTAATAGCGGTAGAAGAAGGTAAGTAGGAGTGTGCGGATGTGCGCGCCGTCCACATCGGCATCGGTCATGATCACTAAGCGATGATATCGAAGTTTGGAAATATCAAACTGTTCGCCAATGTTGGTGCCCATGGCAATGATGAGCGACTTCAATTCGTTATTGGTAAGAATCTTATCAAGTCTGGCGCGTTCGACGTTCAGGACTTTACCGCGAAGGGGGAGGATAGCCTGGTGTTCACGGTCGCGGCCTTGTTTGGCGCTGCCACCGGCAGAGTCGCCCTCAACGATGAAGAGCTCCGATTCTTCTGCATGACGGCTGCTGCAGTCTGCTAACTTACCTGGTAAGGTAAAGCCTTCCAGGGCGCCTTTGCGCAAAATAGTATCGCGAGCAATCTTGGCTGCGTTGCGAGCGCGAGCTGAGAGTAAGCATTTTTCTATGATTCCTTCGGCATCTTTTGGATGTTCTTCCAAGAAGACCAAAAACGCATCGCTCATGACCGTCTCTACCGCCGCCTTGACTTCGGTGTTGCCGAGTTTAGCTTTTGTCTGGCCTTCAAATTGAGGTTCGGTGACTTTGATCGAGATAATGCAAGTTAGGCCTTCCCGCACATCTTCGCCAGTCAGATTGCCGTCTTTTTCTTTGAGGAATCCTTTATTTCGGGCATAATTATTGAGACTGCGGGTAAGCGCTGTGCGAAAACCGGCTACATGTGTGCCGCCTTCAGGATTGTAAATGTTATTAGTAAACGCGAAAAGTGATTCGCTGAATTCCTCGCTGTACTGCAAAGCTACTTCTACTTTGACATCGTCTTGTTCTTTTTCTATATAAAAAACATTTTCATTTTTTACACCTTTATTTTGGTTGAGATGACGGACATAAGATGCGATGCCGCCTTCGAAGTAGAAGCTGTATGTTGGGTTAGGAAAAGAAAGGGCTGTTTTGTCAGTATTTTTTTCTTCACCCACGCGCTTATCGGTAATAGAGATGCGGATCCCTTTTGATAAATAGACTTGCTGGCGAATATGGTCGATAATAGTTTTCCATTCAAAATCTATGGTTTCAAAAATAGTGTCGTCTGGGCGGAAGGTGATTATCGTGCCTCTGTCTTTGCATGTCCCCACTTGTTGGACCTTTTTTACCGGATGGCCGCCGTTTTTATATTCTTGTAAATATACTTTGCCGTCGCGATGTACTTCGGCTTTGGTATGCGTAGATAAAGCGTTTACGACAGATACACCTACGCCATGAAGACCGCCGGATACTTTATATGAGCCAGAATCAAATTTACCCCCGGCATGAAGTTTGGTAAGCACCAATTCTAATGCACTTGTACCAGTTTGCGGATGAATATCAACCGGGATGCCGCGGCCGTTATCTTTTACTTCTATATAATGATCCGGGAGTAGGGCAATATCAATCTGATCGCAATAACCAGCCATGGCTTCGTCGATAGAGTTGTCGACCACTTCCCAGATCAGGTGATGGAGACCGACCGGTCCGGTAGAGCCGATATACATGCCCGGGCGGCGACGCACCGCCTCAAGGCCTTCGAGTACGGTAATATGCTGGGCGCTATAGGTAGCGTCTGGCTTATCGCCAATTTTACTTTTTGTTTTTGTTGGTTCTGTTTTTTTAGGTTCAACTTTTTCTTCTTCTAACTGTCCTTTCTGTACTTTTTTGGTGGGCATACAATTGGGAAGTTCTAAATTTTAAATACTAAATTCTAAACATTTAACTATCATATTTTAGCATATACAAAGAGAAGCGGCAAGGATAAGGTGGTCGGATTGCATGTCTATAAAATAGGCGGTGGATAACTAAATTGACTAAAATTTGGTCCAGGTATATATTATTTTTTGTTCAAAATCGTTTGCTCTTTTGTGGGAGGGAAGATTTGCTCATTTCATCTGAAGGAAATTAGTAAAACAAGACTGAGTGTGTGTTCGCAATTTGGTCAGGAAGTCGTTACTCTTAACAACCATGTAGGGCTAGTCTCTACATGGCTTATGGAAAAGAGGGTAATATCATCCTGGCCAACCCGGAACTACCGTGGTAAGGGCCTTTTTCTTGTGCTGCAATGGGGGATTTATGAAGCTTCCGGATTTGACGAGTGCAGCGGGTGTTCGTCCTCCCGCCATGATGCCGTACTGTCCCACGCCGGCCCCTTCGATGCCGGTCATCAGCCAGAAGGTGTCGCAGCCCCCGACGGTCGAGCCGCCGCCGCAGACCGTCATCCCGATCGTGGACACCGTCGAGGCGGAGTCCGGAGCAACCTTGTCGCCGGCCAAGATCTCGGGCCAGACCGTCTCCGAGCCCAAGATCACCACCACGACCAGCTGGTTCACCGTGCTGTGGGGGAAGGTCCTGACCCTGTTCAAGATGGTCTGGGATCACCCCTGGTTCGTCCGTCGGTACGGACGGTTCGTCCTGGCGGTGGTTGTCCTGTCCGTGGCCATTGTGGTCACGGTCCGCAGCTGCGTCGGGCTCTGACCGTCCTTCCTTCTCCAGATTCGTGGTCGTGTCTGGAGGCTCGGGTTCACGCCCGAGTTCGCGACGCCAAGTCGCGAGACGACCGCCGTTCTCATTATTTTTAATTCGTTTGAAGATAGTGAAAAATAAAATACAATCCTAACTTTGGGATTGTATTTTATTTTAAGAAAGTTTTTTTTGAGGTATAATATATTCATTAAAAATTCTAACTACTAAACCTCAAATCCTAAATTTGACTGTCTGGATTCCCGCTGTTACGAAAATACAGTTAGGACAGGGATCCTTCATCCCGTAAAGGGTTCAGGATGACAAATCGATAAGGTATAAATTTTGTGAACTGAGAACTGCGAACTAAATATATGATAAACCTGTACAAACGCAGAAATAGCGATGAGGATGAGTCGATGCATCAGCCCGAGGTTTCTAATCCATCTGCCGGAAAACTCAGGGTTAGTATCCCAAAATACGAAGACCCAACGCAAGAATTTACCTCTAAAGAACTCAAGTGGAGTTTTTGGTATGTGGGGCATAAAGCGCTTCTATATAGAGTCACACTTATCGGACTGATGATCATTAGCGGCATCCTTTTTGTGTTTAGTGGTTGGAAATGGGGGTTGTATCTGTGGGGTGTGGCGGATAATAAAAAAATAGAAGGCAATCTGGCTGCATCAGTGGACTATACCGGCATGCATTCTCGTTTTGGCGCGCAGCCCGTACAAGTGTTGGATACATATGTTTTTTCCAGCCGGGGGAACAAAATTGATTTCGTGGCTGAGTTGGCAAACCCTAATACTAAGTTTTTAGTTACATTCGATTATCATTTTGTTCTGAATGATACAAGAACCGAGGCACAGAGAGGATTTTTATTGCCTGGTGAGAGTAAGCCTGTGGCAGCACTAGGCCTGACGGAGTCCGCCGGAGGTTCTCCTAGTATTGTTTTGGAAAATATAGTTTATAATCGTATCCCTAATCGGGAAGTAAGTGATACGATTGGTTGGCAGGCATATCGGTTGGATTTTCAAGTGACTGATTTTGTATTTCTCGAGTCCCTGGCTCAAGAAGGAAATAATGTGGATGCGGTCCAATTTAAATTAACAAACAACAGTCCATATAGTTACGTGGATGCGGATTTTTATGTTGTCTTGTTGCAAAACGGGCAGATGGTTGGTATTCTGCCTTTGCACTTGGATTTTATAAACTCGTTAGAAACAAAAAACATTGATCTGCGCAGTCTGTTGCCAGGCCTAAGCGTGACTGGCGTTTCCGTATATCCAAGGATTAATGTTTATGACGACGCTGCGTACGCAAAATAATCCGGTATGTTTGATTTTAAGAAATTATCACCCCGTACTTTTGATTGGCAGATTTTTATCTGCGTAGTTTTTTTGGCAATGATGGGTTTGGTATCTGTGTACAGCGTTGATCTGTCGCGCGGTGCCGAATTATTTTATTTTAAAAAACAATTATTAGCGTTTGGTATTGGCATGGGTCTTTTTTTTGTAGCTAGCCTTAACCAACATAATCTTTGGAGCTATTTGGCCAAATGGTGGTATGTAGCCTCGCTAGTATTATTATTGGCCGTATTATTTTTTGGAGCGGAGATTAGGGGTACAAAGGGGTGGTTCTCTCTGGCGGGATTTTCTTTTCAGCCTGTTGAGATGGCTAAGATCGGCCTTATCCTTATGCTCGCATACATTATCTCCCGATTCGGGCGGCGATTTGATCGGCCGTTATTTTTTTTCGGTACCGGTATTGTAGCGGTAACGCTGATCGGACTCGTGATGTTGCAGCCGGATTTAGGTTCGGCATTGTTGCTGGGCGCAATCTGGTTTGGGATGATTTGGGCAGTTGGGGCGCGGCGTTTGTATTTAGGAGGATTTGTCGTATTTATGGTTATGCTTTCGATACTGGCCTGGTTTTTTTTCTTGCAAGATTATCAAAGAGATCGGGTGCTTAATTTTATAGACCCTGAAAGAGCTCCGCTGGTCAGTGGTTATAATATTATTCAAGCCACTATCGCAATTGGGGCCGGCAAGCTGTTTGGCCAAGGTTTGGGTTTTGGATCGCAAAGCCAGTTACGATTTTTGCCGGAAGCGCAGACCGATTTTGTGTTTTCTGTTATTGGAGAAGAATTGGGTCTGGCTGGGATTCTGGTGATGATGCTCCTGTTCGGGGTATTATTTTGGCGGATAATTTTGATTATTAGGAAATCAAACGATGATTTTGCGGCTACTGCGGCGACCGGGGTGTTGATTTTATTGTTTGTGCAGCTTTTTACTAATGTGGGCGCCAATCTTGGGCTGTTGCCAATTACCGGTGTGACTTTACCGTTTGTGAGTTATGGAGGATCATCACTCGTTATAAACATGCTGCTTGTGGGTATTTTAGAGAGTATGCTTGTAAAAAACTATTAATCTCGGGCTTGTTTTTATTCACGTTGAGCCTTCTGTCGAAACAAACTAGGCGGCACAGCTTTGATTTGGAGCTGGCCCTGATTGTATACAATCCCCACAGTGGTTATTTAGCAGGGTTGACATTTTTTCAAAAATCCTTTAGTATTAGTCCATATTTCTATGGTAGAAAAAGACGGCAAAATAGATTCTTGGAAAAAAACGTTGAAATTTATCAGCAATTGTGCAGTGTGCAAGTTCGAATATCAGCCTGAAGCAGTCAAATCATTGGATGGCGGATCTGGCGAACTAAGCCAATCAGCTGCGGAACAGTCAAAATTTTTTCATTTTACTTGTTATAACTGTCGCACCAATTTTATGGCTATGCTGCTGATCCTGCCGAAAGGGGTTAGCACGGTTGGTATGATAACGGATTTAAATTTTTCAGACGCGCAGAAATTTCAGACAGCAGTACCGTTGACAGTGGATGAGTTAATAGAAGCAAGACAATTTATAAACAGTAAGAATTTTAAAATGTAATATATGTCGTTTAAATTATCCGCCGCTACTCGCAGTGTTAAAGGAGAAAAAGTTAGAAGCAGGACTGTTATTCCCGCCGTAGTTTATGGTATGGGTGGTCAAGCAACTTCTATCACTCTTAGTTACGAAGAGTTTGCTAAATTGTATCGTGAAGCTGGCGAGGCCAGCTTGATTGATTTGTTTCTTGACGACAAGGCTGATGGCAAAGTGCTTATCCAGGATATAGCGTATGATCCGGTCAGTGATTTGATTGTTCATGCCGATTTGCGCCGTATTGATATGAACAAACCTCTTACCGCTACCGTGGAACTTCGTTTTGTGGGTGAAGCTTCAATCATCAAGGAGCAGGGCGGCACCTTGATGCATAACCTGAATTCTGTGCAGGTTACCTGTTTACCAAAAGACCTCATTTCTCATATTGATGTAGATATTTCTGTGCTAAGATCTTTTGACGATTTGGTTAAGGTCAAAGATTTGCCTATCCCCGCTACTGTGACTATCATTGCTCCGCAGGCTGAAGATTTGGTTGCCAAAGCAATCCCGGCTCTCACTGAAGATGAAATTAAAGCCATGGAAGCAGCCGCGGCTCCAGCAGACCTCAGCAAGATCGAAGATGCGAAGAAGAAAGAAGAAGCTGAGGAAGATGCTGAAGCAGATGCAGGTGCTGCGCCTAAAAAAGAAGAAGCTGAGAAAAAATAATACCTTTGCTAAAATTAAAAAACAGACTACAATACGGTTGGGTCTGTTTTTTAATTTTGTATATTTATGAAAAGAGATCAGATTATTATAGTCGCAATCGGAACGATCTTTGCGCTTTCTTGTTTTTTGATTGGTTATTTTATAGTCGGGTATCGTTCCTTAATTGAATTTTCTCAAACTTCTCTTGGTGGTCAGCTTCTCATAACTGCTCCAAAATATATCAACCCGCTTGATGGACAGTCGGTGAGGACAGAAGAGGAGGCGAGTGTCGCTGTGGCAGGGGTAATGATCGATAATCATGCGGATGCTTATCCACAAGCTGGCCTTTCGAAAGCAAAGATTGTTTACGAAGCTATGGTGGAAGGAGGCATTACTCGTTACTTTGCTATTTTTGATAGTAGTCAAGATGTGGCTGAAGTCGGTCCGGTAAGGAGTGCTCGCCTCTATTTTCTTGACTGGATCCAAGAGTATGGTGACGGCCTGTATGTGCATTCGGGCGGTTCTCCACAAGCTCTGGCGGCTATCGGTCCGCGTGGTATTTTTGATGGTAATGAATTTTTTCGCGGCCAGTATTTCTGGCGCAGTAATCAATATTTCGCGCCGCATAATTTATTTACCAGTAGCGATAATCTGAGAAAAATGATCGATGTGTATGGAGATATAGACAATCTATTCACACCGTATAAGGCATGGAAGTATAGTAGTATGGTCGGTAAAACAATTGGTGAGAGTGGTCGGGTAGTAATCCCTTTTAGTGTTGGGTATCAAGTAACCTGGACCTATGACGCAAAAAATTTAAATTACTTGCGCAACATCAACGGACGGACGCATAAAGATAAAGATAAATCAGAAGTCCGGGCCAGAAATGTAATCATACAATTCACTGGTGTTGAAGCAATTATTAACGATGACAAAGGGAGGCAAGAAATAAAAACAGTGGGTACTGGAGAAGCGATTATGTTTAAGAAGGGTTCGGTTGTTTATGGTATTTGGAAAAAGGATTCAATCACTGATCGAACCAGATTTTACGATCAAAATGAAAAAGAGTTTGTCTTTGCGCCGGGGAATACGTGGGTTGAAGTGGTTGATAAAGATACTCAAGTTGAAGTGACAGAATAACGGTAATTCCTTTTAATACTCAAAAAGTATTAAAAGGGTGTTGGAGCGGTAGAATCTCCTTGGTCGGTTAAACGCTGCCGCCACAAATCCCGTCGCGTACTAGTAGAGGTTAATAACAACTAATCGATCTAGGCCGGCCAGATCTTTTTTTACTTCTACACTTCCTTCAGGGAGGAATTTTTTTATTAAGACTGAGATGGCCTCAGTTTGAGATGGATCAATTTCTAAGAATGCAGAAATTTGAATTTGGGAATTAGAAATTAGTGTTTTGATTTGCTCTAGCAGTTCTTCGTATAGCGCCAACCCATTATGAAGTGCTACCAGCGCCTGCTTTGGCTCTCGTTGGATAGACGGCTCTGATTGAAATTGTTGTTCGGTGAGGTAGGGGAGATTCGCAGTGATGACTAGATTCTTAGGGTATAGCTTGTAGCTGTTTAGAAAAGGTTCGAGTAAATCACCACGTAAAAATTGTATCTTTACGGCATGTTTTCTTGCGTTTCTTTTTGCGACCCGCAAAGCCGATCGGGATATATCGATGGCAAATGTTTCGGTAGGAGTCTGTGAATTTTTTAAAATAGAAATCGGTATACAGCCACTGCCAGTACCCACGTCAATTAAAATAGATTCATCATTCGGAAGTATCCTTAATACCTCTTCGACCATCAGCTCCGTATCTGGTCTAGGAATCAAAACATTCTTATTAACAAAAAAATCAAGGCCATAAAATTCTTTATGACCCACTATGGCGGCAATTGAGTAGTCTTTTTTACGAAGGTCCGTGAAATATTGCAAACGTATTTGTTGCCAGAGAGATAGTTTATACTCCGGGTAGGTGAAGATAAATTCCCTGGGTTTACTGATTGCGGTGGCGATCAGTATCTCTGTGTCTATTGGAAGAAGTTCGGCGTACTTTTGTTGTGCCTCACGGATTGTCATAACGAGGTTATTCGTCATCTTCTGTAGCTCCAGTATCATCAAATCCTTCTGCTTCGGCTTTGCGTAAAGTGGTGATAATTGGTGCTAAGTCGCCGTCTATAATATTTGGAATATTATTCCAGTTTTGGTGGATGCGATGATCAGTAATTCGGTCTTGAGGAAAATTGTACGTACGAATCTTTTCACTGCGGTCGCCCGTGCCAATTTGGGAGCGACGTTTTTCAGTAATGGCTTTCATCTGTTCTTCGCGTTGAGCGGCATAGATACGCGCCCGTAAGACTTCCATAGCTTTTTCTTTATTGGCAGTCTGGGAGCGTTCATCCTGGCACTGCACCATAATCCCTGTTGGAATATGGATGATGCGTACGGCTGAGTAGGTCGTATTTACACTTTGTCCGCCAGCGCCGCCAGAACAAAACGTATCAATGCGCAAATCTTTTTGGTCAATTTTGATTTCTGCTTCTTCGATTTCAGGGAGTACCGCTACGGTGACCGTTGACGTATGAATACGACCCGATTTTTCAGTGTCAGGTACGCGTTGTACGCGGTGTACACCCATTTCGTATTTGAGGTCTTTGTAGACGTTTCTGCCTTTGATAGAAAAGATAACTTCTTTAAAACCACCAATGCCAATACGGTTGGCATCAAGCATGTGGGTTTTCCAACCCTGACTATCGGCATAGCGACTATACATGCGATAGAGCTCGGCAGAAAAAAGCGCGGATTCGTCTCCGCCAACTCCCGCCCGGATTTCCATAATCACATTTTTTTTATCGAATGGATCTTGAGGGCGAGTGAGCTCTTCTAATTCTTTTTCTAATGCAGCTTTTTTACTTTCAAGTTCCGGCAATTCTGCAGAGGCCATTTCTTTCAGTTGCAGATCTGTTTCTGTTACAATGAATGATTGTGTGTCCGTCAGGGCTTTTTCAATGGCTATCAACTCCTTGATTTTATCGACAATTGGTTTGAGTTCGGTGTATTCCTGGGACACTTCTTTGATTTTTTGCGGATTATTAAGTACGGCCGGATTTTGGAGATCGGTCTCTAGTTGCTGTAGTTTTTGTTCCAATTCTAGATATTTTTTTTGCATATATTACTAGCTTTTTAGGTGGTAGCTTCTTAGCTTATTAGGGAATTGTGTTGGTGGTTTGTCATCCTGAACCCTTCACGGGGCGAAGGATCCCTTAAATTCTTTTGAAAGGGATTCTTCGCGTTGCTCAGAATGGCGGGTGGTTGACTGAGAGTGTCGGCTGATTAAAAAAACAGACTAAACCAAAAGTATTATAGTCTGTTTTTTGAGATTATGACAGCTAAGCGTCTTTTTTTTCGGCAGCTTTCTTAGCGGATTTTTTTGCAGCAACAGCTGCTTTCTTTACTTTTTTACCTTTGCGAGTAGCGGCAGCAGCAGTTTGCTTGCTCGATTTTTCTTGGAATTTCTCTACGCGGCGAGCGGTGTCAACAAATTTCTGTTTGCCGGTATAAAAAGGATGGCACTTGTTGCACAGTTCCACGCGGATAGTTTTGAGCGTACTGCCAGTAGTAAATTTATTACCGCAAGCGCAAATTACTTCCGTATCATTGTGATATTCTGGGTGAATTTTTTTCTGCATACATTTTTGGAGATTTTTTAAAAGGTGTCCATATAGTAGCAGCTTTGCGTTTATTTGTCAATATTAGGCCTGACTTCTTGACTTATTTTAATGTTTCCTATATACTCACCACATCTTAATTTACTCTCGCTAGCCAACTTTTTCCTCCCTTGGACCACTCCGGGGCAAGGCTGGGAGGCAATAATAAGGAAAATATGTCAAAGAAAATGCCAACATTGTTGGAAATGTTGAAGGCCGGGGTTCACTTCGGCCATCAAAAATCTCGCTGGCACCCCAAGATGGAGCAATTCATCTTCGGTGTTAGAAACGGAGTGCATATCATTGATCTTGAGAAAACTCAAGCGCAACTTGATACCGCTTTGGAGTATGTAAAAAATCTGGCTGCCAAAGGTCAGAATATTTTATTTGTGGGTACAAAACGTCAGGCTCGTGAAGCGGTCAAAGCCGCGGCCTTGTCTTGCGAAATGCCATATTTGGTAGAGCGCTGGATCGGTGGTCTTCTCACGAACTTCGAAGAGGTGAAACGCCGTTTGAAAAAATATAAAAATTTGAAAGAAATGTTTGCCAATGGCGAGATTGAAAAGTATACTAAGAAGGAACAGGTGGTAATGAAAAAACAGTTAGAAAAATTGGATAAATACCTTATCGGTTTGACTGCTTTGGAACGATTGCCGGATGCTGTCTATATCGCTGATATGCGTACTGAAAAGACTGCCCTAGCCGAAACCGAACGCACTGAGGTTCCAACCGTAGCCGTGTGCGATACCAATACGAATCCAACCAAAGTCAATTATCCTATTCCAGCTAATGACGACGCAGTAAATTCCATCACCATGATTGCTAACCTTGTCGCAGAGGCAATCAATGAAGGCAAGAAAGAATGGGAAAAGAAAAAACAAGAAAAAATAAATTCCAAAGATATTTTTTCAGCAGAAACGCCAGCGAAACAATCTGTTCGTGAAGAAAAAACTCCTCGCAGAGCTCTCAAAAAAGAAGAATCAATTTAATAACTTCAAAATTATATGTCAATTACAGCTTCTGATGTAGCAAAACTCAGGTCTCTTACCGGTGCCGGTATGATGGATTGTAAAAAAGCCCTGGATGAAGCCGGAGGGGACATGGAGAAGGCTACGGAAATCTTACGCAAGAAAGGTATTGTCAAAGCGGCCAAGCGCGGTGATAAAGTAGCTGCCGAAGGCACAACTATAGTGAAGGTGTCTGGAGACACAGCCGTAGTTTTAGAAGTAAATTCTGAGACCGACTTCGTCGCTCAAAATGAAGACTTTAAAAAACTGGTCGCTAATTTTGCAGACGCTTTGCTTGTTGCCAAACCAGCTACTTTGGAAGAGGCAATGGCTGTGGCCGCTGAAGGTCAGTCCTTGCAGGATCATTTGAATAATTTGACGGCTAAAATCGGCGAGAAGATTACCTTACGCCGTTTTGCTGTCGTAGAAAAAACCGCTAGCGATGCCTTTGGTGCATATTCACATTTAGGCGGCAAGATTTCGGTATTAGTTTTAGTAAAGAATAGCACAGACAGCGCTTTGGCAACCGATGTGGCTATGCATGCCGCAGCCAGCTATCCGAAATATGTCTCTCGCGCTGAGGTCCCAGCCGAGATAGTTGAGAAAGAAAAAGAAATTTATACAGACCAGCTCAAACAGCAAGGCAAGCCTGAAGCAGCTATCCCAAACATCTTAAAAGGTAAATTAGACAAATTTTATAGTGAAATTTGTTTGCTTGAACAGCCGTTTATTAAAGATGAAGAAAAAACTATTGAGAAGTTGCTAGGAAGTGGCGTAACCGTAGATAGAATGATCAGGTTTGAGCTCGGAGAAGGTTTAGAAAAAGAAACCACCGATTTCGCCGCCGAGGTTGAAGCCCAGTTGAAGTAAATTTATCATAGAAAATTTAAAATACCCAGCCATTGTGTTGGGTATTTTTGTTTGGTATACTCGTAATTGTCATTCTGAACAAAGTGAAGAATCTCTGTCTCAATCGTTAAGCGGACAGAGATCCTTCATTGCATTCAGGATGACAACCTGCGATTTTAAATATTTAAGTTAAACATTGTGAACAAATTAATTGTACACAGACAGCGAGTAGGTCCGATTTTAGGGAGACACCCTTGGGTGTTTTCAGGTGCTTTGCAGCATATTCCCGAAGGGCTTAATAGTGGTGATCCAGTGGCGCTCGTAAACGAAGAAGGAAATTTTTTGGCCCAGGGTTATTTTAATTCCTATTCTCAGATTGCGGTGCGTCTGTGGAGTTGGGACGAAACTGATGTTATTGACGGAAATTTTTTTAAAAAAAGAATTGCAGCTGCCTATGCGACCAGGAAAAATTTAATTGAAAACAAAAAGACAGATTCATTTCGATTGGTCCATAGTGAAAATGATTTGTTGCCTGGACTAATCGTAGATAAATACGCAGATTGTTTAGTGTTACAGTTCCATACGCCTGGTATGGAAGCTTGGAAAAAGCATATTGTCGATGCGTTGTTAGAAGTGGTTAAACCCGCTGGTATATATGAACGGTCTGATGTGCGTACTCGTGGTATAGAAGGGGCTGAGAAGCAGGTTGGTCTACTCTACGGCAAAGTCCCAGACAGAGTAAAAATATCAGAAAACGGCTTTAAATTTTGGGTAGATATTATTGGTGGCCAGAAGACGGGTTTCTTCTTAGATCAGCGAGATAAGCGGTTGGCCTTAACAAAATATGCGTCAGATAAAAATGTCCTGAATTGTTTTTCTTATTCTGGCGGCTTTAGTGTCTATGCCCTTGGCGCGGGCGCTAAGCATGTAGTGAGTGTTGATGCTTCTGAAAGCGCCCTGGAATTAGCAGTAGAAAATATTAAGCTCAATAAATTAGATGTTAAAAAATGTGAGTTTGTTTGTGGGGATGTGAAGGAGTATCTGTATGACGAAGAGGTAAGAAATAAAAATTTCGACATTATCATTTTAGATCCGCCCGCGTTTGTCAAAGATAGACATAAGGTCAAAGAAGGGTTAATAGGGTATAGAAAGATAAATGAAGCTGCCTTACGTATTTTGCCGTCAGAAGGCGTCTTAGTATCTGCTTCCTGCTCAGCCCATGTCGGATTGTCTGATTTTAGATATATGCTGTCTGAATCGGCTGGTCGAGCGCGGCGTACGTTGCAGGTCTTGGAGACGCATACCCATGGGATAGACCACCCAGAATTGGCTGCGTTTACTGAAGGCGAATACCTGAAATGCGTGTTTGCAAAAGTAGCTTAGAATATGTATAATTTAAGGACCTTTTAGGTCAAATTGTATGGTGTTTTCGAATAATGAAGATGTGAAAAAGATAGAGTTACAGTTTCCTACCTACAAGGAAACTGTTTCTCAGATATCGGGACAATTGAGTTTAAGAAAAAAAATTTTAGCAAGCCGAATTATTTTTTTGATTTGGCCGCCCCTTGTGGCCGCGATTTCTTTAGTACTTACCGGTGAGGCGTATAAAGCAGGTTTGATAGACAAAAATTGGGAGTATATGAATTTGTTGCTGGGAATTTTAGCAGGCTGGCTGATTTTTTCTCTCCTGTATTACTATATTTTGAGTTTTGTTTTTTTTATAGAAAAAACTGTTTGGGTGGATTCTTTTTTTGACAAAAAAAATCTTGATCCAAAAGATAGCTGGAGAATAGCCAAACGTTTATTTTGGCCAAGCATTAGATTGCGGCTTGAAATATTTATGAGATATGTGTTGCCAGTTGTCATCTTGTTTTATTTATTTGTTACTCAGGTATTTGCCAGGTTAAATAACTTCATGACTGGCTTGGGTGATTATATTATAGTGGCACCGTTAGTCATATCTTTAATAATCGGGGTTTATTTGTACTACATTAGAGTTTTTACTCGATATATCCCTTTTATTTTTCTGGATAGATATGGGTCGGCTGATTTTTCTTATTCGGGAATATTTAAAGAACTTAGAGAGTTAAAGAAAATAGAAAGCACAAAGACGCATACTCGAACTTTATTAACTCATCTGACCGCCGGTATATTCGACGAGACGGCATCCGTCTCCTTAGGACCTGTGCAAGCAGGTTTAGCGCAATTTACTGTGGTAGGTAAAGTAGCGGGGGTTGTTGTACGGATGATAGGGGAAGAGGCTGCTACCCAATCTACTTCCATAGGGAAAATTGTTTCAGTATATATGTTATATCAATTTGCTCGACAAAAATTATATGGACAAAGCCAACATATAAATGAGCATTTATATAGTTTATGATTAAAAAAACTGCTATTATTATTTCTTTGATTATCATTGTAGGTGTGCTTGGAGTTGCAATAGTTGGTTATATTTTTGAAAATAATGAAATGAAACCCGGCAAAGATTATATTACGGATTATGTCTCACCAAGTAGCCCGTATGCGGTCCAAGTATTATATGATGATAATCATCACCCGATTGACATCGTAATTGTAAAGGCTAAGAGTGGTGTATCTGTGGCGGGGATTGAACAAGATGCATTTGGTTATAAAATCACAGAAACAAGCTCAACTATTACGTTTGTCCTTTATAATAATGAAGGAGTTGAGATGGGAACATATGAGTTTGATACAGACAAAGGCGAGTGGGTCACCAGCCCCATTTCGTCAGTTCAAAACGATTTAAACGGTTTTGAATATAGAAATAATAATTATAATTTTTCTGTAAGCTTTCCAAAAAGTTGGGGCAATATCTCTGAAAAAATAACTGCAGGCCCAAAAGAAAGAAAAATTTACAGAACTATACAGTTAACCACTGATAACGATCCCGAAAGATATATAGAAATTAATTTAGTAGATGTAAAATTGAAAGAGGATCCGTTGGTTGCGGATGCTCCGATGGAGTTTATAACAAAAAATTCAGATTTTGCTTTTTATTTTTCCGGTAGCGCAGACTATGCCGGCGCGCCGGGTATGGAAGATCCAAAGTATGATCAGATTTTGAGTGAAACTAAGGAAATAATTAAAACTTTTAAATTATTTTAATATGAATAAAAAATTATTAGGCCGTTCATTTGTTCATGCTTTTCTTGCGTTCCTGTACATTGTTGGCATAGCCGCCTTTTTTCATTTTGGATTAGCTACAGCCTTCGTACGGGTGCCGGAGTTTTTCGCCCCGATTATTATTTTGTCATTATTAGTTCTGTCAGCAAGCATTATGGCAATATTGGTGTTCGGTAAACCAGTTTTGTTATATTTAGACAATCAAAAGAAAGATGCGCTCACTGTGCTATTTTATACGATTAGCTGGTTAGCAATTATTTTCCTTGTAGTTTTAGTATCTGTTTTAATGGCTTATTAATTTCTATTTTTTAACTTATTCTGTAGTATGAACATAGCCATCAATGGTTTTGGTCGTATCGGCCGCCAAGCTTTCAAAGTCGCTTTTGCAAAAAAAATAAAAATTGTCGCTATTAATGATTTGACCGACACCAAGACATTGGCACATCTGTTAAAATACGACACGGCCTATGGCAAATATGAATTGCCGGTTGAATACGATGAAAAAAATTTGATCGTTAAGGGTAAAAAAATCCCGGTTTTTGCCGAGAAGGATCCAAGTCTATTGCCGTGGAATAAATTAAAAGTAGATATTGTGCTCGAATGTACCGGTAGATTTACAGATAAAGATGGCGCCAGTTTGCATCTCAAAGCCGGGGCTAAGAAAGTCGTGATTAGCGCCCCTGCCAAAGGCGGCGATGTGCCGACGTATGTCCGCGCGGTCAATTGCGCCAAATGCAAAAAAGAAACATCGCCAGTCATTAATAATGCCTCTTGTACCACCAATAACATCGGACCAGTCATGGCCGTGCTCAATGAAAAATTTGGTATAGAAAAGGCGATGATGACGACCGCCCATGGCTATACCGCAGATCAGAATTTGCAAGACGGTCCGCACAGAGATTTGCGTCGTGCCAGAGCTGCCGCCGAAAATATAGTCCCGACTACCACGGGCGCGGCCATTGCCGTCACCGAAGTTATTCCGGGATTAGTAGGAGTGTTTGACGGCCTGTCTCTTCGTGTGCCAGTACCAACAGTGTCTGTATCTGATATGACAATTTTAATGAAAAAAAATGTAACTAAAGAAGAAATAAATAAAGCATTAGTGGATGCGTCAAAAACAGAAAGATTCAAAGGCGTGCTTGCTACAACAACCGAACAATTAGTGTCATCTGATTTCGTCGGTAATACTCATTCGGCAATTGTAGATTTGAGTCTAACAAATGTGGTGGGAGGAAATTTGGTAAAAGTTGTAGCCTGGTATGATAATGAGGTGGGCTATGCGAATAGATTGATTGAGATTGCAGAGTTGTATATTTAATTTATATATTATGAAAAAAATACTGGTATGGTTTTTGCCAATAGTCACTTTGGCAGTTGGGTTTTATTTAGGTTCAATGAGTGAAAGTCGGAGTATTAGATCAGCCGTTTTAAAATCAGCAGAGGATTCACTTAGCATTCAAGAAAATGAACCAGTTTTTAATTTTGATATACCTGTCGGATATGAGACAACCACATGGGATGGCACTGTGTCAGTATGGAAAAAGGGAAGACCTAAGCCTAGTGGTGACACCGATGCCCGCTCTGATTTATTTGCTTATATAAACAAATGGGGTGTCAGTAAGCTACAATTTGCTTCAACACCCCCAAAGTTGCTCCGATCTTTTACCGTAAGTGAACATAAGGCTAATTATTATAGATTTGCTGATGAGCAGGCAGGGAATCCGTATTTGGTGGTAATTGATCTCAATGGACCTGTAATTGAGATTGAAAGTGCAGACAAAAAATTATTAGACGAGGTTCTGTCTACCTTTAAAATAACAGATGATAAATAAATTAGGTTCCATAAGTTAACTTAGTATTTTTATGTCTCGTATTCTAACAACCGAAACAACAGATAAGGTGGGACAGGAGGTTTTGCTCAAGGGCTGGGTCAATGCTCGCCGCAATATGGGTAAGATTGTCTTTTTGGATTTGCGTGATCGGCAGGGTTTGGTGCAGGTCGTAGGTGTGCCAAGCGAGCTGGATGAACAATCACAGGAACTGCTCAAAGACGTGCGTCCAGAATGGGTGCTTGAAATTCATGGAGTGGTAAACGAGCGCGGGGCCAAACAAAAAAATCCGGATATGCCGACCGGCAATGTGGAAGTTTTGATGAAGAAATTAGCGGTACTCAACAAAGCCGAGACACCGCCATTTGAAATTGATAAAGATACAAAAGGAATAAATGAAGAGTTGCGATTGAAGTATCGATATCTGGATTTACGTTCAGAGCGCATGCAAAGAAATATTCGTTTGCGTGACAAAATAATTTCTTTTTTCCGCAACCATATGCATGAGCATGGATTTGTGGAAATTGAAACTCCGATCCTGATGAAAGGCACGCCCGAAGGCTCTCGAGAATATATCGTGCCATCTCGTCTACATTCAGGAAAATTTTACGTACTGCCGCAATCTCCACAGCAATTCAAACAGCTATCTATGGTGGCAGGATTTGAGCGCTATTTCCAGATTGCCCGTTGCTTCCGCGATGAAGATCAGCGCGGTGACCGCCAACCAGAGTTTACCCAGCTTGATTTTGAGATGTCTTTTGTAACTCAAAAGGATGTCTTGGAGTATAC
>CAZETA010000005.1:17530-56403 GCA_964514995.1 uncultured Gammaproteobacteria bacterium
ATCAAGATGGTGCAGACAATGTTTCCGGAAAAAAAGATGAGCTCCGTACCGTTTCCAGTTTTGACGTATGATGAGTGTATGAAACAATATGGTACTGACAAACCAGATTTGCGCAAGGATAAAAATGATCCAAATGAATTAGCGTTTGTTTGGCTGGTCGACTTCCCGATGTTTGAGACTGATGAAAATGGCGATATTGCGGCGAAGCACCATCCGTTCTGTTCTATAAAAGAAGAGGATCGAGAAAAGTTTATGAAAGGCGAAGATTTAATGTCAATTCATGCTAATGCCTATGATCTTGTATTAAATGGGTATGAACTTTCTTCCGGCAGTATTCGTATTCATGAGCGAGAATTACAAAAAAGAATTTTTGATTTATTGAAAATCAGTGAAGAAGAACAGCAGGCTAGGTTTGGCCACATGCTTGAGGCCTTTACTTTTGGCGCCCCTCCGCACGGTGGTTTTGCGCCCGGTATCGATCGTATTGTTATGCTTATGGCAGGAGAGCCAAATATCCGCGAGGTAATCGCATTTCCAAAAACTGGTGATGCGAGAGACTTGATGATGAACGCGCCTTCTGACATGCCAGATAAGTCGCTTAAAGATGTGCATATAAAATTGGATAAATAATCATGTCAGCCGAATTAAAGCTCGATAAATTTGAAGGGCCGTTGGACTTGCTGTTACAACTGATTGAGAAGGAAGAATTACATATTTCCGAAGTGGCTATCGCTAAAGTCACGGAGCAGTTCTTTTTGTATCTTGATAAGTTGGAGTCAGATCGGCCGGAAAAATTGGCAGATTTTTTGGTGGTGGCCACTAAACTCATTCATCTCAAATCCCATAGCTTGCTTCAGTATGCCATGCCTGAGCCAGAAGATACGGGTCCAGCCTTGGCAGATCAGCTCAAACTCTATAAGCAGTATGTGGACGCAAGTAAAACCATCAGTGATTTGTGGTTGCAAGGCAAAGTTGCCTATGGCCGTATTGAGCCGCCAATAAAAAATACTGAATTCGTCCTGCCGACAAATGTTAGTCAGGAAAATTTGCATAAAGCCATCACTGCGCTCTTGCGCAGGCTCAAGCCCGTTGATCCGCTGCCAAAAGTCACAATAGATCATTCGGTATCAGTCAAACAAAAAATAGATTCTATTAGAAATCTGTTAAAAGACCATAAGCAATTAAATTTTTCCCAGTTATTGTCATCCGCGCAGAATAAAACAGAAGTGATTGTAAATTTTTTGGCAATTCTAGAACTGGTTAAACAACAATCCGTGCGTATCAAACAAGTCAATTCGTTTGAGGATTTATTAGTCATGAGAAATTAGTCATATGTCACTCTCATCAAAATTAGAATCAGTCTTATTTGTTGCTTCAAAACCAGTTGCCGTTAAAAAGTTGGCTTCAGTTTTGAAATTAGGTCAAGAAGAGGTTTTGGAAGCTCTGGTAGTTTTGCAGCAAAAATATAATCAGGAAGATTCCGGTATAGTTATTTTAAAAAATAATGACGAGTGGCAAATGGCCTCTAGTCCGAACAATAAAGAAGAAGCCGAAAATTTCATGAAAGCGGAAGTGTCTGGTGAGCTTACCAAGCCGCAACTGGAAACACTGACGGTAGTGTCTTATTGCGGACCAATTACTAAACCAGAACTTGAACAGATTAGAGGTGTAAATTGCGGATTGATTTTACGAAATTTGATGTTGCGAGGGTTGGTCAAAGAAAATGAAGACAGTGCTAGTCTGTTACCGACCTATGAAGTAACGATGGAATACCTGCGACATTTAGGCATCAATTCGCTCGAAGAGTTGCCTGATTATGCACAGTTGCACAATCATCCATATATTGCTAATCTTAATACCACTGTTGAATCGTAAAACTAGACTATGTCGCCTAAACTCAAAGATTTTCTTTCCTCTTTTGGTATTATGTTAGCAGGAGTATTGCTCCTATTTTTTTCTTCGATTTTTGTTGCTTCGGATAATAAATTGGCTGTGTTGCAGTTTCCTGCGAGTGGTAGGCGGGTGGCGCAGGTGGGAGGTGATATCACGCCGGATAATTTGCCTAAGAGCAAACCGATTAAACCGGTGGCTAGAAATACTGATACATATCCAAATCCGCTCACAGCGATTTCAGTAATTGTTTTGGATACAAAAACAAAAAATGTGTTATTCAAAAAAAATGACCAAGCTATTCGTCCGCTTGCCAGTATCACCAAGTTAATGACGGCCATGGTATTGCTTGATCTGTCCCCAAATTGGAGCGCCGCGGCAACTATTGCGAGTGGTGATGTGGCAGGTGACCATCATGTGAAGGAGGGTGAGACGTTTACTTTGGAAGATTTATGGCACGCGGCTTTAATCGGATCTTCAAATACAGCCATTAATGCTTTGGTGCGCAGTACCGGTAAAACCATCGAGCAGTTTGTGATGCTTATGAATCAAAAAGCAAAAGATTTACATTTTGATTCGGCGGTGTTTGATGAACCGACTGGTTTATCCGGTAAAAATACGGCCACTGTTTTTGATACGGCAAAATTGCTTATCGACGCCATGAAGTTTGAAAAAATTTATAGCGTTGTGCAGATGGGTGACTATTATATTCGACCCTTTGGAACGGGTAAGGCAAGGCAAATTTGGACTACGAATTGGTTGCTGACTAACTGGGTGCCGAATACCTTTAAAGCTGAGAATATTGCCGGTAAGACTGGATATATAGAAGACTCTGGGTATAATTTTGTAGTTAATTTAAGTGATGATAAACAACATACGATCACGGTGGCGATTTTGGGGGCAGCGACTAATGAAGAAAGGTTTAGCGAAGCTCGCGATATTGCTTATTGGGTTTTCAATCAATATCTCTGGCCAGATCAGGAGGGGTATGATGAGTTGGTGGAGTAGTTTTATAAAAGCAAAACCCGTTCGCTATAAAACCCTCCTGCTCTATTCCTAAATTTTAGAAATAAAGCAGATGGAGCGAACGGGTCGCGTCCGCCTGCCGCCTTCGGGCGGTCCGCGGATTGACATTTTCCCTCCTTCAGGACGGCTCGAGATAGTAGCGGCAGTTCACGATCGTCCGTCGACGTCCGTACCTGTCGAACCCCTCGATATGTAGCAAGCCGAAGTGGAGATCCCAGGCCGGCTTGACCCCTTTCTTCAGCAGCGTGCTCGAGAAGGGCTTTGCATTTCGCAGGCGCCGAAGCTTGCGAGGGCCTCCTACCAACTTCCTTGCTTCCCCACTCAGCAGAACCTCTCTTTTCTCTGCCATTTACGGGATGCCTTTCGTTTGTCGAAAATGTGTCTAATAGTAATTAGCATTTTATACTAAGAAAGTCAAGATCAGTGTCCCCTAGGAAGGGGGGGATGCTGTTTAGCTGGTAGTAGTTTATTTTTTGGTTCTCCAAATGTAACAAAAGTGGTATACTATGTATTATCATCTGTAGGGAGGTAATATATATTTTTGTTTAGTATGAAATCCGTGGAACGTCTCGGAAAACTAATTGGCAAAACCGTGTTGCTGCGGGCTGATTTTAATGTGCCTATAAAAGGCAGGAAAGTTTTGGATAATTACAAAATAAAAAAGACGCTTGGCACAATCAATTTTTTGGTTGAGCGGGGAGCAAAAGTTGTTGTTGTCAGTCATCTGGGCAGGCCAAAGGGTATAGACAAGAAATTAACGTTGAAGCCAGTGGCGTTGGAATTAGAAAAATTTTTACAGAAAAAAGTGCCGCTACTTGATGTCTTAAACTTGGTAAAAGCAAAAAAACAAATCGACGCCTTGCCGCCTGCGAGCGTGGCGCTGCTAGAAAATATTCGTTTTGCCAAAGGTGAAGAAGAAAATTCGGCGACGCTTGCGAAAGAGTTAGCCGCTCTGGCTCACATGTTTGTTTTGGATGGGTTTGCAGTCGCGCATCGCGATTCAGCCTCCATCACCGGAATTACAAAATACCTACCTTCGTATGCCGGTTTGCTTTTACAAGAGGAGATTACAGGGCTAGATAGGGTAATGAAAAAGCCAAAGAAACCTCTGGTCTTGGTTCTCGGCGGCATAAAGATGGAAACGAAAATCGGGGTATTAAAAAACTTTTTGAAAATCGCCGACTATATTTTGGTGGGTGGCGGCATATTCAACACGTATCTGTGGGCAAAAGGGAATAAAGTCGGCAATTCGGCTGTAGATAAGAAATTCAAAAAACAAGCACTCGACTATGTCTCAAAAAAGAAGGTGATTTTGCCAGTTGATATGGTCGTTGGTACTAAAGAAGGGAAATTTGCTAAGGCAGTATCAGTAAAAAATTTGAGCATAAAAAATGGCATGGGGATATTTGATATCGGACCGCAGACAATTAAATTATTTTCCAAATATCTTAAAAAAGCAAAGACAATTGTGTGGAATGGGGCTATGGGATATTTTGAACAGCATCCGTATCAGTATGGTACGCATAGCCTGGCTCGAGTTATAGCCTCTCAATCAAAACGTAAAGCGTTTGGGGTAGTCGGCGGAGGAGAAACGATTGCTGTGTTGCAAAAATTAAATCTACTATCTGATATTGACCTACCTTCAACTGGAGGCGGATCTATGCTAGAATATCTTAGCGGAAAGAAATTGCCTGGGCTGGAAGCTTTGCATAAAAAATAATTTTTAATCATTTAATGTAATCGGACTGTTCGCCTCGCGCGAAACTTTCCTGAAGGAGAATCTATATGCCTGTACCCTCAATGGGCGGCAATAAATTTGATCAGATGGCAAATGGTATGAGTAGTAATTGCGGAAAATGCGTCGGTCCCTGCCATCACCGTTTTGGTAGGAAAATATTATGGACAGTCGTCGGTATTCTGCTTGTTTATAGTGTATTTTATGTCGGCACGCTCATCCGCAATAATGTCAAAGCCTACGATTTTATCGGTAAAGCTGATCGCATGGAACGAACGATCATGGTAAATGGCGTGGGAAAAGTGAATGGTAAGAATGATATTGCCATGACCACCATGGGATATTCAAATACAGACAAGGACATTGCTAAGGCCCAGGCCGACAATAAAGCGGTTATGGATAAAATTTATGCCGAGCTAAAACAAATGGGGATTGAGGAAAAAGACTTACAAGGTAATTATAGTATTACTCCTGATTATAATTTTACTTCTGAAAGAGGCCAAGAGTTGCGTGGTTATCGGGTTTCGAACAGTCTCACTATTAAAATTAGAGATCTAAGCAAGATCAGCAGTGTGTTGGCCTTAGCAGGTAAGTATGGCGCTAACGATGTTGGTGGGCTCAGCTTTACTATTGACGATCCGGAGAATTTGAAAGCCCAGGCGAGGGAAAAAGCCTTAGCGGATGCTAAGACAAAAGCCGTTCGTTTGGCACAAAGTTTAGGAGTGCGTTTAGGTTCTGTAGTTACTTATAACGAATACGAGAATCCAGGCTATGACCATGCCTATAAATCCATGGATATGGCCATGGGTATGGGAGGTGTCATGATGAACGCAACTGCCCCGGCTGCAGTTCCTGCCGGCAGCATGGATGTCAATATGAATGTGAGTGTTATCTACGAAATTTTGCAGTAAAATTAGCCAATTAAAGCCCTGTGATTCTTATAATCTCGGGGCTTTTTTGTTTGAGGGCAGTCAGTATGGTATACTGAGTCCAGCATTGTCTTAATTCAGCTACTCCGTTTATATGAAAATAAAACAAATAATCGCGAGAGAAATCCTTGACTCACGAGGAAATCCGACTGTGGAGGCAAAAGTAGTTTTGGCAAATGGTATGAGCGCGGTCGCAAAAGTGCCGTCAGGCGCATCTACTGGCAGCCATGAGGCTTTGGAGTTGCGTGATGGCGGCAAACGATACGGTGGTAAGGGCGTATTGCGCGCTGTAAAAAATGTAAATACGACTATCGCTAAAGCCGTGGTGGGTATGGAAGTTGAGCAGATTGAAAAGATAGATTCCAAGATGTTGGCTTTGGATGGCACAAAAAATAAATCAAATTTGGGAGCCAATGCAATGCTTGCAGTTTCCTTGGCCGTAGCGCGAGCGGGTGCTTTGGCTGCTTCACTGCCGCTGTATAAATATATTAGACAAGTGTATACAGTCAATGAGAAAAAATATCGTTTACCAATTTTGAGCATGAATATAATAAATGGAGGACGTCATGCAGATAACGGGCTTTCTATACAGGAGTTTATGATTATGCCCCGACACAGTCTTTTGCGAGAACGAGTGCGGATGGGCGCGCAAATTTTCTATGCGTTAGCCGGACTCCTCAGTCAAAAAGGATATTCTACGAGTGTCGGTGATGAGGGTGGTTTTGCTCCTGAGCTTGCGGGTAATGAGCGGGGAATACAGCTGATTTTAGAAGCGATAAAGTTAGCTGGCTGGGAGCCTGGTAAGAATGTGTTTATAGCATTAGATATTGCCGCCTCCGAATTTTATCGACATGGAAACTACTATTTTTTAAGCAAAAAGCAACCTTTGCCCGCTAATAAAATGATTGAAATTTTTAGAGAATGGGTTAAAAAATACCCGATTGTTTCTATCGAAGATGGACTGGCTCAGGATGATTGGGAGAGTTGGGCTGACTTAACAAAGGAGCTTGGCAAGAAAACAGTTTTAGTGGGCGATGATTTGTTTGTTACTAACCCCGAGCGCATCGCGCGCGGTATTACAGAACAGGTAGCTAATGCAGTTCTTATCAAGCCAAACCAAATCGGCACGTTGTCTGAGACGATTGCCGCTATTAGGTTGGCCAGAGAAAACAGTTACCAGATTTTTATCTCCCATCGCAGTGGTGAAACTGCCGATACCTTTATCGCTGATTTGGCAGTGGCTGTTAATGCCGAATTTATCAAAACCGGTTCCATGTCCCGTTCAGAACGAATAGAAAAGTATAATCGATTGATGGAGATAGAAGAAGAATTGGGAATGTAATCTATGGGTAAAAAAAGAACTACAGTACTTATTATCGTTGATGGTTGGGGTATCGGAAATGCAAAAGACCCCGGTAACCCCGTCACGCCCAAAACTGCGCCGAATTATTTTTCATTCCTTAAAAAATATCCCAATTGTAAATTAGAAGCGAGTGGAGAAAGTGTTGGGCTGTTCAAAGGTCAGGAAGGCAATAGCGAAGCTGGCCATTTGAATTTGGGGGCGGGCAGAGTGGTCAAGCAGGACGCTCTGTATATTTCCGAGTCTATCAAAGACGGTTCGTTTTTTAAAAATAACGCTTTTCATCAAGCGTTGCATCATGTTAAGAAGTACAACACCGCGGTTCATTTGATGGGACTTTTATCAAATCATAACAGCGCTCACTCATCTCCCGAGCATTTATATGCGCTGCTTGATTTATTACATCAAGAAAAGATCAGTCAGGTATATCTGCATCTATTTACTGATGGCCGCGATTCGGGAGAGTATGAGGCTGGTAAGCATTTGCGCTTATTGGAGAAACATCTTCACGGCAATGAAAAAGTGGCTACAATTATGGGGCGTCTGTATGGCATGGATAGGAATAAAAATTGGGAACGGACTAAGGCGGCATATGAAGCTCTGGTCTTAGGCAAAGGCAGGAAAGTCGTTTCTGCGGAGGATGCTTTACGCAGCGCCTATAACGAAAAAGAGTCAGATGAGTTCGTTGAGCCGAGTATTATTGTTGAAAATGATAAACCGGTTGCACTTATAAAAAATAATGACGCAATTTTCTTCTTTAATTTACGCAGTGATCGCTCCCGTCAGTTGACGAAGGCTTTTGTCCAGCCAAATTTTAAACAAATGAATCAAGGTGCCTTTGTCAGAGTAAAAAATCCGAAAAATATTCGCTTTGTCGCCTTGACCGACTTTGGCCCTGACCTGCCAAATGTGCTGACAGCTTTTCCCAGTCGGGATGTGCAAAACGGTCTCGTGCAAACATTATGTCCCAGAAAACAGTTATATGTGGCTGAGTCGGAGAAATTTGCTCATATCACTTATTTTTTAAACGGCGGCTATGCCCAGCATTTTTGCGATGAAAATTGGGTTAAAATAAACTCGTTAGACGTAAAAAATTACGCAGCCAAGCCGGAGATGAGCGCCGATCGACTTACCGATTATGTCATACATGCTATTGAGTCGGGGAGTTATGATTTTATTGCGGTAAATTTCGCTAATATGGACATGGTCGGCCACACTGGCGATTTCGCGGCTTCGCAAAAAGCGGTGACTGTGGTGGATGCGGCTATTGGCCGAATTGTACAATCTGTGGTAAAACATAAATCCCAGGCCATTATTACCGCTGATCACGGCAATGTAGAAGAAATGATAAATCCGGAAAGCGGTGAGCCAAACACCGAACATTCCACCAATCCCGTACCTTTTATTTTGGTAAACAGCGCAATCAAAACAAGAAAAAAATTACCGGATGGAAAGCTTGCCAATGTCGCGCCGACCATTTTAAAAATAATGGGAATAAAGCAGCCAGCTGAGATGGTTGCTAAAAGTTTGATTTAAAATATATGTCATATAAACCTGTTGTTTTAGCGATTCTTGATGGGTGGGGGGTGGCGCCTGATTCGGACGGTAATGCGATTACTAGAGCAAGTACGCCGAATTTTACGAAGTTCGTGAAAAACTACCCTACCATGACCTTGCATGCTTCTGGAAATGAAGTCGGCTTGCTTTTTGGCGAAATGGGAAACTCGGAAGTTGGCCACTTAAATATCGGTGCCGGCCGAGTCTATTATCAGAGTTGTCCCCGGATAAATATGGCCATTGCTGATGGTAGTTTTTTTGAAAATGAAACTCTGCTTGCCGCCATCGCAAAGGTGAAGCAAAATAACTCCAGTTTGCATCTAGTAGGTTTAATTGGTTCCGGAAACGTACATGCCAGCAGCGAACACTTATATGCGTTATTAGAATTATGCAAAAGGCAAAATATAGGCAAAAATGTCTTCATCCATGCGATTTTAGATGGACGAGACGCGCTCTATAATTCCGGCAAGGATTTTATTCTTGAGTTGCAGCAAAAGATGGCTGAGCTGCAGGTGGGACAAATCGCTTCTCTGTCAGGCCGGTATTATGCCATGGATCGGGATAATCGTTGGGATAGGGTAGAAAAAGCCTACCGAGCCATTGCCGAAGGCAAGGCAGAAAGATATGCGGATGATCCGTTACAAGCGATTAATGATTCCTATGCCCAAAAAAATTATGACGAAGAATTTATTCCGACCGTTATTACAAATAAAAACAAACCGATAACTACCGTGGCGGGATCAGATACCGTGATCGTATTTAATTTTCGTCCAGATCGCGCGCGCGAACTTACCCAAGCTCTTTCGGTGCCGTCTTTTAATAAATTTCCCGCAACTTATTTGAAAGACTTGTTGGTGGTTACTATGACTGAGTATGCCAAAGATTTGCCGGTGTCGGTGGCGTTTGCACCGATAGTAGTACACAATTCTTTAGCTGAAGTGGTTAGTAAGGTGGGCCTAAAACAGATGCATATTGCGGAAACAGAAAAATATGCACACGTGACGTTTTTTTTAAATGGCACGGTGGAGGATCCTTTTCCCGGCGAGGAGCGGCAGTTAGTACCTTCTCCGAAGATTTCAAGTTATGACCAACAGCCTGAAATGTCTGCTTCTGCAATTACCAAAGAAGCAAAGAAAGCCATTAATGGTGGCAAGTATGATTTGGTGGTGTTAAATTATGCTAATGCCGACATGGTTGGGCATACGGGTAATTTATCTGCCGGTATTGCCGCCTGCGAGGCGATAGACAGGTGTTTAGGCGATATTGTTGATTATGCGCTTGCCCAAAATGGCGTAGTGATAATTACGGCTGACCACGGCAATGCAGAAGAGATGAAAAATTTACAAACCGCAGACATAGACAAAGAGCATTCTACAAATCCTGTTCCACTTATCATAATTGGCAAAGATTTTCTAGGACAAGCCGGACTATCCGGAGATGCGCCGGATGATGATCTGAGTTTGCTGCAGCCTGTTGGTATGCTGGCTGACGTAGCGCCGACAGTTTTGAAACTGATGGATATTCCCCAGCCTGAAGATATGACTGGTCAGCCTCTTATTTAAAATTCGTATTTAAGACTTTTTTAATTCGTTCGATTACTTCCAGTTCAACCTCTTTAATCTTTTTTCCTTCCACTACAAAGGAAGCGGTTTTTTTATTTCCTTCAGGCAAATAACCCTGCAACAATACCTTGGCGTCGTATTTTCGGTCTACGCATAAAAAGCCGTGTACAATATTTTCACCTTTTGTATTTTCGTGTAGCAACAAGACAACCTTTGCTTCCGGTGAGTTTTGAATCAGCTCATCAGTCAGTTCTCGTAGTTCGTCCTCGGTGGCGCCCGCTCGAGCAAAATCTTCTCTTGTAATCGTGGTCCAAACCAATTTTAATGCAGGATCATTTTCCATATGGGTAAGGGCGGTGCCCCAGATACGCAAGGAAGCGATAGACTTTGTACGATATAAATTTTTTATGATTTTTTCACGGTCTGCACCAAGTGTAATAAGCTTGCTGGCGATGCCAAGGGTTGTGGGGCTGACATTGGCAGTCTTGAAACTCTGGGTTTGACTAATCATGCCGGTAAGCAAGAAGGTGGCAATCTCGGTATCAACATCTGGTTCGGAAATCTGCGCCATGGTTTTGTAAATAATTTCGGATATAGAAGTAGCATTGAGCTCGACAAAATTGATCTGGCCGAAATGTTCGTTGCCTGGATGGTTATCGATATTAATGACCGGTACTTTGTAGAATAAATCAGAGTTGCTCAAAAATACACAGCCAAGCGATTCTAAATCCTGCGCGTTTAGAGCGATAATGAGATCGTATTTGAGGCCGGATTGGGCGGTGCGCAATTCATTTTTGGTGATGATGCCTTGTTTGGGTGTGAGGTAGATGGACAGCCAATTGTCCTTGATGTCATAGCTTAAGGTGTCAATTTTGACATTACTGACATCAACTTTGAGAATAAATTTTTGTATATGGGAGATATGGGGCTGGATCTCATCTAGGTCTTTGAGGAAACGAAGATTTTTTGGCACGACAAAATTATCAGCTACGACATCTACCTGCTTATGTTTTTTCTCCAGGAATTTTTTCCAGGCCATCGCACCGCAGATGGCGTCGGCAGTTTGGTTGGCATTGATAACAAGTAAAATATGCCGGCTATTTTCCAAGAGATGATTCAGTTGTTCGATTTCGTTTAAGGCCATGATTCTATTGTGCTATGAATCTATAAAACGCAAATTAACTGGCTATAGTAGCAGTATTTTAGGGGTTTGTCAACTATAGAGAAAACGTTTAAAAATGCGTCGCCCTCGGGGGTTTAGGCCGAGGGCGAGTGGGGGGGGGCGTTGTTGGGTGGGGTCAGGGGCAGAGGGAGATGCCCCGGTGGGTGGGGCAGTTGCCGTTCGGCTGGCGGTCGGAGATGACGCAACTCGCCGTCATGCCACTACTGGGATCGTAGACCCAGTGGACGCCCTGTGACTCGGGCATGCAGAAGGGCTGCGGCGGGTGCGCCGGCTGGACCACCACCACCGGCGGCGGGGTCGTCACCTGCATCTTGATCTTGCAGGTGCCCCAGGGCCAGGGGTCATCGTGGTGGTAACCCGTCATGGTCACCGCCATGATGATCAGTCCCAGGAACAGGATGCCGCCGACCATGGCGATCCAGGCGAGAAGGGGCAAGCGCGGGCGCGGGGTGACGACGATCGGGGACAGGGTGGGCATGTCAACCTTGCGCTGGTGGGGTAGTTTAGACACCAGCTTGGCTATCAAAAATCATCAAAATTTCTAATAGCCAGGCTGGTGCTTGTTGACCTTTTTAAACAACGCTCTTTTGAATTGGGCCTTTGACCCGTGTATACGGGTCGCATACCACGTTCTCAATCAGCTCTACTTGTAGAGTTGATAGTTGAAAGGAGTATACATTTAATGTACCTGAAAAATCAGTATAAGGCAAAACTAGTTATTTGTAAATAACTAGTTGGTGTTTTTAAACACCAACGCCCGCCCGGCCGAAGCCGTGCGGGCGTTGAACGTTGCCGTCCCTTGATCAGCGCGGGAGCGCCGGGGGCAGGACGGTGAAGTCCCACACCAGCGGCTCGATCGCCACCGGCGCGTTCGGCGGCGGATCGCACTCGGCCTCGATGATGAGGCTTCGCTCGACGATGATGATCGTCGTCTCGACCAGGACCGTGTCGTGCGACAGGGGCCACTGCTCGACCGTCTGCGACACCTCCTGTTCGAGCGGGATCACCTTGATGGCCGGATCGGTGAGCGTCGCCTGGTCGTTGGCGGGCCGCTCGGGCCAGGTGGGCGGATCGCCCTTCGCGACGACCGTCACGATCAGGACGCCGATGCCGATACCCATGCCGATTCCGGTGAAGAACGGACGCTTCATGGATTCCTCCCTCTGGAATTGTGCTCACTAGGCAGAACACATCTCCCGTCCGTCGGGTTTTTGTCCCCGACGCACATATTAGTAATCATTCCTATAATTACTTATATATGCGTCGGTTACCCTTTTAACAACAACGCTCTTTTGAAATGGGTTTGGCCTACTATCATAGGCTGTTACCACGTTCTCAACCGATTTTATGCATATAAAATCGGTAGTTGAGCTTGGTAATCAATTTACGGTAACAGAAAAATGTACCACTAGTCTAGCGATTTGTCAATCAAACGGTTTTCTGTTATTATTTAGCTAAATTACTAGTTATATGCGCGAACTGCCTAAGGTGTACGAACCGCAACAGTACGAAGATGTTATTTATAAAAAATGGGAAGAGTCAGGGTTATTTAACCCTGATGTTTGCGTTGAAAAAGGCGTAACTGCTTCGGATGCCGAGCCATTTTCTATCGTCTTGCCACCGCCAAATGTGACTGGCACCTTACACATGGGCCACGCTGCTATGCTTGCGATTGAAGATGTGATGGTTCGCTACCACCGCATGAAAGGCGACAAGACCCTGTGGGTGCCGGGTACTGATCATGCCGCCATCGCCACTCAGTCTAAGGTAGAGAAATTAGTCATGGAGAAAGAGGGTAAGACCAAATATGATCTGGGTCGAGAAGAATTTTTGAAACGTGTAGAACAATTTGCCCAGGAAAGCCATGACACGATAGTCAATCAGTGCAAAAAAATGGGGGCCTCACTTGATTGGAGCCGAGAAGCCTATACGCTTGATGAAAAAAGAAACTTGGCGGTACGGACGGTATTTAAAAAGATGTATGAGGACGGTTTGATTTATCGCGGCCACAGAATCGTCAATTGGGATCCAAAAGGCCAGACCGTGATTTCTGATGATGAACTAGTGTATGAAGAACGCAAAACAAAGTTCTATACTTTCAAGTACGGTCCGTTTGAGATTGGCACCGCCAGACCGGAAACAAAATTTGGGGACAAGTATGTAGTGATGCATCCGGAGGATAAGCGGTACAAAAAATGGAAACACATGGAGAAGATTATCGTAGAATGGATCAATGGTCCGATCGAAGCAACGATTATCAAAGACCCGATGATTGATATGGAATTCGGCACTGGTGTGATGACGATTACCCCTTGGCATTCGCATGAGGATTTTGCGTTAGCTGAGAAATACAAGTTAGACAAAGAACAAATTATTGATAAGACTGGCAAGTTGCTGCCAATTGCGCAAGAATTTGCGGGTATGGAAATTGGCAAAGCTCGGGAAAAGATTGTTGAAAAATTAAACTCAAAAGGACTGCTCGTTTCGGTTGATGACAATTATATCAATCGCGTTGCGACCGCCGAGAGAACAGGCGGTATCATCGAACCGCAGATAATGGAACAGTGGTTTATCAATGTAAATAAACCGATTGAAGCGCGGGACGGAAAAACGTTGAAAGAATTGATGCAGGATGTGGTAAAAGATAAACAAATAGAAATAGTGCCGGATCGTTTTGAAAAAACATATTTCCATTGGATAGATAATTTACGTGATTGGTGTATCAGTCGCCAGATTTGGTACGGACATCGGGTGCCGGTGTGGTATCGGCCCAAGGCCGACCAGCCTCGGGCTGGTAAAGAAGAAATCGAAACCTTTGTTGGCATTGAAGCACCGAGTGGCGAAGGTTGGGAACAAGATCCAGATACTTTAGACACTTGGTTCTCTTCGGGTCTCTGGACATTTTCAACCCTCGGTTGGCCGAACGAAGAGGAGTGGAATAAAGAAAAGATATTTCATCCGACATCGGTGCTTGAAACTGGTTATGATATTTTATTTTTTTGGGTAGCCAGAATGATTTTGATGACGACGTATGTGCTAGGAGAAGTACCGTTTAAGACTGTGTATTTGCACGGACTCGTGCGTGATGAGCAGGGAAGGAAGATGAGTAAGTCACTCAACAATATCATCAATCCGCTCGATATGATCGCAAAGTATGGTACTGATGCTACGCGGCTTTCGCTCTTACTCGGTAATACACCGGGAAATGATATGAAATTGTCGGAAGAAAAAATTGCCGGTTTTAGAAACTTTACCAATAAATTATGGAATATTTCCAGGTTCATTTTGACACAAGACGATAGTAAGAAATCGCCCATGACAATGGCCGATTGCTGGATTATTGGCCGACTATCACAAGTGAGTGGAGAAACGTGGCAGGCAATGGAAACACACCAGTTTTCAGTAGTAGGAGAAAAATTACGTGATTTTACATGGAACGATTTGGCAGATTGGTATCTTGAGATTTCTAAGATCGAAGGAGGCAAGTCTGCGATTTTAAAATTTATTTTAGATTTTACCTTAAAATTATGGCATCCGTTTATGCCTTTTGTGACTGAAGCTGTTTGGCAAGAGATGCATGAAGGTCAAAAGATGTTAATGGTAGAAAAATTACATATCTCTGAAGAACTCTTAGAAGCCTGTCCAAAACAGGTTGTAGTGAAAAATGAGGAAACAGCTTGGCTTGATTTTGAAGTGGTGCGTAAAATTATTACGGGTATTCGCTCTCTTCGCGCAGAGTATAAAATAGAGCCAATCAAGAAGTTGGATGCGTATATTAGCGCCGGAGAAAAAGAAAAAATACTACAACAAAACACAGAAATTATAAAAGCATTAGCTCGCTTAGAAAATTTGCAAATTAGTAAAGTAATAGATAAGCCATCAAATTCAATTGGTTTTGTTGAGTCGGGTATAGAAGTGTATATAGATCTGGCTGGAGCTGTCGACGTAGAAAAAGAAAAGCCAAGATTAGAAAAAGAAGTAGCCGAAATTATTAAGTATGTTAGCGGTTTGGAAAATAAATTATCAAATAAAGATTTTGTACAGAATGCGCCGAAGGCAGTTGTAGAAAAAGAAAAAGAAAAGTTGAGTGAGGCAAAAAGTAAGCTGAAAAAGTTAGAAGAGCAGCTTCAAAATTTACAGTAATTGCTAATTGTTATTTGTTAATTGTATATGAAAACAAACACCGACCCACAAAAAATTGAAGAACTATTAATAAGAGGTGTAGATGAAGTTATTGATAAAGAGAGCTTAAGAAAAAAGCTTCTATCGGGAAGAAAACTAAGGATCAAATTAGGTATAGATCCCACCGGTTCGCAGCTCCATATTGGACACGCCGTACCTTTGCGCAAATTAAAACAGTTTCAAGAATTGGGGCATCAAGTAATTCTTTTAATTGGGGATTATACCGCTATGATTGGTGATCCTACAGGTAGAGATTCTACTCGTCCAGTTTTGACTAATGAAGATATAAAAAAGAATATGCAGACCTATGTTGAGCAGGCAAGTAAGGTCATTGATATAAACCAGGTAGAAATTAGACGAAACAGTGAGTGGTATGGAGCGCCGAATTTTACAGCGCTACTTATGGATTTGACTTCAAAAATTACGGTAGCCAGAATTTTAGAACGGGATGATTTCCAGAAAAGATTAAAGACAGGATCAGATATTGCTATGCAAGAAATTATGTACCCTTTGCTACAGGGCTATGACTCTGTTGCGTTAGAGGCGGATGTGGAACTTGGCGGTACGGATCAAAAATTTAATTTATTAATGGGTAGAAAATTACAAAAAAAATACGATCAAGCAGAACAGGATATTTTAACTGTGCCGTTGTTAGTGGGTACTGATGGAGAAAAAAAGATGAGTAAAAGCTATGGAAATTTTATAGCTTTAGAAGATTCTGCCGAAGACATGTTTGGTAAAATTTTATCTATTCCAGACAATTTGATCATTAAGTATTTTGAATTAGTTACTGACGAATCAGTAAGCATGATCGAGAGTTATCAGAAACAATTGGAGGCGGGTGAAAATCCGATGAAGATTAAAACTGAGTTAGCAAAGGCATTGACTAAGTTGTATCATGGAGAGGTTGGTGCTCAGAAAGGCGAGGAACATTTTCGTAAAGTTTTTCAGGAGGGTAATAAGCCTCAAGAACTTCCAGAACTAAAACCAAGTGTCAACGATATTGTTACTGTGCTTGTAGAGGCCAATATTTGTAAAAGTAAATCAGAAGCCAGGCAGGTGATTGCCCAAGGTGGTGTGAAGATTAATGATGTAAAAGTTGAGAAGATTGATGAGGTGGTAAAACCCGGCGATGTTGTGCAAAAAGGCAGTCGTTTCTTTGTAAAAATAAAGTAACTTTCCTAATACTTTTTGTCACCAAAAAGTATCCAAAAGTGTTGGGGCTGAAGCAAGTTGTAATTCTGAGCAAAGCGAAGAATCTCTGTCCGTTTTTATTAAACCAATCCGACAGGGATCCTTCACTACGTTCAGGATGACAATGTGTTGATCCATAATATGATAGAAAAAATTAAAAAAGATATTGCCGACCTGCTTCAAAAGGCTGGCGTATCTGGAGCGATAGAGCTGACCACCCCGCCAAAACCAGAGATGGGTGATTTTGCTTTTGCTTGTTTTGGTGTGGCTAAAGTTTGGGGGGTGAGTCCGGTGGAAGCGGCGAATCGCGTGAAATTAGAAATTAGTAATTTTGAATTAGGAATTGTCGAACGCGTTGAGACAATGGGTCCGTATGTAAATTTTTATCTCAAAACTTCAGAGCTGGCCAAGCTAGTGATTACCGAAATACAAAAGAAAAAAAGTAAGTATGGCCAAAATACTTCAGGTAAAGGTAAGAAAGTAATGTTGGAGTATCCTTCTAACAATACCCATAAAGAATTTCATATCGGTCATTTCCGCAATGTCTGTATCGGTAATGCCCTAGTTAAATTGTATGAAAAAAACGGCTATGCGGTCTATCCGGTAAATTATCTTAATGACTTTGGCAATCATGTAGCGAAGTGTCTATGGGGATTATTAAAATTTCATACAGACGAAAAGTTGCCTGAGAATAAACAAAAATGGCTGGGGGATATTTACGCCGAGGCCAGCCAAAAATTAAAAGATAATCCTGATTTTGCTGCCGAGGTAGCGGAAGTTCAGAAAAAAATAGAAAGCCACGATAAGAGCATCTGGCCGTTATTTATTAAGACTAGGCAATGGAGCATTGATCAGTTTGAAAAGATATTTAAAGACTTGACTGTAAAACACAAGACTGTTTTCTACGAAAAAGATTTGAAAGACAAAGGCCAGAAAATGGTAGACGATCTTTTGAAAAAAGGCATAGCCAAGGTCGGCGATGGCGGGGCGATTATTATTGACTTAAGCCAATATAATTTGGATATTGCCTTGCTTCGCAAATCAAACGGAGCCGGCCTGTATTTGACCAGTGATTTGCCGCTCGCCATGGCGAAATTTAAAAAATGTAATGCCGACGAAAGTATTGTCATTACTGGCGCGGAGCAGAATTTTTATTTCAAACAGCTATATAAAATTTTAGAACTCGTTGGCTTTCATAAGAAGTTGACCCATATTAGTTACGGCTTGGTCAATCGTAAGGAAGGCAAGATGGGTTCGCGCTTCGGCAACGTGATTTTGTATGAGGATTTATATAGTGATGTCTTTTCTCTTTTGAAACACGAGTCCCAGCAACGGCATCCAGACTGGAGTGAAAAGAAAATTGATGCCAGTACAAAAATTCTGACCCTAGCTGCTCTGAAGTTTGATATGCAAAAGCATGAGGCGGCAAAAAATATTGTCTTTGATGCCAAAGAAGCTGCTTCGTTTGAGGGTTTTACTGGACCATATGTTTTATATGTAATAGCTAGAATAAATAGTTTGTTGCGAAAAACAAAAATCAAAAATAAGAAGCTTGTAGCCGAGTTGATAATAGAGTCTGAAGAAAAAGAATTATTATTATGGCTGGCTCGATACGAAGGACTGGTAAAGAAAGCCTTGGCTGAATACAATCCGTCGGTCATCACTCGGTATTGTTTTGATCTCGCGCAGGCATTTAATGATTTCTACAATAAACACGCTATTTTGAAAGCAGATAGTGCTGAGCTCGCAGCCGCTCGGTTGGCACTCTCTTTGGTTGTAAGGCAAGTATTGGAAAATGGATTGTCTCTGCTTACCATTGACTTTGTGGAGGAAATGTAATAACTTCTATTCATATTCGCTTGTTTTTTGTCGATTTTTCGGCAACGAGCAGCGTATCAACAACTCAGAAAAAGCCACCGGAGGTGGTTATGTCGCACATCAAGCGGTGGTTCTTCAATCAGATGCGGCGAATTTTCCTGATCCTTCTGGAGTTCTCCTGGAAGTGGGCTCTCCAGATGTTTTTCAAGCCTGAGGTCGTTTTTTTGGTGTATGGACAGGAGCGCCACAAGCGCGCCTGTTGGTCCGTACGCCGGGAGCGTCAGATCGGTCTCCTCGGCCTGATCGGCTTCCTTACGGTCGCGATGAACGGTCGTAAGGTCAAGGGGTTGATCGTGGCCACGACCAAGTCCCAAGAGGAGCTGCAGGCGAGGCCAGGACTCTCCTTGGAGGTGGTTGCAGCGGTCAAGCAGCGATTTCCTTGGGTCAAAGCCATTGCCCTTGCCGGGCAACTACCCAGTTGGATCCAGCGGTCGCGGCCAGCTGAACAGCTGCCTGAGCCCTGTGTTGGCGGAACGCTGGGCACACTCTACACCGTCATCAACTCGGTGCGGCGTGCGGCCCAGCTTCACTTCCATCAAGAGCTAGTCACCGTGGCGGTTGTGGGTGGCGCCGGCTATACGGGTTCCAGAGTGGTTGACCTGCTTAGCCAACAGCCGCTGGTTCGGCAGGTTATCGCACTTGATCCGCGCTACCGTGATGATGCTTGCTCTGGCCTAGTCGTTCTCACCCAAGACACGGGTCGGTTGCGAGAAGCCGATATCGTGGTCGTGCTCACTGCCAAAGGGGACGATGCTCGAGAAGCTCTCGCGAACATCAGAAGAGGCGCGGTCATCTTGGACGACACGCATCCGATGATTGGTCGCGAGCTTGTGGGCAGGATCCGTCGAACTGCGGCGGCCATCTACAAGGTCAGCACTGCAGTCGGGGAAGTGTCCGGTTCATCTCGGATGCGACCACAACTGCCAGACTTCATGCCTGGCGATCTGCCGGGTTGTCTGGTCGAGGCAGTGGTGCGGGTCAGCACGGCCACCGCGCACATCTCGTATGAGGAGTTCGAGTGTGAAGCCGCCAATCTGGGGATGGTGGCCAGGCTCGGGAGCCATCCGAAGTCATGAGAGTTGTTCGCGAACGGGTGGCGTCGTTCGCGAAAATTGCAAAGCATTTAAACTTGATTTGAATGCTTTGTTTTTTTACGTAAAAAAATGTATAATTTAATCAATTATGTTTGAATTTGATTTTAGAAATATTATTGTCGTGGTCTCTCTTGTTATCCATGCGACCTTGTTATGGCTACTGTATCGATATGGTCGCAAAACACCGGGTGGCAAAGCATATTCAGTGGCTATTTTAGCGATCGCGGGTTGGATTCTGCCAATGGTATTTTACCGCAGCCATATTTTCGGAGAGGTAGTGTTATGGGCGCGCATTTTGTATATCATGGCCTCGTTCACTTCCACCAGCTTTTTTTTGTTCACTTTTGTATTTCCGGATAATAAAAAACCGTCGTTATGGGTTGAAATTGGATTAGTCGTAGAAAACCTTTTAATCATTTTGCTCTGCCTTCATCCTACGTTAATGATTAAGGGTGTGTCTGTAGTTGATAAGGGTGAAGATATTATTCTCTGGGGGCCGTTGTATGTTGTGTATACTTTACATATAAGCCTATTTTTTATTTTAGGATTCGTTAACCTTTTTTTTAAAATGCGGCGCTCGGAAGGGGTGGTACGGAGCCATATTTTATATATTTTAATCGGTTATTTCTGCGCCTCAAATCTGGCCATGACAACTAACCTGG
This sequence comes from uncultured Gammaproteobacteria bacterium, assembly GCA_964514995.1. Classification (GTDB taxonomy): domain Bacteria; phylum Patescibacteriota; class Patescibacteriia; order Magasanikbacterales; family GWA2-37-8; genus XYD2-FULL-39-9. Next base: position 37,783 of record CAZETA010000005.1, read on the forward strand.
TATTACCGTGGTTTGGCTACTTTGAGTATAATTGGATGGGGCAGTTTTTTTCTACTATTGTAGCGATATTTACCACGTACGCTATTTTGAAGCATCAGTTGCTAGACATAAAAGTTATTGCCACCGAAGGCTTTTTGCTGATTTTAAATTTTTTGCTGATTTTGCGTTTGGTTATTTCAGAGTCGTATTTACAGTTTGTTATAAACTTTTCTCTAGCTCTAATGGTTTTGTTTATCTCATATTTATTGATCAAAAGTGTATCTAACGAGGTTAAAAGACGAGTAGAGGCGGCCCAGTTGGCTGGTTCATTGGAGCGAGCAAATATTCGTCTTCAAGAGCTTGATAAGCAAAAAACTGAATTTTTATCGATTGCCTCTCATCAGCTCCGCACGCCACTTTCGATTTTAAAGGGCTATATAGAGTTGATTGTTGATGGTGCTTACGGCAAGGTGGACAAGAAGACCGTGAAAGTGTTGCGTGATATGGATTTTAACAATGAACATCTCATTAAATTAGTAGACGAATTTTTGAATATTTCTCGTATTGAACAGGGGAGAGCTAAATATAGCTTTGGCCCGGCAAATGTTGTCGGTATTATTGAAGGTATAATTACAGATTTTAAAATTAAGGCAAAAGAAAAAAACATGAAAGTTATTTGGGATAAACCAAAGGATATACCCAGAGTTGATTGTGATCAGGAAAAAATTCACCATGTGGTATTTAATTTTGTGGACAATGCCTTGAAGTATAGCGAGCAGGGTGAAATAAAAGTATTGCTAACAGCAGAAGAGAGCGGTGTTAGTGTTCGTGTTCAGGACAGCGGTATTGGTTTCGATAAAACTGATGAGGTTAATTTTTATCAGAAATTTTATCGCGGAGATAATGTGAAAAGTTCCAATGTCACTGGCACTGGCCTCGGCCTTTACGTATGCAGAAAGTTTATTGAAGCGCATAATGGGCGGGTTTGGGCCCATAGTGCCGGATTGGGGAAGGGGAGTGAATTCGGCTTTTGGATACCAACACGACATGTGGTATAATATAATTCTCAATTTTTTTACATTCCTTTAATTATATTATATGATTTTTCAAAGACAGCAGGCAAAAATTGTTGAGCAGGTTGAAGAATTGGAGTTAGAAGAGTCTGTTCCGCAGCAAATGCAGGACGAAGTTGAAACAGTAGTTGGCCCATCAGTCAATGTGGAAGGTGATTTCGCATCTGAAGGAAATATTGTAGTAAAAGGTACTGTGTCGGGCAGTGTTTTTACCAGTAAGCATTTAAGCGTGGAGCGTGGGGCAAAAATTGTCGCTAATGTCAGAGCGGGCAGTGCTACTATTTCAGGTGAAGTGAAGGGTAATATGAAAATTGGCGGATCGCTTGAGCTTACGGCTACGGCGAAAGTATTTGGAGATATTGATGTAAAGAATCTCAAAATTGAGTCTGGTGCCGTGTTATACGGTAAAGTGACTATGCCGGGCATGGAAGGAAACGAAAAACCCGTGAGACAAAGAAGTTCGGTTAAAAAAGTTGAAGAGGTTGATCCGTCATATCTTTCTTAGTGTAGTGTAAGGAGTTAGATCTAGTAGCTATGTATGTATATATTTACGACAATTTTTTACGTCAGAAAAATTTCCTTTCAACCATCCATACGATGGAAGTGGTATTGACGGACTATGGCATAGCGGGTAAGATTTTACGTTTGCAAAATTATACTGATTCTAAAGCAGTCATCGAAGACGAGATTAGACGCGGCGCAAAAACTATTGTCATTGTCGGTAATGATGCGACCTTCGGGCAAATTCTTTCTCGCAGTGCTGCCAGTAACTGCACTTTTGGTTTTCTTCCAGTGGGGCCGAGTAACACGATTGCGGAAGTTCTGGGGATCCCTGTCGGTGTGGAGGCTTGCACGGTGCTCTCTCGCCGTCGCAAAGAATTGTTGGATGTCGGCTGGATGAACAATCGGTATTTTGTTTCTCAGTTGCGGGTCATGCCCGCCAAATTGCAAGTCGTCTATGACGAGCGGTTTAAAGTGACAGCCAAAGACAAAATGGAGGTGGTGGTTTGTAATTTACAACCATTTTTTTGGAAAAAAGACAAGCGAGATAAAGAGTCCCAAGTGGTCCACCCGCAAGACGGAAAACTTGAGGCTTTTATCAGACCATTGACAAAAAGCGGTTGGTGGGGATATAAATATGAAGACCCGAGTATCTTCCCCTTTACGGAAATGACCATTACTGGCAAAGAAGCGTTTGCTGTAGAAGCTGACGGCAAACTCTCAAAAGAAGTCAATGTAAAAATAAAACTAGCGCCCAGTAAGGTGGAAATGATTGTGGGGCGGGATAGGCGGTTTTAGACAATTATGCCCAGGTGGCGAAGTTGGTAGACGCACTACCTTGAGGTGGTAGCGATCGCAAGGTCATGGAGGTTCGAGTCCTCTCCTGGGCACTAATTTAGTATCAAATACTTTCTTGTATCTGTTTGCAAGTAGTTACGGTTTTTTGGCTTTATGTTAAAATGCGATTTTGGCAATCCGCATGATGGCTACTATCAACAAGAAATTGCATCCCTGTTTAATTTGTTAATCCCAAAAGGTGTGAGTGTTTTAGAAATTGACGCTCTAACAGGGGACCCATCTTCTTTTGTTGGTTCAGAATCTGATAAAAAATTTGATTATATTGTCTTAAACGGTGCAGTTGATCGCGTAAATGATCTCCAGTTATTTTTTTTCAATCTACAAAAATTTTGTCATCCTCGCACGAGGATAGTTTTTTCCTATTATAATTATTTATGGAAGCCGCTGTTTTTACTAGCGAGTAAAATCTTGAGAGTCATCCCTCCCTTATCCGTAAGTTGGCTGCCTGCGGTAGATTTTGAAAATTTGCTGCACATCTCAAATTTTGAGACCGTGAAAAAAGGCGCTGCTTTATTTTTGTCCAAACACATCCCTTTTGTCTCATTTTTTTTGAATCGTTTTTTGGCTAGGGTACCGCTGTTTGGGAGGTTGTGCCTTTTTAATTATGCCGTAGTCAGGCCAAAGCCTCTAGCGCAGTTCCTTGCCAGCAAAGCATCTGTATCCATTATTGTTCCGGCAAAGGATGAGAGGGGTAATATAGAATCAATAGTGCAGCGAACGCCACAAATTGGTTCGCATACGGAAATTATTTTTGTAGAAGGAAATTCTACGGATAGTACTTGGGAAGAAATGAAAAGAGTAAAAGAATTGTATCCTGGTTTGGATATAAAAATTATGCGACAGGATGGTAAGGGTAAAGGTGACGCGGTGCGCAAAGGTTTTGACCTAGCCACTGGCGATATTTTGATGATTTTAGATTCTGATCTCGCTGTGTCGCCGGAAGATTTGCAAAAATTTTATCAAGTTATCATTTTTGGTTTAGGAGAATTTATCAACGGTTCTCGGTTAGTGTACCAGATGGAGAAGGGGTCTATGCGTCTTTTAAATTTTTTAGGCAATAAATTTTTTGCTATTTTATGCAGCTGGATATTAGATCAGCAGATTAAAGATGCATTATGCGGGACAAAAGTGATGTGGAGGGATGATTATGAGAAGATTAAGACGCACAGGTCGTTCTTTGGTGATTTTGACCCGTTTGGTGATTTTGACTTGCTGTTTGGAGCTGGTAAATTAAATTTAAAAATAGTTGATGTTCCGATTTTTTATCGGGCCCGTACATATGGTGCGACTAACATATCCCGCTTTCGTCATGGCTGGCTTCTATTAAAGATGTGTTTTTTTGTAATCAAAAAGCTTAAGTTTAGGTCATATTCCTGATTGTAGAAATTATGCTCCAACGCATAAAAGCCATTTTTTTGTATTTACAACCATTTCAAATTTATATTTTTTCCGCAACCCTATTTTTGGGCAGTTTTATTCTGTATAGTTATGATTTGCATGGGGCGTTTTTTCTTGATGATATTAAATTAATTTCACAAAATGAGTACATTAAAGAAATTAAGTGGCAAAATGTTCAGGGCTGGTTTACTGAAAATATTTATGCCGGCTTCGGCGACATCACTGAGTACTATCGGCCAATTTTGTTGATCAGTTTTGCTATTAATTACTTTTTTAACGCTTTAGAGCCCGCATTTTACCATCTTTTCAACAACCTGCTTCATTCGTTGAATGCAGTATTGGTTTTCTTGCTATTCAAGCAAAAATTTAAAAAGATCGCATACGCCTTTTTTATTTCTCTTATCTTTGCCCTGCATCCTATACAGTCAGAAAATGTTATCTACGTTTCTGGCCGCGGTGATTTATTAGCTAGTTTTTTTATACTCACAGGTATTTTTTGTTGGATAAGGAGTTTTGATTCTAGACATAGGATTGCTTACTTTACTTGTTCTGTAGCTTCTTACATTTTAGCCCTGCTGAGTCGGGAGAGTGCTGTAGTTTTTCCGTTTTTGGCTTTAATTTTTTATCTGTTTTTAAATTTTGACGGGAGAGAGCCTTTGTTTTTTAGACGTCTTTTGTTTCAAATAATGCCGCACATACTTATTACATATGTTTATTTTATATTAAGGTTAACATTCCTAAATTTTAGGAACTTTTTAAATTTTGGCTACGCGGATTCATTGTATGGCTACTATTTACATGTTAGAATCTTGACCTTTTTTCATGCTCTACTAGAGTATTTAAAAATGATGTTCACGACTTTAGATATTCATGAGCGTTTTATCTTTCCAGTACATAGTAATTTTTTTGACAGGTATGTAGTAGGTGGCTTAGTAGTTGTTATATCGATCATTGCTTTTGGTTTTTTTCTGTATAGAAAAAAACCTTCTAGCGATAGTTTATGTAGGACGGATGGTTTATCCGGCTTTCATGTTTGGATTTTTGGCTGGTCTTGGTTTTTTATCAATTTATTGCCCAGTTCCGGTATCCTGCCATTAAGTATTATTGTTCAGGACCATAGGTTGTATTTAGCTATTTTGGGCCCCCTTAGCATTGCGGCCTATTATTTATATTTAATTTTAGGCTTAGCGCATAAAAAACGGCATAAGTTTTTTGTGTTATCTCTTGTTTTTTTAATTATTATGTATCTTAGTTATCGAACTTTTCAGCGTATTATCGTATGGAATGATCCAAAAGCGCTCTTAACAGAATCGCTTAGCTATGAACCGGATGCTTTAATTGCGATGGGCGCTCTGGGGGAGATATATAAACGTGAGGACAACGCCGATAGGGCGATATTTTACTTCCGCCAAGCGATTGAACGCGACCTTACTTACAGCCTTGCTTACCGAAATTTAATTTCAATATACCTGAAAAATGGACAGTTTGTAGAAGCGGTTCATTTTTTAAGGAAATTACACGTCTTAAATCCCGGCGAGGCGAATACCCACTATTTTTTAGCGCTTACTTTAGATGCCTTGAATCAAAAGCAAGAAGCATTGTTGTGGATTGATAGGGGTGTTGGCTTGATAACCGAAAACCAAGGAGATCGAATTAAGTTTGAAGAGTTAAGAAAACAGGTGTTAAATACCAGTACTCCGCCTCCCTCCCTGTAATTAGTGTTCACACATGCTATATGGAAGAGAATAAAACCTATATTCTGGGGCTCACTTATTTTGGGAATCATGATTCAGCGGCGGCGCTTTTGCGTCATGGTCGAGTGGTAGCCGCCGTAGAGGAGGAAAGATTTACTAGAAATAAATTTGACAGATCCTTTCCCTCGCAATCGATTGATTTCTGTCTTAAGTTTGCTGGTATTACTATAGATGATATCGGGCATGTAGGATTTTTTTGGCAACCTTGGAAAGGTTTGGGTAGAAGGTTTGCCTATGCTGTCAGGGGTTTATCGGCATCGTGGGGTAAGGTCTCTAAAAATTTGGGAGTTCTACAGGACTTATTTTTAGCAGAGAAAGTTTTTAGGAAACAGACAGGATATAAAGGTAAATTTTATTTTTTAGATCACCATCTCACACATCTTGCGTCTTCGTATTTTAGCTCTGGTTTAAATAAATCTGCCCTTATTTCTGTTGACGGGACGGGCGAGAAAACAACCTGCTGGATGGGTATGGTCGAAGAAAGCTCTTTTAAAAACTTTAAAAAAATTTCTTGGCCCCATTCACTCGGGCATATATATGCAACCACCACTCAGTATTTGGGATTTAACATGTTTGCAGATGAGTATAAAGTGATGGGACTTTCGGCATATGGCACAGACAGGTATCTCGATATTTTTAGAGAAATAATACAATTAAAACCAGACGGTTCGTTTGAAATTGATCTGAGGTATGTTGATTATCAATATTTCAAGAAACGATGGTATTCTGATCGTTGGTTAAAAACCTTTGGTCCGCACCGCCTCCCTGGTCAAGAAATTACCATTCGTCATAAGGACATAGCGGCGAGTCTGCAAAAAAGATTGGAAGAAGTTTTGATAAGTCTGACGGCATATGTTATGGGTCGTGCAGGTAAAATCCCCCTTTGCGTCAGTGGCGGTGTTATGCTTAACAGCAAAGCGGTTGGTAGAATATCAGAGAGTGGTTTGTGTGAAAAGGTTGTTACTAATCCGGTTTTGGGCGATGCGGGATGTGCGCTAGGTGCAGCGTATTATATAGATCGAGTTTTGTTGGGGAATGCCGGGAGCGATTTAATCACCTCGGCTTTTCTTGGACCCGATTGTCGTCAAAAAGAGGTTGAATCAATTTTAAAACAGCATGGAATCAATTATGAGCTAATTTCAAACCCGGCTAAAACAGCTGCTGTTTTATTGAGTAGGGGTTATATAATCGGCTGGTTTCAAGAGAGGGCAGAGTTCGGGCAACGGTCCCTGGGCGCTCGCAGTATTTTGGCAGACCCAAGAAGGCGAGAGAATGTTAATTTGATTAATAAAAAAATAAAATTTAGAGAGCCGTTCAGGCCATTTGCGCCTGCTATTTTGGAAGATTTTCAGAACGTTTTTTTTGAATTTGCCGGCCAAGTTCCTTTTATGACTGAGATTCATCAGGTCAAAACCGAAAAACGCGCTCAGGTGCCGGCGATTGTTCATATTGATGGCTCTGCTAGAATGCAGACAGTTAGTAAAATACATAATTTTTTGTTTTGGAATTTAATCGATGAATTTAGAAAAATTACTAACATTCCACTTGTATTAAACACCTCTTTTAATTCAGCTGATGAACCGATTGTCAATTCTCCGCAAGAAGCACTGGCTACATTTTTTAAAACAGATTTAGACGCTTTAGTCATCGGGAATTGTTTGGTAAAAAAAGATTTTGTCAGGTATTCACTTTAATATGATAAAGTGCTAAAATTAAATTAGTATTTTAATTTATATCTATGCGTTATTTTATCGGAATAGTTTTGGTTTTACTCGGGATAGTTCAAGTGCTCAAAACCGAATGGTTTATCCAGAATTTTGGCCTTAATGCGTGGGCCGAAGAGAAATTCGGCATGAGCGGCGGTACGAGATTAATGTATAAAGTTATAGGCATTATTTTTATTTTTTTTGGTTTTTTGATAGTGACTAACATGATTAATGGTTTTTTGATGGGAACAGTCGGAAAAATTTTTATTCGATAAGTTTAGTATTTATCCCGCCACAGCGGGACCCCGCCTTGCGGCGGTGGGAAGTTAGAATTTAGGATTTTTAATGTATGTCTCACTCAGGTACCGCGCTCATAGATCCATATAAAATTTTCGAACGGATTTCTTTATCAGAGGGACAGCGGGTGGCGGATTTGGGTTGCGGCCGCACGGGTCATTTTGTATTTCCGTCGGTCAAAGTCGTGGGAGAGAAGGGGATTGTCTATGCCGTGGATGTCGTAAAAAATATTTTGGAAAGCATAAAAAGCATGGCCCGCAGCGAGGGTTTTGATAATATCCAGACGGTCTGGTCTGATATTGAGTTGCCGGGCAAGACACCGATTCCCGAAGGGTCACTTGACGCCTGTTTCTGCGTTAATGTATTATTCCAACTAAAAAATAAAAATGGCGCTTTACAAGAAGCGCTCCGAATGCTAAAAAAAGGCGGGTATCTAGTGGTGGTGGATTGGGCAAAGAAATTAGGCACCCTTGGTCCCTCAGAAAGTTTGATGCTAAAATCCAGCAATGTCATTCGTTTGGCCGAGGAGCAAGGCCTGAAGTTTGTAGATAAGATTTTGCCCGGTGATTATCACTATTCATTAATTTTTGAAAAAGTATAGTTCATTTTATATGAGCTGGAGCTCGCAGAGTCTCATTTACTCAAAAATATTTGAGCAAAATAAATATTTTATTCACACATTTCGATTATGAATCTAATCAATCTATCCCGTCTCGATTATTGGTTTAGCCAGCCGTTTGTCGCTAGCGGCGCGTCTCTCAAGCTCTTGCTTGGTTTTTTCCTTTGCTGTATTATCGCCGGTCTCGTATGCAGGATAATGGTCCAATATAAAGAAGAAAGGTATATAAAAATTATTTTGAAGAAATTTGCTAATTTGGGCATGGGAGTTGGTTTTATGGGGATGGTCTGGATGTTTTTCAGGCAGGAAGGTGTTAAATTTTTATCGTACCGATTTTGGTTGTTGTTTGTTGCTGCGTATATTGTTTGGTCTATCTATAAAATTTATAAATATGTCAGTGCTAGGGTTCCCCAGATAAAAGACGAGCAAGATAGGCGTGCACGCATGGAGAGATATTTACCCAAAGCGAATGACAAGAAGAAATAAGAATTTAGGAGATTGGGGCGAGAGGCAGGCGTGCGATTTTTTGCAGCGGCATGGGTTTGCAGTTGTGGAAAGGAATTATCATACAACCATGGGTGAAATTGATATCATCGCCAACAAAGGCGATGATTATTATTTTATAGAAGTTAAAACTAGAAAAGATTTCGAGCTGGCTAATGATACGGCGGTTACGTATAGCAAAAAGATTAAATTACAAAAAGCCGTACGCGCGTATTGTTACGCAAGAAGTATTACAGATAGATCAATTATTCTCGCGGGTTTAATTATTGAAGTTAAGAAATTGGAGCAAAAAGTTCATTTTCATTTTTATATCATCTATTAAGGCGACTCTGTTGACTGGTAATGGGTTTTGTATTAGAATGAACCCAATTTATATGCATTAATTTTATTAACGCAACTAATACACTAACTTATCAATTTATGGCGCATCCTTCAAAAGAAAGAACCTTTGTCATTATTAAGCCTGATGGTATACAACGAGGCTTGATTGGCGAGATTATCAAACGGTATGAGCGCACAGGGCTAAAATTGGCTGCTGTTCGTTTTGGTTTGGCAGACGAAGAGAAACTTTGGCAGCACTACAATAAAGATGACGCCTGGTTCTTAAAAAAAGGCACAATTATTGTAGAGGACAAAAAAAAGGCGGGGTTGCCGATAGAAAAAGAAGCCCCGGAGTATGGTAAGGATATTATACGCCAGTTGGTTACTTTTATGACTGCGGGTCCTGTGTTGATGATGGTGTGGGAGGGTAATCAGGCCGTGGCGGTAGTGAAAAAGATTACCGGCTCAACAGAACCAGCCACTTCAGATGTAGGTACTATTCGTGGCGACTTTACTATTGACTCATATCAAATATCCGCAATTGATGATCGGGCGGTCAGGAATTTGATTCATTGTTCCGATCAGCCAGAAGAAGCAGAGCGGGAAATAGGTATTTGGTTTGAGCAAAAAGAGATTGTCCGGTACCGTCAATTAAACGAAGAGATTCTCTACGATGTCAATTTAGATGGAATTTTAGAGTAAATCAAAACCTTTAAACAGTACAAACGCCTTCTCAAGCAGAAGGTGTTTTTTGTTGATTTAGCTACCCTAAAGCAGTATACTATACATCATAGTATCTACTTTAATACATATGGCAAAAAAAGAACAAATTGCAATTCTTGGAGCGGGAAACATGGGCACGGCGGTAGCGCAAGTGATTGCCACCAATGGTTTTAAGGTAAAATTGTGGAATTATGCCGGTGACCCTGCGCCGCTTGCCGATATTAAGGAATGTAAAGAAAACAAAAAATATTTACCTGGTATACAGCTTTCCTCCAATATAGAATGTGAACCGGATATTGCGCAAGCCGTATCAGGAGTGAGTACGGTCTTTATTATTGTGCCGAGCGGATTTATACAGGCCATTGCCAGACAAGTTGCGCCACATATTCCTCAAGACGCCGTTTGTGTAGATTTTTCTAAGGGCTTAGATCTTTCTGGTAAAACGTACGCATTGACCACTGACGTGTTAAAGAAGATTTTGCCAAATCACAAAATCGCGGCGATTTCCGGTCCGGCGGTGGCAAGTCAGATGGCTGGGGGAGAGTTTACCATTATGAATGTCGTTTCTACCGATCCTTATGTAATTCATAAGATTAAAAAAATAATGGAAAATAGATACTTGCGTTTAATGCCAAGCACCGACCATATCGGCGTGGAAGTATCAGGTTCATTAAAAAACGTCTATGCCATTCTTATCGGTATCTGTGACGGAATGGGTATTGCGCCCAATACCAAAGCCGTTTTATTCACTATGGCGTTGCAAGAAGTGGGTCTGTTGGTGAAAAAAATGGGCGGTAATGCGGAGACAGTGTATGGGTTGGCGGGGTTAGGCGATTTTTTTACTACGGCCATCAGTATTAGCGGCCGTAATAGGAGCTTCGGAGAATTAGTGGGCAGAGGTGTCGCGGTAGCAGACGCAAAGGATCAGATCGGACAGGTGGTAGAAGGTGTGGCGGCGACGCAAGCTTTAGATATTTTGTCTAGGAAACATAACGTACGACTTCCGTTAGGAAATGCTATATACAATATTTTGTATAAAAACAAAGATCCCAAAAAAGAACTAATTTCTTATCTTTCTCGTTTCAGATGATAAAAAATAAAAACACAGACAATTCTCTGCGCGTAGTTTCTATTTTTGCGTTATTAGGCGCATGCGCCATTATCGGTAGGCTTTTTAGTTTGCAAGTTATTGATCATTCGTATTATGCGGCAATGGCGCAGGATAACCATGAGATTTACAGACAGTTGTATCCACATCGCGGGAATATTTTTTTTCAGGATAGTCGTTTGTTTGGGAGGGAATATCCTGTGGCAGTCAATCGTGAATACTATTCTGTGTACGCAGTACCTCGTGATATCGCATCCGATAAGATCAGCAGCACAGCCAGCTCACTTGCCGTGCTGCTCGGTTATTCTGAAGAGGAGAAAAATAGTCTGATCGTCAAATTCTCCAAAAAAAACGATCCATATGAGCCGATTGCCAAGAAAGTTTCAGATGAGTTGAGAGATGAGATCGAGGCCCAACATTTGCCCGGTATTCATACTGTGGGGCAGGAATTTCGGTATTATCCGGAAGCAAATCTTGCTGCGAATGTTCTTGGTTTTGCTACACAAAATAATAAAGGTGAATTAGTAGGGCAGTACGGAATAGAAGGTTTTTTAAATGAATTATTAACGGGCCGTAGCGGTTTTTTAGCGGGAGAAAAAGGAGCCCTTGGTAGTATTATTCCCATGGCTGACAATACTATCAAGCAGGCGGAAGACGGCGCTGATCTGTTGTTGACTATAGATAGAAATATTCAGTACAAAGCTTGTGAGCGTTTGCAAAAAGGCTTAGATTTATTTGAAGCCAAGAGCGCCTCTTTAATTTTGATGAATCCAAAAACGGGGGCAATTTTGGCCATGTGCAGCCTGCCTGATTTTAACCCGAATGATTTATCCGGAGTGAAGAATGTGGGAGTTTTTAATAATACATCAATTTTTACGGCGTATGAACCCGGCTCTGTTTTTAAGCCGATCACTATGGCTGCAGGTTTAGATTTGGATTTGGTTTCCCCTTTTACCACCTATGTCGATACCGGAGAAAAGATTTTTAAAGGCAGCAAGCCGATTCATAATGCCCTAGATAAAGTTTATGGTCTAGTCACGATGACTAATGTCTTGGAAAATTCGATCAATACCGGCATGATTTTTGTAGTGGAAAAAATTGGTAGAGAGCGATTTAAAGAATACGTGGAAAAGTTTGGGTTTGGAAAGAAGACAGGGATAAATTTGGCTACTGAAGTGTCCGGCGACATTGACTCTTTAAGCAAAAAGCCGCCGGTCTATATAGCTAACGGCTCTTTCGGTCAAGGTCTTACCGCGACCCCGCTTCAAATTGTCGCAGCCTATGCAGCTATGGCAAACGGCGGTAATATGCCGACCCCGTATATTGTCGAGGAGATTCGTCACCCTAATGGTCAGGTAGACCGAGCAGAACCAAAGACTGCGCTTGTAATTTCTCCCAGTACTGCTAAACTGATTACGGCTATGCTTATTTCAGTGGTTGAAAAAACATATTCCAGAGCTGTCGGTCTAAAAAATTATTATATTGCCGGTAAGACGGGTACGGCCCAAGTTGCCGCTAAAGGCGGTTATGCAGAGGACAGAACGAATCATACGTTTGTCGGTTATTTTCCCGCCACCGATCCGAAATTTGTCTTGTTGGTGAAATATGAAGAGCCGCAACGGAGCTGGGCGGAATCAACCGCTGCGCCGATATTTAAAGATGTCGCTCAATTTGTTTTGGAATATCGAGGTATCGCCGGCGATAAATAATAGGTTTTTTATTAATAGTTGATAATATGAATAATTTTTTGAGAGAAAAATGGCAGAAATACCGGCAATATTTTTTTGCCCCAGCTTTTGTATTTGTAGCCGCGGGCTTATTAGTCGGGGTGAGCGTTCGGTCGGCGGTAGAAAAGCCAGACCAGAAGCTGTGGCGGGCGCTGAGCAAATTGGACGATGCCAGCTCCTGGATTTATGAAGGATCCTTTACTCATCACGGCAAAGTGTCGACAAGATATAGCGATTTGCTGGCAGGTAATTTTGGTACAAAAAACCCAACAACATATAAAGATTTCGGTTTTAATTTTAAAGGCGGCAGACAGATCCTCACTTCTCAAGAAAGTCAGTCTTATTTTTCTTTTGAAACAAAATCGTCTGATAAAAAAGAAGTCGCGATCGGTCTTGAGACAAAATATGTCGGCCGTAATTTTTACATGGCGCTTACCAAAGCCAGTAACGTTCCTAGTGAATTAGCTGCTTATAAAAATACCTGGATACAATTCAGTGTCGGGTCCTTGCTGGGCCAGTTGGGGATAGATACGGCTTTACTGGATAAGATTAATGAAAAGCGAGCGGTCGATGAGGCTGATCGCGTGGAAGAAGAAAAGCAGGTGAAGGCCTTGGTGGCTAAATCCCGGGCTTTTCTAGTCAGTAGTCCATACACTGTTCGATCAAATGGTGTTGGGTACGACGTGTATAATTTTTCTATTAACAAAAATAATTTTAAAAAATTAGTGGCTGATCTTAATGTGTTGGCCGAGCATACCGTTACCCAAACGAGAATCAATAACTTGAATAAGGAGTTAAGCACAATTAGAAGTATGTCCGGTCGGGTGTGGGTTTCTCGCAATGACGGCATGCCGTATCGTTTTAGCTTGTCTGCCTTGGGAACAGATTATAAAGAAAAAACATCTATGGAGATCGTATTCAAGAGCTTTAACAAGCCAGTCACGGTTTCCGAACCCGCTAATTATATGGATTGGCAGGAGCTGCTTGATAAAATTTTTCCTAACGCTGAGTCGACAACTCATCTTGAAAGCAATGTCTAAAACTTCTTATGTTTAGATCCGTATTACAATCGCTTCTAAGAAATACAGCCAAGGCAATTCTAAAGAAATACAAGCCGGACGTTATTGGTATTACCGGTTCGGTGGGTAAGAGTTCGGGTAAAGAAGCGATCGCAGCCGTGCTGGCCACAAAATTTTCCGTGCGGCGTAGCTCAAAAAATTATAACAATGAAATCGGGTTGCCGTTGACCATTGTTGGTATTGAGAAAAGTCCGGGCAGGTCAATGGTCGGCTGGTTGCGTGTGTTGTGGCAGGCAAAAAAATTATTATTGTTTCGGGATGCTAACTATCCCGAAGTATTAGTGTTAGAAATGGGCGCGGATAAACCAGGCGACATAGCATATCTTACAGAGATTGCGCCATGTAAAGTAGGCGTACTTACTTTTATCTCTCACGCCCATACGGAATTTTTTAAAACCATCAAAAAAATTGCTCAAGAAAAAAGGATTATCATTTCTCATTTGGCACAGGACGCTTTTGCGGTTTTAAATTTTGATAACGAAATGGTGATGCAAAATATCGGCGCCACCAAAGCTGAAGTGCTTACCTATGGTTTCAAAGACGGCGCCGATTTACAAGCTACCGATGTTAATATCATGACTGATGAAAAGACGGGCTGGCCATCCGGTTTGAATTTTAAGGTGTTGTATAGAGGGAATATCGTGCCGGTGTTTTTACCCGGTGTTATCGCCACGTCCGCAGTCTCAGCAGCGTTGGCGGGGTTGTCAGTTGGTACTATTTTCGGTGTTAATCTTATCGAAGGTTCGCAAGGATTAGTTAAACTTGAATATCTGCCAGGCCGCATGCGACTCGTTGATGGCATCAAACATACGCTGATTATCGATGATACATATAATTCTAGTCCTGAAGCCGCCAAGATTGCTTTGGAAACCTTGATTAAAGTCCAAATTAAATCTGGGGCGCGTCGCTATGCGGTTATGGGCGATATGCTGGAACTCGGCGCGGAGACAGAAAACGCTCATCGCGAAATAGGTTTTAAAATCGCTGAATTAGGCGTAGATTTTTTAATCACTGTTGGAGAAGCGGCTAAGTATATTGCCCAGGCAGCGAAAGAAGCTGGTCTGGATGAAGATAAAATCGTTTCATTTGCGGCCAGTCCAGAAGCGGGCAAGTTTTTGCAGGAAAAATTAGCTGAAGGCGATGTCGTATTGGCAAAAGGATCGCAAAGCATTCGTATAGAAAAACTGGTTAAAGAGGTTATGGCAGAACCTCTCCAGGCATCTATGTTGTTGTGTAGACAAGGCAGTGATTGGGAGTTATAGTTTAGTTATGCCAGAGCTGCCCGAAGTAGAAACGATTAGGCGTGAGTTAATCAAAGTTTTAGTTGGTAAAAAAATTACTCATGTTGAAGTCCTAAAAAGGAAAGCAATACAAAGCGCTTCTGTCAGTTTTGAAAAAAGTTTGGTAGGCAAAAAGATTGAGAGTATTGATCGGATCGGTAAATTGTTAATTATCGATATAGGCCATAATAAGTTTTTGCTCATCCACTTGAAGATGACAGGCCAGCTTATTTATAAAAGCAAGGATAAAATTATCGAAGGCGGACATAGTTTGACTGCTGCTCGAATCACTGAGTTTCCGCCTCGGTATAGTTGGGTCACCTGGACTTTTGTCGACGGTAGCAAGCTATATTTCAGTGACATGCGTCAGTTTGGCTACGTGAAGATTGTTGATATTAAGACCAAAGAAAAGCTTGCCAGCGCTTATGGCCCCGAACCGCTCACTAAAGATTTTACTTTGGGAAGTTTTATAAAAATTTTGGAAGATAAAAAAGCGCCGATTAAATCATTGCTGCTTAATCAAAATTTGATTGCCGGGATTGGAAATATTTATGCAGACGAGTCTTGTTTTGCCGCTCGAATTTTTCCAGGTAGAAAAAGTTGCACCTTAACCAAGGAAGAAATAATTAGATTATTTAATTCTATTAACGTCATTTTAAAAAAAGCGATTAAGTATAAAGGCACAACCTTTAAAAGTTTTCGCACTCTCAGCGGCAGGAAAGGAAACTTTTTAGATTTTCTCCAGGTATATCAGCGTGATGGCAAGAATTGTTTCCGTTGTGCGGTAGGTATTATTGCCAATAAAAAAATCGCCGGCCGGAGTTCTCGATATTGTCCGGTATGTCAGAAAATGATACAGTAGTCCTATGCTTAATAACGAACCAAATAAAATTTCTTTCTTTTCTTCCGGCAGTCAAGTAAGCGGAGTTGGTTTTGGCAGCTCGGCCAATCCAGAATTTTTACACATCCCCGAAGGTCAGCTCGCCATTGATGTTGGTCAGACGGCAGACGAGGTTGTGGTGGTGGCCGCTATGGCCGGTACGCGGCCGGAAGATATAGAACTGCATTTGCACAACGATTTGTTGACCGTCCGCGGCCAGCGTTTGTCGCCGCTGTCTCCGGCAGACGAGCATTTTTATCAGGAATGCTATTGGGGCAAATTTTCTCGTAGTGTAGTTTTGCCGGTCAATGTCAAAGCAGATTTGGCCCAAGCTCAGTATACGCACGGCGTTCTTGTTATCAGACTGCCCAAAGCCAGTCCGGGAAACGATATTCCGATTATGGTAGTAGAGGAGTAGACAAATCTCAAAAAAAGGTGTAACGTCAAGGAAAATTATATGACCGAAATTAGTAATTTTGTCTCTGGTGCAAAGCAGTGGAAAAAGAAAGCCGCGATTGGCGCAGGTATTTTTTTATTTACCATTCTGATCTTCATGGCCGGGGCGGCACTTTACCGGGATGCATATGCGCAGAAAGTATTGCCGGGGGTATATATTGGCACGCATCATCTCGGAGGATTAACCCACGATCAGTTGCAAGAGATGATAGAAAATTTTAATAATCGTATTGCTAAAGAAAGCCTGTCGTTTAGTTTTGAACATAATGGTGAGCCGCAGAGTTTTGCTATCAGTCCCATTTCCACCGAAGATAGCGCGGTGGAAATGGTTGCGATAAACAGCGAGGAGACGGCTGTTAAGGTATTGGCTATTGGTAAGTCGGGAAATTTTCTGCTCGATCTCTGGGAGCCGCTGTATATTAAATTTTTTGCCAATCAGCACGTAGTAGCTGAGACAGTGGTGGAGGAAGGGTTTGTTTCAGCAGTTGAGGATCGCCTCGCGGCGTATGCTGATCCGGCTCGTAATGCGCATATCAAAATAACCGGCTTAGCGCCGTTGCGCTACGCCATAGAACCAGAACGGACCGGCTATATATTTGATTATTTTGATTTAAAAAACAGTATCCGCGCTCAATTGTCCCAGCTATCTGTTGTTCCGATTGTAATTACGAAAAAAGAATTTAAACCCGACGTATTTGTGTCTGATGTAGAGCCATTGGTGGTCAAGCTGCCCGAGATCTTAAATTACGGTAATCTGGGCCTCAATTATACAGATCCGCAAACAGGAGTTAAACGAGATTGGAGTATTGGTCCGACTGTCTATGCTGAGTGGTTGGAGGTCCGAAGAGAAAACGGCGAGCCGATTTTTGGTTTGAATAGAGAAAAAGTGCAAAATTATTTAGAAACTTTACGTCCATATATCAACACGCCTGCTAGAGATGCAAAATTTATCATGGAAGGGGAGAAGGTAAAAGAGTTTCAAGCACATCAATCTGGTTTGAGTTTGAACGAAGAAAAAACCTATGCAGATTTGGACGCAGTGTTTAGAGAGCGCAATTATCGGCCAACCGACTTAGCCAAGACTATTACCGTTTCAGTCGATATCGTAGAGCCAAATATTTTGATTTCTAACCTCAATGATTTAGGAATCATGGAAAAAATCGGCACTGGCTATTCTACATTCAAAGATAGTCACACGAATAGAATAAAAAATATTGCCAATGCGGTAAAGCGTCTCAATGGAGTTTTGATAAAGCCGGGTGAAGAGTTTTCTGCAAACAAATTCGCCGGTCCATATACAAAAGAAAACGGTTTCTTGCCGGAAATGGTAATAAAAGGAAATGAAATTAAACCGGAAGTTGGCGGCGGTATGTGCCAGATCGGAACTACGCTATTTAGAACCGCTATGAATTCGGGAATGGATATTACCGAACGCCGCAACCATTCTCTCGTTGTCAGCTACTACGCAGATCCAGTCAATGGCAATCCCGGTACCGACTCAACGCTCTACGAGCCGATGGTTGACTTCAAATTTCTAAATGACACAGGGAACTATTTGCTTTTGCAAACGTCTATTGATTATAAGAAACAAGAACTTGTCTTTACCCTGTGGGGCAAAAATGATGGACGCAGTGGTTCGTATACTCATCCCACGGTAAGTAAGTGGATTCCGGCAGGCAAGCCGCAAGAGATTGTGAATGACAAGTTGAAGCCTGGAGAGAAGAAATGCCAGAATGCTTTTCGGGGCGCGGTGGCTTCATTTATCTATACCCGTGTTACGCCTACCGGCGAGAAAATAGAACGCGTCTTTGACAGTTATTACCGACCGTTGCCTCAAATTTGTATGGTAGGACCGGACGCCGCCACGTCGAGCAGTACTCCAGGATCAGATCTACCAATTGATGTTAGTGATAGTGAATAGGATTCCTCATTCGTTGTCATTCCCGCGGAGGCGGGAATCCATCCAATCAATCCTGGATTCAGGCTCGTACAGTTGAGACAGAGATTCTTCGCTTCGCTCAGAATGACAATGGAAATCCAAAAACAACACACCCCGGCTCAATTAAGAGTCGGGGTGGTTTAGTATTATTGAAGGGAAGGAACTTCCCTCCTGAACCGCACCCAAGAAGATGTATTAAAGAAGATAATGAGCCGGAGCCTATTGGTCCCTCTAACACATCTCCATGCTTGTCGTGGATACGGGATGATACATGCTAGCGTTACGTTTTAGATCTCTATCATGCACTACCCATTTCCAGATGCGAATGTGTGTATCGAATGTATTGTCTAACTTGGATTGCCCGGCAATTTCTGGTAGAAATTTGCAATCTGGGCAGTTATTTATTTCGATAACTCTGG
>CAZETA010000006.1:0-31132 GCA_964514995.1 uncultured Gammaproteobacteria bacterium
TACATTGTCTAATTATCTCGGTCAATGGGTGTTGTTATATTTTTATCCCAAAGATGATACGCCCGGGTGCACAATAGAGGCTTGTTCTATTCAAAGCAACTTGCCAGATTTCAAAAAATTAAATATTGTTGTGTTGGGCATTAGCGCCGATTCAGTCGAAAGCCATCAGCAATTTGCTGGAAAATATAATTTACATTTTTCCTTGCTTGCTGATGTTGATAAGGAAGTAATCAAAAAGTATGAGGCTGACGGAATATTCGTGAAACGGATTTCTTACCTGATAGATCCCGAAGGAAAAATTTATAAAGCCTACGACAAAGTAAATCCGGAAACACATGTGACAGAAGTATTAAAAGATTTAGAGCAGGTAGAGTTATCCCCATTTACAAAATAAAAGTTGTTTGTTAGTATAAATTCACTATCAAGAGCGCAGTGAGGGAACTAGCCCGTTGACCTGCCGACAACCTGTCCTGACTTAGTCAGGGTAAGGTGCCACCTCTAGCCTTCGGTCTGTTTTTAAAAACAGACCCGGGGAAAGATAAAGGTCGAACTTCTTTCCTGCAAGGGAAAATTTTTTTTACTCAAATAATTTTATTTCTATGTTAAAAACAGCTGAATCAGTAACCCTGGCGCATCCGGACAAAGTTTGCGATCAAATATCCGACGCTATTCTTGACGCATGTCTGGCGCAGGATCCATACTCACGAGTTGCCATTGAAACACTTGGGGGACACGGGGTTATCACGGTGTGTGGAGAATTGACTACTAAGGCATATGTTAATATCCGTGAGATAGCAAAAAACGTGTATAAAGATTGCGGCTATAATGAAGATATCGGCGTAGTGGTCAATGTAGTTGAGCAAAGTCCGGAAATTAGTCATGGTGTCGATCAAGATGGCGCCGGAGACCAGGGAATTATGGTCGGATATGCAACGAGCGAAACACCGGAAATGTTGCCGCTGGAAGTAGTGCTTTCACGCAAGCTTTGTAAGGCCATGGGTCGTCACGATGGCAAGGCGCAAGTAACGGTCAATAATGGCAAGATTGAAAAGATACTTACTTCACTCTGCACAAGCGGAGATATGAAGGATGTCAAACTTGAACAAACAGTCTTAAGCTTCAAAAAATACTTGCCAAAACATGTTAAAAACATAAAAGATATTTGGCTACGAAACCCAAACGGCAAATGGACTATTGGTGGCTTTCATGCTGACACCGGTCTTACTGGTCGCAAATTGGCTGTAGATAATTATGGTCCAAATATTCCGGTTGGTGGCGGTGCGTTCTCAGGAAAAGATGCGACCAAAGTTGATCGCAGCGCCGCGTATATGGCGCGCAGAATTGCGGTAGATTATCTCAAAAAGCGTCATGCCAAAGAAGTGTTTGTGCATATCGCGTATGCTATTGGTGTGGCAAAGCCACTCATGGCGGTGGTGGATATTGACGGCAAACAAGAAGAGGTCAAAGGCTATGATCTGCGCCCTTCCGCCATTATCAAGTTCCTCAACCTGCGCAAGCCTCAATTCCGTCAGACTGCCCAGTATGGACACTTTGGAAATAAATTTAAATGGGACATTTAAGTTGAATTAGAACCTGAGAAACCCCCATACCGATCTGGTGTGGGGGTTTTGCTTGCAAAGCAAAATAAAAGATTATAGAATATATGTATATGTCTGACCTGGAAAATTTAACTAAAAAAATCTGGCAGTTTATAGAAGAAAGAGATTGGCAAAAATGGCAGAAGCCAAAAGATCTAGCGATCGCTCTCTCGTTAGAAACCGGGGAAGTCTTAGAGCATTTTTTATGGAAGAACGAGGATGAGGCACAGGAGTATGTTATTAACAATAAAGAGAAAATAGCCGATGAGTTGGCAGATGTATTAATCTACTTACTGGAGCTATCTCGTAGTACTGATGTAGATCTGCTGGATGCAGCTGAAAAAAAGATAGTAAAAAACGCGATAAAATACCCAATTGAAAAAGCGAAAGGGAATAATAAAAAATATACAGAATTTTAAATATAACCTTATTATATGGCAAATGATGGCGACCAATTAAGTAATAGTACACAGTCCTCGCAGAATGATGATCAGCAGCAAGACGATGTCCAAAACGGTCAAACGCAAAATGATCTTGAAGCCGCAGTAGAGGAGCTTATGCAGGATTTTGACTTGGATCCGGAACAAGCTCAGAAAATGAGGCAGCTTGAGGATGCTGGCTATGACGAGGAGGATGCTCTCAGTCAGGCCATGGATTCCTAATAAGGCACTATGCCAGACAAATATACGGCTACGTGGGTATCGCACACTTCCATAAGTGATTTTTTACGCTGTCCGCGCAGTTATTACCTCAAAAATGTGTACCGTGATCCCGAGACAAATCACAAGATAAAGCTCATGAGTCCGTCGTTGGCATTAGGCCAAGCTGTGCACGAAGTTTTGGAGTCGTTGTCGGTCTTACCAAAACATTCTCGATTTAGCGAATCCCTCATGGATAAGTTTGATAAGGCATGGGGTAAAGTCATAGGCAAAAAAGGGGGATTTACTAGTAGTGAGACAGAGCATAAGTATAAAACTCGCGGACAGGAAATGATTCGACGAGTAATGAATAACCCCGGGCCAATCTCAGGATTAGCTATCAAAATTCAAATGGACTTGCCATATTTTTGGTTATCTGAAGAAGATAATATCATTTTGTGTGGTAAAGTAGATTGGCTGGAATATTTGCCTGATACTGACAGCGTCCATATTATTGATTTTAAAACAGGAAAAGCTGAAGAAGATCCCGATTCTTTGCAGCTGCCCATTTATCGATTGCTCGTGGAGCGTTGTCAAAAACGCCGGGCCAGCCGTGCGAGTTATTGGTATTTGGATAGCAGTGACAATTTGACACCAAAAGAATTGCCAGATATTGAGACGGCGCAAAAAAAGATTTTAGATGTGGCTCGACAAGTAAAATTAGCTCGACAGCTGGAGCGCTTCAAATGTCCTCAGGGTGAGGGGTGTAGCGCCTGTGCGCCGATGGAACTTATCCTGGATAAAAAAGCTGAGTTTGTGGGAAATGATGAATATAATGCCGATGTCTATATTCTGCAAAGGCAAGAAGAAGAAAATCGAGAAGGGCTTATTCTATAAAACTTATTTTTGTGCTATACTGTAGATAGCCTTTAGTATTTCGAATTTGATGTTTAATATTCAAATTGAAAGGGGGTGAAAAAGTGTATGATGCAGCACAAAGGATTACACATGGTAGCATTTTTGCTCGTGATTGTTGGCGGTCTTAACTGGCTATTAGTCGGTTTGACCGGTTGGGATGTCGGTATGATTTTCGGTGGACAGATGGCCGTAGTTTCAAGAATTATTTACGTCTTAGTTGGTCTTTCCGCGTTAGTACTTATCGCTACTCACAAGAAAGATTGCAAAATGTGTGAGAAAAAACCGATGATGTAAAATTCTCACAGTGAAATGTATAATAATCCTCCGAGCAAAACTCGGAGGATTATCTATTTCTGTGCATAAGCCAGGTTGACTTTTGGATAGATTGTGACTATACTGTTGCAGTTCTTTATTTTTTTCGACTCATTTTTTGCGAAAAAAATGCCAAATTGGTTTGTGTATTTTTTATTTAGATATTTTTAGATAATGAATACGCAAGCCGATCTGGCTCGCAAAAAAGTTGGCGGGTCATTCAGACTTGCCTAGGCCAGTCGGCTTTCCATCTTGGAACTTTTAACAATCCGCGCAGAGGTTTCGCAATGGCAGAAGGAGTTCAGGTGCACGTATTAGTGCGCCGTAGCGCAACCGGCGCGGCTTCGTTCGTTCCGTGTCGGGATGAACGTTGTGCGTTGGTGCCTAGGCACGCGAGAATGTTGGCTCCAGAAATGCGAGAAGTTGTTGGCATGCTGTTCCAAGGCAAGCCGACCTTTCCAGATCTGGACAGTGCGCTTGAGAGTTGTAGCGAAAGTGGGGCAACGCCTCGCTATAGCTGCATCTTCTTGCCGGACTGATTGGTCCGGCGGCAGTCAGCGCACGCAGAAGCCGTCGTTGTCCGTTGTTTTTTATAAATTTGTAAAAAATAGTGGACAGGCGGCTTTTTGTTTTTTATAGAGATTTTAGGTAGAATAGAGCGGCTATGAATAAGGTAAGTTTAGAATTTAATAATTGTCTATTTCAATTTATTATCCGCGACGAAGCCGACGAGAGTGTTTGTAATGAAATTTTTAAACATAGGGAGTATCGGATAGCAGATGAGGCGATTAGAAATGCTAAGGATCCAGTCGTCGATGTCGGTGCGCATGCCGGATTTTTTAGTATCTATGCGCGCTCATTAAACCCGAAGATAAAGATATTCGCCATCGAACCGGAACCGCGAAATATAGAGGCATTTAATAATCACATACTGATAAATAAAATTTCCGGTGTAGAACTTATTGAAGCAGCATTAGCAGGTGAAAGCGGTGTTCGGAGGTTGGAAGTTGCAGAAGATAGTCATAACCACAAGTTGGCTGATGGATTCCCGGAAGGCGCTCAGTCAGTCATCGTAAAAGCCGCTTCCTTTGCTGATTTTTGCGAACAAAATAGGATCAAAAGAATTTCTCTCATGAAATTGGATATCGAAGGAGGGGAGTATGAGGTATTTGAGGCGATGTCAGAGGCAGATCTAGCGATAGTAAATTATATTGTTTTGGAGTATCATATGGGTAGAGAAAAAAGCAAAGAGATAGAAGGAAAGCTTAGAATACATGGTTTTGCCGTACAAGTATTTCCTTCAAAGTTCGACAAGACAATGGGCTTTATCTTTGCTCACAACAAACGTTTTGTATAGTTTAGTATTTATAATTTAGGATTTAGAGTTTATGGATAATAAGGCTTGGATAGTCACGGTAGATATGGGCTACGGCCATCAGCGCGCCGCCTATCCACTCCGTCATTTGTCTCCGACTGACAAAGTCATCCTTGCCAATAATTACGAAGGTATTCCACCAAAAGATCATCAGATCTGGCATAATTCGGAAGTTTTTTATGGTTGGATTTCCCGATTGAACAACATTCCGTTGGTTGGGGAAAAACTATTTAGTATTTTTGATTATTTTCAGCGTATTCGAGATTTTTACCCTCGACGCGATTTGTCTCGACCGACCTTGCAGTTGAGAGAAACCTATGGTTTGATACGCAAGGGTTGGGGTAAAGACTTGGTTGATTTTTTAAATACAAAAAATATACCGCTGATTACGACATTTTTTATTCCTGCCTATATGGCGGAAGTGCATGGATTTAAAAACGATATTTATACAGTCATTTGTGATGCCGATATCAGTCGTGCGTGGGCACCATTACACCCATCTACAAGTAAGATCAAATATTTGGCGCCGTGCAGACGGGTCGTGGATAGGCTCAAGCTCTATGGTGTGAAAGAAGAGAATATATTTTTGACCGGGTTTCCGTTGCCTGAAGAAAATATTGGTGATCAAGAGGTGGGGATTTTAAAATCAGATTTGCTATCTCGTATTCATAATCTTGATTCACAAAAACGTTACCGACAAAAGTACGCCGACACCGTCTCAAAATTTCTCAAAGGCGAAGATGAGGATGGTGTGACACACACACATCATCCGTTGACGTTGACGTTTGCAGTCGGCGGCGCGGGCGCGCAAAAAAATATTGCCGCCCAGGCTTTGCGTAGCCTAAAGAAAAAATTATTAGATGAGGAACTGCGACTCAACATGGTGGCAGGCACACGCAATGATGTTTATCGATTTTTTGAAGACAAGATAAGTGAGTACGGTCTAAAGAAAATACTCGGTAGAAATTTGAATATAATTTTTTCTCTTGAAAAAGAAGATTATTTTGCCACGTTCAATGATGTGCTAAGAACGACAGATGTACTCTGGACTAAGCCCAGCGAGCTAGTCTTCTATAGCGCGCTTGGCATTCCGTTGGTTATGGCTCCGTCAGTCGGCGCGCAGGAAATTTTTAATCGCACGTGGCTCAAAACGATAAATGCCGGCATCTCCCAGAATAATCCCAAGTATGCCAGCGAATGGTTGTTTGATTGGGTAAATAGTGGTTGGCTGGCCGAGGCGGCTATGGCCGGGTTTCTTGATGGCCGTCAGTTTGGCGTGAAAAATATCATTGATGTGGTCTTTAAGGGTGTGAAAGAGCCAGCAAAGAATTATCAATTGATGTAGCTAATTTATTAATACTGTAAATATATGTCAGAAGGAGAAAATAAGGTGCCAATACCAACAGCAGTAAAGGAATTTGAAAGACGAATGGCTATTGAAGCGGAAAAAATTGGCGTACCAGTAAGTGAGCTGATTTATGATTACGCCCTAGAAGAGAATGCAGATCGTGCAGCAAATCCAGAAGAACCAGAAGAAATATATAAAACTGGAGTTGCTAGTAAAACAGTAGAACGAGGTATAACTCAAACTATCCTGGCTCGTATTCTAGCTCAGCGAGATTCATTAACAGGTCTTTATAATAATCAATATTTAAAAGAACACTTTGAAAGACGTCATAGGCCAGAGGGGCAAAAAGGTGAGTTTTCTGTAATCATGGTAGATATTGATGACTTTAAAAAAATAAATGATGGCTTAGGTCATTTGGCCGGCGATTTTATTCTAAAAGAAGTTTCTAATGTATTCAAAGAAAAAATGCGTCAAGGCGATTTGGTTGTTCGTGTTGGTGGTGAAGAGATTATGGTCATTGCTCCATATGCTAACGGAGACGGCCCGGCTTTTGCCGAACGTTTGCGTAAGGCAGTAGAAGACAGGGTGTTTATTTATCAAAACCCTGAAGGCGTTAAATCTGAAATTCGAGTAACTATTAGTGCCGGGGTTGCCCCATTTTTTGAGGAAGGTTTGGATGCAATGAAGCAAAAATCAGATGAGGCTTTGTATAAAGCTAAGGGTAAGAGATATACCGACGAAGACACAATAGAGATATCAGCAAAAAAGAATCAGGTTTGGTATTTTGATAAAAAAGACGGACAATATAAGAAGTTTAATTCAAAATGAAGAGATGTCTGATTTTTATATTGACAAAATTAAAAAAGAATATTATATTATTCTAGCTTTATTCCCAGGTGGCGCAGCGGTAGCGCAGTTGGCTGTTAACCAATTGGTCGTCGGTTCGAATCCGACCCTGGGAGCGTATATCAAAAACCCGCTTTTTATGCGGGTTTTGTGATACCCGAGCATGGGACGTTCGAACTTTTGTAAATTGTTTTCTTAACTAAAAACAACCTTCTGCTAAAAAGGTTGTTTTTAAATAATTTATTCACATCCGGGCTCGTATTAAAATAACAAATATTTATTATCTTAATACGAACGGCTCGGATGCGCTGCCCGTTCCCTGCAGGAATGGGCAGGCTGTGTTCACTGGAGGATCTGGTTGCCCTCCCAGACATCAGCGATGTTGCCGTCGTTGGCGAACTGGTGGGCCTCCAGCCGCCAGTACATGATCGTCCCCGGCGAGAACACGCCCAGGTGGTACGAGCGGTACAGCTGGCCGAGGTTCTGGGCGAGCAGGCCGTCGTAGGTGAAGAGAAGCCCGGCGTAGGCCCACTGATCCCCGGGGTTGAGGCGGTACTGAGCGAAGACAATGCCAGGGTGGGTCAGTTGGAAGTTGATCATGATCGACTGCGTGTTGTTGGCGGTGTCCACAGAGAAGCTCATCCGGGTCTGGCTCCGCACGAAGCGGAGTGGGGACACATCCGCGTACTGCGTGCAGGTGACCACGCCGTTGCCGTCGTCGATGACGATCCGGGGCGGATTGCCCAGCCGGTCGATGAAGATCATGTCATCCGACAGCCAGAAGTGGTCGTGACACTGGACGCCGCAGACCTGGGTGTCCTCCAGCAGATCCATCGGGCAGGACCAGGGCAGCTCGGCGTTGGTGCCGATGCAGTTGTCGCCGTCGCACCAGCAGTACCAGGTGGAGTTGTACCCCATCCAGTCGAGCTGATCGCAGCTCATGGCCGGCTCGTCGGGCTCGACGCAGATGCCGTCGAGGCACACGCTGGTGCCCGGGCACTGGTCGTCGGCCGTGCACTCGCCGTAGTGGTCCTCGATGACCACCTTGGTGTCGGTCGTGCAGGCGACGTTGTTGGCGATGCCGAACGCGAGCGCGGCGATGATGATCAGGTGCTTGGAATTCATGACGTCCTCCGTGACAGTTGCGACCCCTCAGACCCACCGATAGCGCTAGCCTCGGTAAAGTTGGGGTCAATTAGGGTCTCAACTATTGTAAAAGAACGAATTATATTACCATAAAAATTGGGTTTTGTCAACCCTAGGTCCTTAATTATTTACAAACCGGTCTAGTATTTATTGAAGCAGGTTCTAACATCAGTGCACAAACGGAGCTAATGAAAAAATAATCGCTTAACCAAGCGGTTATTTTTTATATTAAAGATAATTTCAGAATGTTTCTAGGCAATTCTTTAATATTGACATAATACGTATTTGTGTTTATTATAATTTGTTTTCCAGATCCTGGAGTCTATCCAGGTTTATGGGAACATCAACGGAGACAAGGAGCCTTGTCATGAATCTGGGCGATCGTCCGTGCCTCGCTTCCTTCGGGTGCCCTAACACTGTCCTCATCATCGATGTTGATCGGGACTTCCCGGTAGACGTTGAGAACACGACTGCTATGGCGACCCGTGACAACGACGGTGTCATCTGGGTCGTTCTCTCGGATGTCCCGGGGCGAACCTGGGACTTTTCTGAGGAAGGGTTCCGGGCGATGCTGGGGCGGCGCAATCAGCGCGCCACCATCGAGGCGCAGGACTCCTGACTCCGTCACCGATCCGCCGAACCGTCGACTGCCTATGCGTCGAGGTCGGCGGACGGCTCGACAATTATAAAATATTTTTTACTTCTAAATTTAGAAAATTTCTAACATCAGTGCATAAACGGAGCATATATCTAAAACCCGCTATTCATGCGGGTTTTGTAATACCCGAGTATGGGACGTTCGAACCATTCCTTACCTTTACTTTGTCCAGCCTGGTTTGTAAAGTCTGAATCTATGATATAATTATAAAATATAAAACTAATTTTAACTAAAAAATTATGAAAACTCTAAAGTGCGATTTGTGTGAAGTGGAAGCTCAAGGTGAAACCTTTGAACAGTGGATGAAGGCGCTTATGCCTCATTATATGCAGGCCCACGCTGATGTAATGAACGACCCTAAAAACGGAAAGGAACAACAGCAGAAGTGGATGGAAGACAATAAGGCTCGCTTTGAAGCCGTATAATTTAAACTTTATGACATCATTTTATCTTCATTTATTAATATATCTTGTTTTATCGTTTGTTCTTGGAGCGGTGTGGCATGTGGTTTTGTTTAAAGCGTACTACAAGAAATTAGCAATATACTCAAATATCGAAAACCCTAGATTCTCTTTTGGCCTTTCTGCCATGCTCCTCCAGGGTATCGTTCTTGCTTATGTGTATCCGTTCATACCGAACCCGTTGGTTTTTGGAGTTGGGCTTTTTATGTTACTGACCAGTTTTATGGTGTTTGCTGAAGCAGGCAAACAAAACACAACATCGCTTTCTGGTTTCGTAACGATTCAAACTGCTTTCTGTGCTGTTCAAGCAGTTGTCGTCAGTTTGGCGTTTTGGTTTGTTTAGATTACTGCAATGACTGCGAGTAAAAACATATGTAAAATACGATCAAGGGTATTTCTCTGGCAAGGACTGGCAGCGTGGCACTTTATTGGTGTTCCAAAGAAACAATCGGATGAAATAAAAAAGTGTTTTGGGGCAGCGGCAAAGGGCTGGGGTTCGATTCCCGTGTTGGTTACCCTCGGAAAGACAACGTGGAAGACTTCTATTTTCCCAGATAAGAAATCAGGCACATATCTGTTACCGCTCAAGGCCGAAGTTCGGAAGAGGGAGAGGGTGACTTATGGCGATATTGTGGATTTAACCCTGAACATACAGGGAAAATAAATTTTTTATAAGATCCTGTAAATGTATAGATTTTTCTGAAAACAAGTTCTAACATCAGTGCACAAACGGAGCGCATATCTAAAACCCGCTATTCATGCGGGTTTTGTGATTACCAAGTATGGGACGTTCGAACTCGTTTGTTCTGGTTATCATTTATAATCTATGGTAGACTGTTTGTACAGTCAGAATTTGTAATCAGCATCAATTTATATGCAACTTATAAAAATGCCATTGGTTCAGAAATTGGTTGTCTTATATAAAGAAAAAAAACTTCGAGATTTGCAGAAAAAAGAAAAAGATATTGTAAGCTCTGTGGAACAAAAAATCACGGAAATACAGATAAATAAAATTCGAGATCATATAAAAAAAGAAATATGAATGAAAGTGGCGAAGTGTCTAATGACGTGGCGACGCACGAACGGTCAAGTGAAATAGTTGCTCCGGTGGAGGAGAGTTTTGTTGAGCAAGAGGTGCCAATAGGAGGTGCTTTATCCAGAGTAGAATCAAATTTATCAAAGGATCCATCCTTACATGGAATTAAAGAAAGTTTGAAAGTTGCAGATAGTGTCGAAGCGTTAATGGTCGAAAGAGGGCAGATAATAACAAAAGCAGAAGAGGCATTGCAGTACTTTTCAAATGAAGGGCAAGAAAATAGTGCGGTACAAGTACAGGAACGCGCTAATTTTCGTGGAGATTGGCATGCTCTTACCAGACAGCGCCTAGAACATCCAGTAGGCTTTCTCAAATATATTCTTTTAAAATTAAGACACATTGAAAATTTAAAGCCGGGTTCTCCAGATCATTCAGAAAAACCTACTGATTTTCGGGATTATGTACTCAAACAGCTTCAGAGATACGAGGAAACCATAGACTATGTATTTGGCGCAACCGAGGTAGCAAAATCTACTGATAAAGGGAGGCTTCCAACCAATTTTGGTTCAGGAAAGTATGGTGAGCAACCTGTTGTTTTCCAAGACGCTGCTCATAGAGATGGTACACCACTTTCTGATCATCACCGCCATATTATTGAATCCCACGAGGCTGGCCATGGTATTCGTGAATTTATTGGCACGGAAGGTGCGGAGCTATACTATATTATCGACACTCAAGGAATGACATCGAAAGATAGTCGTTATTTATCAAAGCCCGATGAAGTCGCCGAGCGTATGAGCCAGTTAAAAAACTACTTTGGTCTCGGGCCAACAGAAAAATTTACTGCAGAGCATCTGCGCTACGCGCGGGAACATTATATTGAAGATACTGGACTTGATAATCAAATGTCTCAATTTTTTACCGGTGTTACACCGGAGAGGGAGGAACAGTTTCTGCGTCTCATTAATGAGCTGCCAATTTAGGGGCTGTACCTATGTCCTAAAAGGAATGCTTTTATTTAAAGCAGTAATTAGTTTAGAAAAGTTCTAACATCAGTGCACAAACGGAGCATATATCTAAAACCCGCCAATCATGCGGGTTTTTTGTGTTGACCTTTACGGGACGTTCAAACCTCTGGTAAAATTAAAATATATATTTGATTTCATTACTAATTTATTGGACTAATCTTGTTATGCCTAAAGAATCTCAAAGACTAGGAGATCCTACGAACCCTGATGATCCTACTAACAAAGAACTCGAAGGTTTTGTTGGAGAAATAGTTGGAGTGGAAGGAGAATTTAGTTTAGAAGTAGGGCAAAGAATCGAATTTGAAGAAGAGGGTGTTACATATAGAGGGGTTATTGAGGAGAAGGAAAAGATTTCAGGTGATTCGGGAACTGAAATCTTTGGTTTTGTAGTGCGTTTAGATGCACCCGTAGATAGACCAGACGGCTTTTTTCGTACAAAAATAATCTATAATAATGGAAGGGTAAAAAAGACATAATGAAGAATATTCAATAAACTGACTGTCCTGTTGAATAAGCTCTGACACCACTATACAACCGGAGCACATATCAATAACCCGCTAACTATTGGGTTATTGTGTGTATCTCGAGTTTGTCTAGTTGTTGAATTATTCGTTCTTATGGTATGCTCTAATAATCTATGGTTTTAGAATTGCCGTTGAAAGAAAGATCCGCAAAAATTGACTTTCTGCGAGGAAGCGCGATTTTTTTTATGCTTATTGTTCACATTAATGCGGTTTTTGTAAAGGAGTATGATTTTATTTTGGATAGGTTGACTTGGTGGGGAGCGACGGTCAGTTTTAGTGTTTTCCTTTTTTGTTTTGCGTATGTGTATGGCTTAAAGTTGGTCGATAGCGGAAAATTAGATACAAAAAAACAGATCAAACGAGCGGTTCTGCTGCTTGCAATCTACTATATAGCGGCTATCTTCGCCCAGTATTTCTTGTTTGATGATATTTCAGGCAGTGAACTTTATTCTATTTTGACTTTCCAGTACCTGCCCCTCTTTACTGAGTTTATTATCTCGTTTTTTTTGTATATTATTTTGATTTTAATATTAGCTCCGGTTTTGAAAAAATTATTACAGAACTCTATCATATTAGTCCTCCTTTCTTTCTGTCTTTATTTTTTGGGCCGGTGGTTATACGCACTCGATGCAGCAGGTGGTTTTCTAACGACTGTAAAAATCTTGATGGCTGGCGATGGACACACGCACAGCTTTGGTGTTCTGTCTTATTTCCCCATCTTTGTTTCCGGTCTTATTGTTGGCGGAAGGCAGAAAAAAAGCCAAGATAAAGAGAGTGATTGGTTAATTTTGTTAATTTTTATCTTAACCGCCAGTTTATTTATTTTTTTAAGAATTTCTGGATACTCGCTATGGTACAGATTTCCGCCTTCTGTTCTGTTTTTACTCTATGGAATTATCTATAATTTTGGGGTACTATTAGTATATAAGTATATAAGTAAAATAAGTATTCTAAGTAAATACTTTATTTTTTTAGGTAAAAAAGCCCTGTTTATTTTTTTGATAAACGTGATTTTTATACTAGGTTTATCCAGGTTGTTAAATCATGAGACATTTGACACAAAAACAGTTTGGTTTTTACACGTATTAATTATTGCAAGTATATCGGTAGCGGCTTTTCTATATGAAAAAATGGTTGTTGTTTGGCAAAGAAAGAAAATCTAAAAAATTTTGGTTTGCGCTGGTTGGGGGCGTACTGTTTTTATTTTGCAGTCTCTTTCTTATATTTCTTTTAAACCTTAAATCCGCAAATTTTGAGGGTATCTTTTTTAAAGATTGGTCTTGCAATAGATTTGAAAACAATAAAGATAAGCTGATCGATCTGGTGCAGCCTGAGAAAAAGTGGATTTTAATCGGTGATGAATTTACCGAAGAAGAGAAATCAGTCGTTTTAAAAGTGAAGCTTTCCGACAAGGCAACAAGGTATTTTGATCGTCCGGATTCTATAAAGATTTTTTATGAATTAGTAAATACGGAAAATGAAAAGCTGACCGATAATGTGGTGTCTGGTTATTTTGCCACGAGTTCTCTGGTAGATGTAGGCGAGCTTTTATTTGAGGAAAAAATAAATATCCGCAGTTTGCCCGTGGGCACGTACAAGGTCAATGTGAAGGTAGAGTTTAACTGTGGCAACTCGTTGGTTTTTTATGAGCATATTTTTATTTCTTACCCTCTGTATGCTGTTTGGAGTTTTGATTGGGACGGTTTCAATGTGAAAAATGAGTATTTGGAAAAAATAGAAGCTCTTTCTGAAAAACATGGCAATTTTCCTCTCAGTCATCTGGTAACTCCCAGAATATTTATTACCAAAACTATCCCGCAGGCCCAACGAGATCGCATGAGGGATTGGCTCGTAGATCGCAAAAACAATAAAGGCGACAGTTTGGGTCTGCACCTGCATATGTTTTATGAAATGCTTGAGGCTGCGCGCGTAGAGCTTCCGGAAAAAGATTTAGCTGAGCTTGAAGCGGCTTTTTATGCTTCCTCCACGGCTTTTAGCACCAGTTCACCGAACAGTCTTACCACTACACCCATATTTGATAAGAGTAAATTAAAAAAGAAAGAGGTGTATGATCTAAAGTACTGGGGCTATCCATTTGATGACGGCTACGATATGTTGGTAACCAATTTTAATTATCGGGATTTGGACAAGGTTGTAAAGTGGTCAAAAAAACTTTTTACAGAACTCGGTTTTGGGACGCCAACTACATATCGCTCTGGCGGCTGGTTTGCAAACGAAACTACTTTGCAAGTCATGCAAGATAATGGTTTTACTCTCGATTCTTCCGGCAGGACAAAGTATAATTTTGGCACCAACAGGATCCCCGGATTTTGGGACTTGCCAATTACTGCGCAGCCGTACCGTCCTAGCGCACAAGATCAGAATTCGGCCAAAGCGCCGCAGATGAAGATATGGGAATTTCCAAATAATGGCGCTGATTCATATTGGTATACGGCAGAACAGATGATGGAGCGATTTGACGCGAATTGGGGTATGGTTGGCGAGCCTCTTGAAAAGAGAGCGGTTGTAGTATTTTTGACTCATCCCGACTGGTTTCATATAGATGAAGCAAAAGTTGACCAGCTCTTTAATCATACGGATGCGTATTTGAATGCCCGAGACAACGGTCCGGTGCTGTATAAAAATTTAGAAGATGTATATTCTATATGGACTCGCTTGTAAGTTTTGGAATATTTGATTTCAATATGCGTATTGGAATAATTTGCGCGGCAGTCTTTGTGTTGATTATTCTGGTTATTGCGCCGGTGTTTTTTAAGAGACAACGGCGTTCTCGTTTTGTGATTTTATTAACTGTTGCTCTTACTGTGTTTGTGTTGGCGCTCTCTGCAGCCACGGTTTTTTCTAGGCCTTTTGTCCGGTTGCAAACTGCTGTTCAAGGCGGATATTTACAAGAAGCGCATCAGCCAATTGAAATATCTTTTACCGTCCCGATTAATCCGGAGAATGTATCGTTGCATATTTCTCCCGAAGTTGAGGGTAATTGGATTTTTCAAGATGCCCTGCCGTTTTTTTCTGGAAGGTACAAAGATAGAGCTGTTTTTGTCCCTAAAGAATCTTTTTATCCGGAGGCAAAAGTTGTGGTATATGCAGTGGGTCTGAAGAGGTTATTCCCTGGCGGCACTGTGCACGAACAGTCGCTTGATTTCTTTTCTCCCATGCTTCCCAATATTAAAGATATATACCCAAAAGACGGCCAAGAAAATGTTGGGATAAAAGATCCGTTTGAAATAACTTTTGACGCGCCAAGCGGAGAATTCGTAGATTGGACGTATGAGATTAGCCCGCCCATTAGTTTTACTATTGATACCGCAAGTGTTAGTAAGCACAAATTAGTATTTTCCAAACCGTTGCAGCAAGATCGCGTATATAGTTTGTCCATCTCCAGGGCCGGACGTTCTTATCGAGTCGATGATTTTTCTGATGTTCTAAAAGGCGACGCAGAGCTGGTCCAGAAGATTTCTTTTAAAACCGTGGCATCACCCTATGTTAAATTATTTGATCAACAGGCGGCTGGAGCGCGCGCCGACAGTCCTATAAAGGTAGTTTTTTCAGAAGCGATGAATCCGGTGAGTGTGGCAGAAAAATTTTCCTTGAGTCCGGCTACGGTCGGGACAATAAATTGGGAAGATGAAAAAACTTTTGTATTTACGCCGAATGAAGAATTTAAAAGAGGTACGGATTATATAATCAAATTTTTGAGCGGAATGGAAAATAAATTTGGTGGCACAACCGACCGTGATATAGAGTTAAATTTTAGTCCAGCTGGAGTAGTGGCAGTCTCCTCAATATCTCCCAAAAACGCTTCATATGGCCAGTCCGTCGATTTGTCAAGAATTGTCGTTGAATTTGATCAGGCGGTGGATCGCGACTCCGCGCAGAATTCATTTTCCATTTCTCCAAATATCGCCGGATCTTTTTCGTGGGAAGGCAACAAAATGATTTTTTCTTTGAGTAGGGCCTTGGATTATGCGACAAAATATAGGATACAACTGAAGAAAGGTATTAAAACTGTTTATGGGTTAGACTCTGATAAAGACTATAATTATTCATTTACTACGAAAGACAAAACTTTTTCTTTGGAAGTACCGATGTATTACCAAAGCGAGACTTTTACCTGTAATATTGCCGCGACAAGAATGGTTTTGGCATCTAAGGCGGTCAAACTTTCGGAAGCGTCTATTAAGGCCGCGGTGGGCGAGGGTGGAGACCCGAATGTGAATTGGGTGGAAGGGTATGGTGTGCATTGGGGGCCGATATCTGATTTCATAAGCAAGTATCGTACCGTATCAGTAAAAAGAAATTGGAATGTGGTTGATCTGGTAAAAGAAGTGCAGAAAGGGAATCCGGTAATAATTTGGGGGCATAATCAGCTCAGTTCTTTAGGTGTATTTAAGCTCGATTCGGGTGCCACAGCCTATCATGGTATGCATTCAGTGGTGGTAAAAGGTTTTGTGGGAGATGTGGAAAATCCGAGTGCTATCATTGTGAATGATCCGTGGCGAGGAGTAAGAACTATTAGTGTTTCCAGTTTTAAAAATCTCTGGGCATATATTGGCAATACTGCCTTAGTGGTTTATTAAAGAGAACTATTAATTATTTTAAATATAATCATATGCAAAGCAAACTAAATCCGTATCTTGGTTTTAATGGTGAGGCCAAAGACGCTATGGAGTTTTATAAAACAGTATTTGGCGGCAATCTTACGCTCAGCACGTTTGGCCAAGCCAATATGGCGCATACACCTGCAGATAACGACAAGATTATGCACGCTATGCTGGTGGCTGAAAATGGTATCACCCTCATGGCTTCGGATGTGCCAAGTGGTATGACGTCTGATGCAGGCTCCAGTATTAGCATTTCTCTCAGTGGAGATGACGAATCAGAGCTCAAGGGCTATTGGGAAAAACTTTCCGAAGGGGCGACGGTAGAACAACCGCTCGTACCAGCGCCGTGGGGAGATCAGTTCGGGATGTTAAAAGACAAGTTTGGCACTCGTTGGATGGTAAATATCGCAGCCAAAAAATCATAAATAAATACAGATCTATGGCTCAGTACGCGGCATTTCTGCGAGGAATCGGACCGTCTAATCCGAACATGCGGCAGAAAAAACTGGAATGGTTTTTTGAAAAGTTAGGCTTTACCAAGGTCAAAGCCGTGATTTCAAGCGGCAACGTAGTATTTGAGTCCAGATCAAAAAATACCAAAGCATTGGAATTAAAAATTGAGCAAGGATTACCTGAGTCCCTCGGATTTAAATCCATGACCATCGTGCGGAGTAAGCAGGATTTGGAAAAATTGGTTAAACAAAATCCGTTTAAGAGTGAGGTTCACGGCACCAAGTCATATCAACTCGTCACGTTTTTCAAGCACAAATCCAAAGCGCTCTGTCATTCGTACGACCTCACGGGGAACAAAGGACCGGAAGTGATGGTTAACTTAGAAAAAAGGTATGGTAAAGAAATCACCAGTCGCACTTGGAAAACTATTCTCAGAGTTTTAAATACGCTTAACTCGAAGTATTAAATAGTAGATAATACCTATGGCAGAATTAAAAACAAAAGTGAATACAGCCAGCGTTGAGAAATTTTTGAGCACCATCAGCGATGAACAAAAGCGCAAAGATTGCATATTGATCTGTAAGATGATGGAGAAGGCGACCAAGTCAAAGCCGGAAATGTGGGGCGCGTCTAT
The DNA here is from genome assembly GCA_964514995.1 of uncultured Gammaproteobacteria bacterium. Taxonomy (GTDB): domain Bacteria; phylum Patescibacteriota; class Patescibacteriia; order Magasanikbacterales; family GWA2-37-8; genus XYD2-FULL-39-9. The sequence goes on from CAZETA010000006.1 coordinate 17,601, forward strand.
CGTTGGGTTCGGCCGTCGGAAGTATACGTACGCCAATGGTAAAGAAGGGGAATGGATGGTGATAGGGTTTGCTCCGCGCAAACAAAATATTGCCCTCTACGGATTAAAGATTTTTACCATGGCCGAAGGCAAACTAAAAGAAGGACAGAACGATTTTCTCTTGAAGCTTGGCAAATACAAAGAAGGCGGCGGATGTCTTTATATTAACAAGATTTCTGATATTAATACACAAGAGCTTGAGAAAATTATTAAGCTTGCGGTGAGACGGAAGAAATAGAGCGCTAGTCTTTTTTGCGTCAATCGACATCGTATGTTTGTTCCTTTTGTTCCGCGTTTGTGGTAAAATAAATAGCAATATGAAAGGATATGTCGCCAATATAGAGAAACTGTCGCTTGAAAACGAAAATTTTCGGGAAGTTTTGTATACCACCAAAAACAGCCAGTTAGTCGTCATGAGTTTGCGGCCGGGCGAAGAGATTGGGGAGGAGGTCCATCATTTGGATCAGTTTATCCGCTGTGAGGCAGGTGAGGGTCAAGCCGTATTAGATGGGCTTGTGAGCGATTTGAAAGAGGGTTTTGTAGTCGTCGTGCCGGCCGGCGCAAAACATAATATTATCAATACTTCGGCAGATGCACCGCTCAAACTCTATACCTTATATTCACCGCCGAATCATAGAGATGGCATCGTGCACCGGACCAAACAAGATGCCGAAATAGACGAGGGCGAGCATTTTGACGGTCGCACCACTGAATAGGTAGTTTTTAAATAAATTTAAACATTGCTTTATAAGGAGAGAAATTGAAGATATGCCCGACGGATATCGTCGTTATGGGGAAGCTCCTCGAATCACAACACCAGACCGAATGATGACTGACGAACAGATTGATCGCTTCATTGAACTCTTTCATGATAGTTTTAAAGGTCTAATGAAAGAAGCGGCCCTACGAAGCCGTGATAATGCCGTGTCGCATAGAAGGCCGGAACCATTTAAGGTTGGAGCAGCTGTCATGGGTATAAATAACGCCGGAGAAGCTAGAGTCTACTCTGGTCATAATATTACACCCGCTCCCGCTCGTCGAACGGGTTGGGAAAAGATGTGTGCGGAAAGCAACGCTTTGTTTGACGCGCTTGAATCCGAGAGTTCATTGATAGCGGCTATTGTGACAGTATCGACAGAAGTCTCAACCGGCGATGAGAAAGAGCATGATGCACTACACCCCTGCCGTGATTGTCGCGATAAACTGCGTGAATTGCTTGCAAAAGGAGTTTTGCATCGGAAGAGCGTTATTGTAAATATGAATGATAAAAAAGAACGGCAGCCCGCAGGCGCAGACCGGACAGAAGAAGAACGAACCGTGGAGCAGCTATTGGATCAGTATAAGGATGATTTGAAAGATGGTCTAAAATGAGGTTGTCAGAGCGGAAACGTCCCCTGTGGACAATATTCTTAGTTTATAGACAAGTATTATAAGTTAGTGTTAGACTTATTGGTAGAGTTAAAATTAGTTTTTAATCATAATGTATATGAAGCAGTCCCATCTTTTATCCCTGGCCACACTCGGTGCTGGCTTGCTATTACTTGGCGCTGGTTGCGCTAGCAGCATCCCGGGTATGCCAACCAATACAGAAGTCAAAATTGATACTGAGGTGAAGACAGATGCGTCCGTGCCCGCGAAGACTACCGCTAATCAGAATGTGACTTGTAGTGAAACAGATGGCGGAAATGTGTTGGCGGTGAAAGGCACGACTGTATTGAAAGGTTCTGGAAATAGTACGGTTTCCTCCAAGACTGATTATTGCGGTAGTGATGCCAAAGTATTTGAGTATTATTGCGGAAATGGGGGAAAGAGTATTCAGTCTACGGGGGCAAACTGTCCGGATAATAGCGCTTGTGTAGACGGCGCGTGTGTGTCTGTGGCTGCTCATGCAGCTCCTGCAGATGGCGTTTGCGGACCTTCAAATGGTCAGTTATCCTTAACAACCCCTGTTGAATTATGTGCCGCTGGCGTTCCCGGTCCGGTTGTTGGTAATGGTCCCTGGTCTTGGACCTGTGTCGGTACAGAAGGCGGAGCTACCGTTAACTGCAGCGCGCCAAAGTATTTATTAAATGGCGTGTGCGGCTCAGCTAATGGTGCTGTTATGCCATCTGCGCCAACAAGCAATCTTTGTGTACGTGGCGCGGCCAGCGCTGTGATAGGTGTCGGTCCTTGGACATGGACCTGCGCTGGTGAAGAACCTGGAGCAGAGGCGGCCAACTGCAAAGCCTTTAAATATGAACAGCCTTTATCAGTTAATGAGGCTGTTAACGGTTCCTGTGGCACTTCGCATAATGCAACTTTGATTGCTGCTCCGACTACAAATTTGTGTGCTACCGGCAGTCCTAGTGCAGTCACTGGTGAAGGTCCTTGGACTTGGAATTGTGTTGGCGCTCATGGGGGCACAACTGCTAATTGCACTGCTAATGTTCGGATTGAACCGTAATTTAAAATTATATAACTATACAAGAACCGCCTGTCAGGGCGGTTCTTGGTTTTTGGTAAAACATAGACTCTGTGATACTATCTAAATAGTATGAAAAAAATAAGTACTGTCAAACAGCCTGAAATTAAACCGTTTAAATCTGCTATTGTTTGGGAGCGGTGGCTTTCAACGCACCCTAATGTTAAAGAGGGGATTTGGCTCCAGATCGCGAAGAAATCAACAGGTATTCCTACGGTAACATATGATGAGGCGCTTGATGTTGCCTTGTGTTATGGCTGGATTGATGGGCAGCGTAAAAGTTTTGATACAAATTATTTTATCCAAAAATTCACGCCTCGCCGATCTAAAAGTCTATGGTCAAAGCGTAATGTTGCCAAAGTGTCGCAGTTAATAAAACGTAAGAAAATGCAGCCCGCTGGGTTAGTAGAGGTTAAGGCTGCGAAAAAAGACGGTCGCTGGCAGGCGGCCTACGATTCTCAAAAAGATATGGTTGTACCAGATGATTTTTTGAAAGCGATAGAGCAAAATAAAAAAGCAAAAGATTTTTTTAATACACTTAATAAAACAAGTTTGTATGCTATAGCGTGGCGATTGCATACCGCGAGAACGCCTGAGGTAAGGTTGCGACGCTTTACAGTTTTATTTGAAAAGCTGAAAAAAGGTGAGAAAATTTAATTCTGATAAAAAATAACCCCGAATGTACGGGGTTTTTTTTTATTTTTAATTAAGGTTATTTAGCTGTAGTTTCCGTAGTTATCGGTTTCATCTCACCTCCTTTTCTCATCATGCCTGAACCTTTCCCGTGTCCAAAACCGTGTCCCATACGCGGTCCGCCAAAGAGCGCAAATTCCTTAGGAATATTATTTTCTTCTACCCAAGCTTTGAGGGATTCCATCTGGGTTTTCATAGCCGCTTCACGTTCGGCTTCTGTTTTGTTTTTGAGAGAATTCATGAGGTATTTTATTTCTGTTTGTTTCGCAATAATTTTGTTCGCTTGATCTTGCGTGAGTTTGCCGTCCGTAACCGCTTGATTGATGCGGTCAGTAAATTGTTTTTGATGCTCAGCTTCCATCTGAGCTCGCTGTTCCTCGAATACCTTTTGCACATCAGTGACGTTGAGGTTGAATTTTTGCGCAATAAGCGTTGCTAAGTTTGTCATTTTATCCTGGCCATTGCTGCCAGGGAGAGAAGCGGCGTGGATAACTCCGGCGCCCGCAGCAGTGACGAGGACCGCTAAGGCTGAGGCGGCAATATAGATTTTTTTCTTTGTCTTCATAGATAAAATAATTAATGATTTAATTACCATTTAGATTGGTGGAAAATCGAACTCGTACGATTTATGTTTGCGCAGGAGTGTAACAATTCACCGCAGTTCTAGAATAGTTTGTGATCAAGAAACTGTTCTTAGATACTGGCCAGAAAAATTCCGGCTGGAAATGTTTTTCCTTGCTCTGCAAAAGATGTCGAGACGAAAGCCATGAAGTCCTAATGGATTTACCGATATAGGTACTTAGTGAGGCATGGTGATTTCCGTTTTCCTCATAACGTTTCGACTCTTTTGGGTACGCAGGCATTGTAACAAGAGGGGGGTGAAGAAAGTATGAAGAGTTAAACTAACGGTAAATGTATGGTAATAGTAGTTCCGTTTCCCGGGGCGCTGTCTATTTTTGCTTCGCCACCCAGATATTGTAAAGAAGATTTGACGATGGATAGTCCTAGACCGCTACCGCCAGCCTGGCTACTTCGACTCGTATCAGTGCGATAAAAACGATCGAAAACTTTTTTAACTTCATCTTTGTTCATGCCAATACCAGTGTCCGATACAGTAATTTTTACTGCTTTGGCATCTGTGGCGGCGGCAACAGTAACTGTGCCGTTTGGTTTATTATAAGCGATGGCATTTTTAATTAAGTTAGTTAGGATTTGATCAACAATATCCGGATTTGAATTAATTAGGATATCTTCGGTAGGTAGTGAAAGCAAAAGATCTATCTCCTGGTGCGTTGCGAGCGGTTGTAAATGGTCGGCAGCTTTTTTGATTAGAGCGATTAGGTTAAGAGGGATAAAATTTTTCTCTTGTTGATACACATGTTCGTCAAAACGTGACAGGGTAAGTAAATTGTTGACCAGCTTAGTCATACGGTTTATTTCCTCAAGCTGGCTCGTAAGTCGATTTTTTTCTTCAGTAGTTACTGTGTTGCTATCTAATTGATTTTCCAGTTCAATTTTTAAAATACTTAAAGGGGTGCGCAATTCATGCGAAGCATCTCCAAAAAATTTTTTTTGTTTTTCGTCCATTTCTTCCAGAGGCCTGATTGTCAGCTTGGCCAAGAAATAACTTAGGATTGCGGCTGCAGTCAGGAGCAGTCCATTAACTATGATAATTGATCGCACCAAATCGCTGCGCACCTCGTCGGCTGTAGGCGGAGGCGGGGTCACGACAATGATATTTGTCATAGGCAAGCGACTGGCTCGAAATCTATGCTCCAGTCGTCTGGAAAAAGCGCCGTAGATAAAACTGCTGGAAATAAAAAGAATAATCGCCAGTATGAACGTATATAGTATGGTCAATCTCCACAGAGAAAGTTGAAATAAATTTTTAAACCAGCCGGTACCCCTTGCCCCAAACTGTTTGAATGCGTTTTGCATACTGTTTTGGTAATTTTTTGCGTAAATTTTTTAGATGTACATCGACCACGTTGCTAAATGAATCAAAAAATCTATCCCAGACATGTTCCAATATATCTTCACGGGTTTTGACCGTTCCTTTATTGCGAAGAAGATATTCCAAAAGTCCATATTCCCGTAACGTAAATTCTATCGGTTTTCCATCTACGGTAACTGTTTGCGCGGCGGTATCAATTTTTAATTCATCAATTTTCAAAATATTTTGATTAGTAAGGGGTGGTCGGCGCAAGAGGCTGCGGATGCGGGCATGGAGTTCTTCAACTGAAAAGGGTTTGACTAGGTAGTCGTCGGCACCCATATCCAAGCCATCGACTTTATCGGCAGTAGTATCTTTAGCGGTCAAAAATATAATCGGTGTTTGTTTGCCTTTTTCCCGCAAATTACGGCAGACTGTATGCCCGTCGCGTTTAGGCAACATAATATCAAGAACAATTGCGTCATATGTGTTCCAGAGGGCAAGCTTCTCTGCTTCTTCTCCGTCAAACGTAAAATCAACGGCATAACCTCGTTTTTGCAGACCCTCCACAAGACCTTTGTTCAGTTTTGGCTCGTCTTCGACTACAAGAATGCGCATATGATTTTAGGTTGACTATAGCATGTAAAGCCATACTAATCTATAGCCTATGAAGAAAGGATGAAGCAAATTATAGGTTGCGAAGCGATTGATTTTAGGATATAGTATTATACGCTGAAATCATATTTTATTATTTACTATGTACTATAAAAAAATGTCCGGCCGTTTATTTTTTATTATTTTGGCCTTTTTTTCATTTTTTGGCAGCAGTGTTGCGCAAGCTGCATCGCCCTGGCCAGCCAGTCCCGTGGGGAATCAGGTAGCTTCCGGTTTAAATACTTTTAACGTTGATTTTGAGGCCAGTGGCGTCTCGTATCTCAGTGGGTATGGATACATTATAAATGGCGATGATGGAGATATCGCAGTGCTTTCTGATACGGGAACTGTTTTGCGCTACTGGTTTCCAGGCGGTGATTTAGAGGACGTAACTCTTACTGATACCTCAGCTGTCGATCATATTATATATATTGCTAATGAGTCCGGGAGTAAGATTGAAGCGTTTAATCTTGATACGGGCGCTAAAGTCGCTAATAAGTCTTGGACACTATCTGATTTGCCGGTAAGTGGCGGTTTAGGATTTGAGGCGTTGGCCTATGTGCCGGCCGCGTACGCGCCTGCGTCATGGGGAGTTCCTCAAGCGGGCGGTTTTTTTGTGGCTGCTTCTCAAGCCGAAGCTCTGTTGCGGATATATAATATCAATACCAACGCGAGCGGTGCGAGCGTGTCATCAATCGCGCAAATCCCGGTTACCTATAGCGACGTTGGCGGTTTGCATTTTAATGTTGCCACGCAATTGTTGTATGTCTTGTTTGATAGCGACGATAAGATAAAAGAATATAGTTTGGCTGGGAATATTATAAATAGTTATCAACTACCAACCATAGGAAATTCGGACGAAGGGGTTGCGATTGTGCCGGACTGCGCCATAGGCAAAGCTAAAGTTGCTATTACGAATGACGCCGCCCCAAGTGTTGTATACGTGTACAACAATTATCCGATTACTTGTCCTGCCGTGACGCCAATTGTAGTTGATTCGGATAATGATGGGTATTCCTCTCAAGTGGACTGTAATGATGCTGATGTGACCGTGCACACAAACCAAATATACTACCAAGATGCGGACAATGATGGGCTGGGAAATTTGACTGCGACCATCAGTATTTGTTCCAGTATGCCGCCAGCCGGATATGTGGCCAACAACACCGACCAGAATGATGCTGATCATGACAATGACGGTGCAAGCGCCGCCTCTGATTGTAATGATAACGACCCGGCTATTAGCGCCAATCAGATTTATTATGCCGATTTGGATCATGATGGTCTCGGTGATCCGAATAACACAATCGCTGTCTGTACTTTTATCCCGCCAAACGGTTATGTGACTAATCACAATGACGTGAAGGATCAGCCGGCTGCCGCAGTACCCGATGTGCCGGTAAGTTTATTTGTAAAAAAACTTTCGGCACGCAACGCGATGTTGAGCTGGGACGGTAAAGCGCAATACTATACGGTACGTCTAACTGATCTGGGGACAAGCAAAACAAAAGTTTTTGATAAAATTATTCAGACAAGTAAGACTCTGGACAGTAAGTATATTTTAGCCAAGCACAGCTATAGGTTTTCTGTGCGTGCGTGCAGCGCCGCCGGTTGTTCTAAGTACAGCAATGGCATTTATTTCAATTCTCTGGCCGCAAAACAGTCGGGTGTCTCGCAGTATACATTTAGACGGTATTAATTTTATATACGAAAAACTTCACAAATTTTCTACCCATTGTATGGAAACCTTTTCGCAGTCGGTTAGTCAGCGGCAGCCAAGATCTTTTTGGGCAGGATGGCTGGCATGGGTTTCAGTAATTATTGTTTTGGTCTGGTCTTTTGGAATTGATTTTTTGCTCACTGAGTTGAAGGGGTTGTCTTTTTATCACATGGTTATTTGGGTAGTGATACTGCTTATAAGCTTTGTTTTGTTTTTGGTTGCTGTAATTGTGGCAATTGGTGACGTTCGAGCGGCTCGTCAAGATCCTAAAATTTTATTTAGGAAAAAATTAATAGGGCGAATAGTCTTGGGTGGCGTTGGTCTTCTGGTTTCCTCGTTGCTGATTTTTCTATACGGCCTATTGGTATTAACTGTTGGCAGTAATTTATAGTTTTTATTTTTTAGTTGTTAGCGCTATGGAAAATTTTGAAATAAAAAATTTCGTGCCGCGATGGTATAAAGTTATCTTAAGTTTGTGGGCGCCTTTGAGTTTGTTGGCAGGGGGAGTGGTAGCCTATTATATAGTCGACAGGCCGCCAAGCATGACAGTTCTTATTAGCTCTGTTGCCAACGCTATACAGGTGATTTTGCTGGGCATGTTGATTACGTATGGTCTGCGATATTGCACGGCTAGGCAATTAGCCAAGAGATTGGTAATACCGTTTTTCTTTATTATAGTAGCTCTTATTGTTTTATTAGTAATCGGCACAGAAGGGGAAGTGCCGATTGGAGCGTTAGCGCTTATGGCGTTGGTAACGATCAGTATTCCCCAGCTTATCTATGCGGGTCTATATGGTGTAGCTCGAAAAATTTTAAAATCATCATACTCAGTTCTAGTCGTATCGGCTCTTGCACACATAATTTTGTTTAGTTTTCTGTTCCAATTTTTAGGCGAGTAGGAAATTTATTTATTAACTTCCTGCAGTAATAGATTTTTGCCCTTATCTCGCCAGGCATACTCGCCTCTATTCTCCATTTCAAGAATATAATCCGCCAGCACGGACTGTTTTTTCTCCTTGTCTTGAAGGGTGAGATATGCGATGAGTAAATTATGTTGGATTGAGAGGCTCTTCATTTGGTTATCAATCTGCAGCCATAAATTATTTTCATATGCCCAAGTTACAAATTCAGGGTTGTCTTTATTTTTTTCAATCGTGTCGACTAGCATTGCCTGTAAGGTTGCGGTGGTCATGCCGCTATAGTCTTTCGGAGAAAGGAATTTTTTTATCGGTCCAAGTGTTTGCGTCAGGTTTTCTTCTATATGTGCGGGGTCGTAGGCGATATCTTGATACGGGTATAGCGGCCGCATGGAGAGCGTGATTTTTTCCGGATGGTGGGCGATGTCCATGGTCGATACTGCCTCAATGATAGTTTGAGTTTGAGAAAAAGAAAGGTTGGTTTTAATCAGTTTGTAAACAACGTATTGTAAAGCCCGATCCAGTTTGGTGGTCTTGGTAGGCGTATACTTGATCATCATTTGTTTGATAAATGTCGAGTGGTTGTGGGATCGTTGCGGTTCGCCGATGGTATAGCCGTGGCGGTTTCTCAACCACTGGATTGTTTCGGTCGTAGGCAGGCGCAGGCTGCGTAAAATGCCGATAGTTTCCGAAAAACCTACCACTACCAGATAGTCCGTTTTGGTGCCAAGTATTTTTTCTATCTGCGCAATGCCGTAGTCAAGTCCGCCGAGCCCGCAGGCGTTTGAGACATAATAGTCGGATGAGGTGGCGCCTTTGCCAGCCGGTAGTGGCGAGTATGTGCCGCGCGGAACGGCCGTAATCGTTATTTTTTCAGACTGTTTATTGATCGTAATCAGCTGGATCATATCGCAATGACCATTTATATCTCCGATGCGTTTATCAAGGCCGATAAAAAGAATCTTTGCTATCTGGTCTTCGCCAAATGGATCAGTGCTGGTAGTGTTGGTCGGATTGTGGGCTTCGATAATATTTTGAATCATCTGTTCTTGTGTTTCCTGTACCCGCTTTTCAGTTTGCCGGGTGCGGTATGCTGAGATAGCTCTGGCTGAAAACCAGGAGCTTGCAGCTACGATTATGAGAAGCGAGGCTGTGAGGATAAATTTTTTGTTCATATTTTTCAATATACGTTCGCGCAATAATAAGTTATAATATATATGTACGCCTGTATTAAGGCAAGAGGCTTGTCTTGGGCAGAATTATATAGCAATACGATATGCCAATTTATGTAGTCACAGCTGATGTCGGTTTGCGTGTCCGGTTGGAACCTGTGATACCTTTTGCAGGCGACGTAAATAACAGAATAGATGTCCTCCCCTATGGGCAAGAGGTGGAGCGAGCTGGGAAGAAAGGAGGGTGGTTTTTCATAACTTACACATCAAACGGCAAAATAAAACAAGGCTGGGTAATGGCTGAGTATCTTGAATCAAAGTCCAGCTTTTTAAAGAATCAAAAACCAATTTTCAAAATCGGCATACCAAATTTGTATACGGATAGTAATACTAAAATTGTGCGACGTGTTATCGGCGATGAATTCGGTGGCGGAAAAAATAAGTGGGATCTACAATGTACGGAATATGTGCAGTATAAGCTGCAAACAGGAGGAATAAAAATAAACTGGCCAGTGCGTGGTGGACGAGATGGAGGTTTATGGGGTAGAATTTTTGAGCGGTATAATCTGTACAGAGTTTCCGATGTGCCAACCGTTGGCAGCGCTATGTGTTTTACCTCCGGATTCAGAACACCTCCGGCCCAGAAAACCGGACATGTGGCGTTTGTAGAAAAAGTTTTTTCGGATGGCTTTGTGTTTATATCAGAAGTGAATGTCCCTAATTTTGGAAAGTATAATGAAAGAAAGCTGTCTCCTGTTTTATGGAAAGAAAAATTTAAAGCTCAATTTGTTGATTTTCAATAATTTTTTTATATTTTTAATCTATGTTTAGCAGTTTGTTTGCAAAAATAGTACTCTCCATTGTTCTGGGGGCGGCTATTGGTCTGGAGCGAGAAGGAAGCGGCAGTCATACAAGCCAGCATTCTATGTTTTTAGGAGGTATTCGTACGTACGCCTTGATTTCTTTGCTTGGTGCGTTAGTTGGCATATTGATTCTTAATAATCAGACGTCACTTGCCGTATTGATAGGTGGCGGATTTTTATTACTCCTCATTTCTTATTATATTGTCAGCTCGCTTGCGACAAAAGATTTTGGCATGACCAGTGAAATGTCCGTTATTATCACATTTTTAATCGGATTGCTTATTATACTTGAAATTGCGCCGCTGCATATCATGGTGGCAGTATTTGTCATTTTGATGTTGATTTTATCTTTAAAATCAAAAACCAGCCGCCTTATTGCCGGTATTTCTCGAGAAGAGCTACAGTCGTTTATTAGTTATGCCATTATCGCTCTGGTCGTTTGGCCGTTTTTACCGGATGTCAGTTATCGGTTGAGTGATATGCCGGTGTTGCCTCAGTTGCTCCAGAGTTTTAATTTTGATTTAGGTCAGTTAAACAGTTTAGAATTAATTAATCCGAGAAAAATTTGGATGATCGTGGTTTTGATCACAGGTATTGATGTATTTGGTTATATCTTAGGTAAAATCGTGGGTAATAAAAAAAGTTTTGCCCTCACGAGTTTTGTGGCAGGGTTTGTGTCTTCTACTTCCGCCACACAATCTCTGGCGCAAAAAAGCCGGAAGACTCAGTTTGTTAATCATTTGGTCGGAGCAGCTTTGTTGGCAAACCTCGCCAGTTTTTTACAAATATTTTTGCTCGTCGGCCCGCTGAACCCTCAATGGTTGATTTCAATTCTTCCCACAGTCGTGCTGATGATTTTTGCGTCGGGCGTACTGGCTATGATTTTCTTGAAGAAAAAAGAACCTGAGACCGAAGAAGAAAAAGAAGCAAAACCGGGGAAGATATTTTCCTTGATGCCGGCGCTTAAGTTTGCCGCCTTGCTGATTGTGGTTAAGATTGTGACGAAAGTATGCTTGGTCGTATTTGGGCAATCAGGGTTTGTTATCAGTTCGGTGATTGCATCGCTCGCCGGGCTTGACGCTATTCTGGTTAACCTGGCTGATTTGGCCGGGAAATCCATTACTTTTGAATTTGCGCTGTTTACCTTTTTGCTTGTCAATGCTACTAATTTGCTCAGCAAGACAGTGTATTCATTTTTGCAGGGAACGAGAGAGTTTACCTGGAAATTTTTGGTAGGAGCGGCGAGTATTATGGTAAGTAGTCTAGCTCTGTTCTTTTTAGTTTAGTTTTGTTGTATTATTAGTGGTAGGCGTAATAATTCATTATAGGTATATTATGAACCAAGAAACAGAAAATTTTTCATCTCGGCCGCCAGTCCATTATTATGGAGATATTGTGAGAAAATTATTTTTAGCAGCTGGTATTTTAATGCTTGCAACTCTGGCATTTTTTTCGTCACTTATCAATGTCTCGTTGGTAATATCCGTAATAGCCATTATTTTGGTGGCTTTTTTGTCAGGACTAGAAAGCCCCAATCATAAATGGGTCGTCATAATCAATATGCTCGCATCGGCTTTTGGTTGTGGTTATTTTCAATACACGTCGGTGCATTATTACCTTACCTCTACGACCGCTATGTCCATAGATTGGGCATTTTTTGCCGTGAATGAAGTGTTATCGGTTATTTTCTTTTTGGCTTTGTATTTTAGTAGCAAGACAGTGCGTGCCTGGAAGCAGATTCAGATAAAATAGTTTCGCATGATTTCCTTCGCCGAGAAAGTATATCGTGTGGTTGCCAAAATTCCCAAAGGAAAGGTTTTGACATACAAACAAGTGGCAGCCAAAGCTGGAAGTCCGCGTGCTTTCCGCGCGGTGGGAAATATTTTGAATAAAAATTACAATCCGGGTATCCCATGTCATCGGGTGGTGAGATCAGATGGTCGTACAGGCGGATACAATCGTGGCGCCAAGCAGAAAGAAGAAATACTCCGCGCGGAAGGTTTTTTGAAGGAGTAATTTATTCTATTTTTACAATTTTGTAAGTGATTTCTTTGTCGCCGGTCTTTATCTGCACTGTCTCTTCGGTTCGTTTTCCGATCAAAGCCGATCCGAGCGGGGAGACATGAGAAATTACTCCTTGCGCGGGATTGGTTTCCGTGGAGCCAAGAATCAGATATTTCTTCTCTTTCTCTCCGTTTTTTATAGTTACCGTATGGCCAACGGCGACAGTTTCATGTTGGTTGTTTGGTTCGATCACTACCGCGTTCTTGAGTTGATTTTCAATAGTTAATATTGCGTTGTTTATGCCTCGCAATTTTCCTTTCGCAATTTGGTACTCAACATTTTCGGAGAAATCGCCAAACTCTGCCAGGCGCCGCACTTCTTCCGCGGCTTTTGGTCGCGAATAGCTTTTTAATGTGTCCAATTTATTTTTCAGTTCTTGGGCTTTTTCCGCAGTCAGCATCGGATCCTGCTTCATCATGGCGTATTTTCCGGGTTTTCGATAAGGTACTTGCATAATGATAAGATCATATCATTTTTTACTATTTAGGCAAAATATACCTCGCTGGCTTGTGTTTTGTGGTAGAACAGGATATACTGACCGCCTAATCATAATCTATAATGGTATGGGTAATTTCAATCGAGACAACCGATTTGGTGGAGGCGGAAATAAATTTGGTAAGCGAGATTTTGGTGGTAAGAAATTCGGCGGTGGTAAATTCGGTGGTGGTTTTGAGAAACCTCAGATGCACGATGCGATCTGTAGTGAGTGTGGCAGCCCTTGCCAAGTGCCATTTAGACCAACCGGAGACCGAGAAGTGTTCTGTAGTAATTGCTTCAAAGACAAGAGAGGGGATAGGCCGGAGAGATCTTTCGGCAATAATTTTTCCAAGCCGCGTTTTGATAGTCGGCCAAGCTTTGATAAGAAACCGGCTGGAGCAGATTTGGGTCAGCTAAAACAGCAGATTGAAACTATAAATTCTAAATTGGACAGAATTTTGCGCATGTTGCCCGAGAATCCGGCCGTGATACCGCAGATGTCTGTGGAGGAAGAAGCAGAGATAGAAATTAAAAAAGCC
>CAZETA010000006.1:31232-48532 GCA_964514995.1 uncultured Gammaproteobacteria bacterium
TATGCCCCAAAAACTAAAATCCTTCCCACCCGCCCTCAGCATCAAAAAAATCATTGGGCCAAGTTTTGTTATCCTCGCTTTAGGCTTAGGTTCGGGCGAGGTTATTCTGTGGCCGTATTTAGTCTCCAATTATGGTCTGGGCATAGCCTGGGGCGCTTTGCTTGGTATTACGTTTCAATTTTTTATTAACATGGAAATTGAGCGCTATGCGCTCGTCAAAGGTGAAAGCATCTTTGTGGGTATTGCTAAATTATTTCCGGCTGCTGTCTATTGGTTTATTATCTCTACCTTTATTGGCTTTGGATTGCCGGGAATTATCGCCGCCTCGGCTCAGGTGTTAGCCGCTGTTTTGGGTGTAGCAAATTTTAAATGGTTGGCGATCAGTATGTTGATTCTAATCGGGTTATTTTTAAGCGGTGGAAAAACCGTCTATGACAGCATGGAAAAAATTACTAAAAGCATTATTCTCTTGGGCGTGCCGTTTATTTTTATTTTGGCCTTGATGTTAAGTTCTGGCACAGACTGGTCGGCCGCTGCGGCAGGACTGATCGGCAGGGGAGACGGTTTTTGGTTTTTGCCAGCCGGCATTAGTTTGGCCACCTTTTTTGCGGCCTTTGCCTATTCCGGCGCGGGCGGTAATCTCAATCTCACCCAATCCATATATATCAAAGAAAAAGGCTATGGTATGGGCAAGTATGCGCAAAAAATAGTCGGACTCTTTCGTGGGCATGATAAGACGATTCAGGAAATTAAGCTTGAGGGTGAGGAATTTGAAATAAACAATATAAATGTAAAAAATTTTAAAGCTTGGTGGCGGACTATCAATCTGGAACACTTACTTGTGTTTTTCTGTATTGGCGCGCTAGCGATGGTGTTATTAATGCTTTTGTCCTTTACCACCACCTTCGGGCTGCCAAATAATGTGGAAGGTATAAATTTTGTGATTAGTGAAGGTGAGGTAATCGGCAAGCAACTTTGGCCTATTGTCGGCACCTTATTTTTATTAGTTGTTTCCATAATGTTATTTCAAACTCAGCTTGGCATCATGGATTCCACCAGTCGTATCATGGCTGAAAATTTGGCAATTGGAAAGCTTAGAAAAAATACTAAGGGGAAAATAGATCTCTCCAAAATTTATTATATTTTTCTTTGGGCTCAAATTGCGTTTGGTATTATTTTGTTTTTATTAAATATCTATGAACCGAAAACATTGATTGTGCTGGGGGCGGTCATCAATGCCTTTGCCATGTTTGTGCATGTGGGCCTGGTGGCCTGGCTTAATCATAGCAGTTTGCATCCTACATTCAGACCGGGAATAGTTCGAACAGTTATCATCGGGGTCATATTTCTATTTTTTGGCGTTTTTAGTACAATAGTACTGCTGGATAAGCTAGGCTTACTTAATCTAAAAATTTAATTTTAATTAAAATATATGGAAATAAACTACGTGGCAGTGTTAGTGTGTGGAGTTTTGTCTATGGTGATTGGTGCGGTGTGGTATGGGCCACTCTTTGGTAAGAAATGGATGGAGATTTGCGGCGCTACTTTTGCGGACGCAGAAGCCCGCAAGAAAATGCAAAAAGAAGCAATGCCGTTGTATGCGGTGCAGTTTGTGCTTTCTTTGTTACAATTATACATTTTGGCAAATCTTTTAGTTTGGGGCGGTTGGTCAGACCGTAGTGTCTGGGTAGCTTTTTTTATTTGGCTTGGATTTATTATGCCAACTACGGCCGCGGCGGCCATGTGGAACAATGATGCGTCTAAAGTAAAATGGGCCAGATTTCTTATTCAGTCAGGTTGTCAGTTCGTTACGTCATTAGTTTTTGGTTTGGTGCTTGGTATGTGGAGGTAAATTTCTATGCTTCCAAATCATTCCCCTTGGATAAAAGAATTGAAACGTACCCGGCCGGTTGTCCCGCTCGCTGAGGATTTGAAAACAGACGTAGTAGTTGTAGGAGGGGGAATAGCTGGAGTAACAACGGCTTTTTTTGCTTTGCGTGATACCAAGAAAAAAGTAGTGCTTGTTGAGGCAGACAAGATCGCCCATGGCGCTACGGGTCATAACGCCGGACAAATTACCAGTTATTTTGAGCGGCCATTATTTGAGTTGGTAGAAGAATTTGGGTTGGAGTTAGCAATTGATGGTCAAAAATCAGTTGAATCAGCGTGGAATTTAATTGATGAGATAATTAGTGAGGCAAGTCTGCAAACTCCGCTATACCGTTTCACCGGCTATGCGGGACTTTCCAGTTTGGAACAGCTCATAATTCATCTGAAAAATAATCGTTGTCGTTTGGACGGGGGTATGCAGACCGAAAATATTGTCATTGCCAAAGAATGGGAAGGAATCAAAGATATACCAAAAGAATATAGCGACTTGTATACAGTAGCAGCCCAAAAAGATCTGCTGGCACTGTTAGAAAGTGATAATCCTGACTATATTGCACTATTGTCATATCAAAAAGGCTGTACAAATAGCGCCTTATTTTCTGAAGAATTGATTGGTTATTTAATTGCGAAGTATAAAGATAGATTTTCTTTTTACGAAGGTAGTCCAGTGAAGACGGTACGGCTCAAAAAGAGTAAAGCGAAGTTAGAGATAGGGGGATATACGGTTGAGGCAAAAGAGGTAGTTTTATGCACCAACGGATTTGAACATTTTGATATTGTTAATGAAGCTGGGATAGAAATTAATACTAAGTTTCATGGCTCAGTTGCCGGCCGCATTGGTTTTATGTCCGGATATGTTGAGCCGCTTGATCACTCGCCGACCGCTATTAGTTATTTCCCCAAAAGTAGAAAATTGAATGATCCGACCGGAGAAAGCTATTTCTATCTGACTCGCAGGCCGCATGAACATGAAGGAAAAAAATCATATAATTTAGTGTGCACCGGAGGGCCGGAAAAAGTTTTGCCCAATGGCGCTGACTATGAACGGGCTGATTCCTGTTCTGAAGATGTGCGCAATTCAGTCGATGATTTTTTGCGTGATAATTATAATAAATTTTTGGAAGAAAGCGAATATCGTTTTTGCTGGCACGGACTCATGGGCTATACGCCAAACGGCGTGCGTCGGGTCGGGCCGGAACCAATTAATCCTATCTTGCTTTACAATTTAGGCTGTAATGGTATTGGTATTCTTCCATCAATATACGGCTCAAAAAAAATTGCCGGATTTTTGAAGGGAGAAAAAATGTCAAAATCGATTTTTGATCCTACCGATCAGCGATGGGAAGATGAAGTGTATTAATCTATGTGGGAAAGTTTATTTATTTTTGGCTGCTCACTGGCGTTAGTTATCAAAGGCGCCACATTTGCCACCAAATATTCTGCCAAACTGGCTGATGGATTTGGTTTGTCAAAATACGCAATCGGCTTTATCGTGGTGGCGGTAATATCTATACTGCCGGAAACTTCTGTTGCCGTAAATTCATCGTTAGCCGGAATGTCATCATTTGGTCTCGGGACGCTATTTGGTTCAAATGTGGCCGACATGACACTAGTATTTAGCATTATTCTCCTGCTGGCGGGCAGAGGGGTAAAGATTCAAAGTAAAATTTTGAAAAAAAATAAAGTCTACCCAATTCTATTGTTGTTGCCGATTATCTTTGGTTTGGATGGATTTTTCTCCCGCACCGAAGGAATGGCCCTTATCGTATTTGGGGCTGTTTTTTATTTCTCCGCTTTTAGAGACGGCTCAACAGCGGTTAAGCTCAATGGGGAGAGTGGGGGTGTGGCGAAAAATGTAGTATTATTTTTGGTTGGCATGGCGGCGCTGATCATCGGTTCGCATTTTACCGTTACTTCTGCCGCAAATTTTGCCAACTTATTAAACATAAACCCTGTTTTAGTTGGTATGCTGCTCGTCGGACTGGGTACGACTATGCCGGAACTATTATTTGCTTTGAAAGCGGTAAAGAAGCGAGACGATGATCTGGCGGTGGGGGATATTTTGGGTACGGTGTTGGCAGACGCCACGGTAGTTATCGGTATTTTAGCGCTTATCAATCCGTTTTCTTTCCCGTTGAAAATGATTTATATTACCGGCGCGTTTATGATCGCAGCTTCGGTGCTGTTATTTACATGTATGCATTCGGGAAGGGTTTTATCTCGAAAAGAAGGTGTGATCTTATTCCTTTTTTGGCTGGCTTTTGTGGCAGTGGAATTTGCAGTTAATAGATAAAAAAACAAGCCACCCATCATAAATTGTCCAACTTTGAACAGCTTATGACGAAGGCGGCCTGCTTTGCTTAACCCGGCTTGCCCTTACTTCCGTTTCCGGACACAGTACTCGTCGTACTGGTCTGACAACAGAAAAAGGGACGCATGGCCGAAGCTATGAACCAGAAGGCCTTGGGGGCCTTTTAGTCCAGTGATCTCGGAGAGGAGGAAGTGTGTGACTACCCCCAGTACAAGACCTGCAAAGGCAAGTAGTAGCGCGTAGCTAATACTTGCCAAGAGCATAGCCGCCCAGCCTTCTTTTAGCGTGGGCGATAGCATCAAGGACCTCCGGTTGGCAAAAAGAGTACCTTAAAAATGATATTTTGTCAACCCCAAGCCCTTGTTTTTCTCAGAAAATTTGCTACAATTCATATTGTTACTTTTCCTTTGTTTAGGATTTATAATTTAGATTTTTGTATTTTCCGCTAATCTATGTCAGCTCAAGACTATCTGTGGATTCTGTTTGGCCTTATAATTGTCGTTTTCTTGGTGCTTGATTTAGGGTATTTCAATCGCCAGATACACAAAGTGGAACTGAAGTCGGCGGTAAATCAATCTCTGTTTTGGGTCGGCATTTCTTTGGCCTTTGGGTTTTTGATTTTTACTTTTTTGGGTAAAGATATGGCGGCGGAATTTCTGAGCGCCTATGTGACCGAAAAAATGCTCTCGGTGGACAATCTCTTTGTCATCATGCTTATTTTTAGCTTCTTCAAGTTGGAGGAGAAGTATCATCACCGAGTGTTGTTTTGGGGAATAATGGGGGCAATAGTATTTCGAGCGATTTTTATCGGCGTTGGATCAGTGATTATTAACGAATTTCATTGGGTGTTATATATTTTTGGCGCTTTCTTGCTCTATACTGGTATTAAGCTCTTGAGAGACAAGAAAGAAGAGCATGTTGATTTTAATAATAATAAAATCGTCAAATTAGCTCATAAATACCTCCGTTTTACGCCAAATCATCACAATGGCAAATTTTTCTTTAGAGAAAACGGGAAGACATATCTCACTTCTTTATTTCTGATTATGATGCTTGTGGAGGGAACGGATATTGTCTTTGCGGTAGACTCTATTCCGGCCGTTTTTGCCATTTCCCAACACCCCTTCATCGTGTTTACCTCAAATATTTTTGCCATTATGGGTCTTCGCGCCCTGTTTTTCCTGATTGAGAATGTATTGCACCGATTCCATCATCTACAAAAAGGCCTGGCCTTTATATTGTTATTCATAGGAGCCAAGATGTTAGCTGGAATATTTGATCTTCACCTGTCCTCGCTCGTTTCCTTTGGTGTCATTATGCTTGCCTTGGCTACATCTATGATTTTATCGATCATTTTTCCAAAGAAGATTTAGCTGGGTTGATTTGACTTTTGTGTATAAAGATAGTATTGTTTTATTGTAAGAAGCTAATAAATATGACAGAACCAACTGAGATAGTAAGGCCTACCCGAGCCTCGACTAGTGGAAAAGAAGTCAGCTATAGTCAAGAAGAAGCAATAGGTCAGGATTCTCCGGCTGAAATCATTAGTGAAGTTGATGATGAGTTACGTAGAGCAATGCGAGAGGAGAACGTTAACAGAATTCCAGCAAGAAGTGAATTTGGCGTGTTCTTAGCCGGGCAAAAAAAACTAGATAAAAAACCAGGAGATGCTAGAGATGCTTTGGGAGAAATGCCACTAGACAAGATAAAATAAAACAATCAGCAGGAAGAAACTTAGTCGACTTCAACCGGCGATCAAATTATTCACACAACCAAAACACTATGACAGGTACAATCAAAACCCTTATTGTAGAAAAGAATTTTGGCTTTATCACTCCAGATGACGGCTCGAAAGATATTTTCTTTCACGCCTCAGCTCTAGGTGGTGGCGTTCAATTTTCAGAACTACAAAAAGGCGATAAAGTATCTTTTGATGTTGAGGATTCTGACAAAGGACCTCGCGCTGCAAACGTTGTTCGCGCCTAATCAAAATATATAAAAATAAAAACCGTCCTTCATTGGGCGGTTTTTATTTTATACAAAGTTTCTAAGATCTCTTATTCACCAATAAACTCAAAACAAAAAATATTAAAGCGATAGCCACGATAGCGGCACCGCTCGGAAGACCGAGGTAAAATGAGGCAAAAAGCCCACAGATTACAGATAGTAGAGAAAAGATAATGCTGTAGGCAAATGTTTTTACAAAACTTTGACCAAATTGCGTGGCGGTAAGTACTGGTACGACCATCAGCGCCCCTACCAGCAGCGCGCCCACAATACGCATGCTGAGAGATATGGTGATAGCCGCAAAAATCATTAGAATCAAATTTAAAAATCCGACCGGCAGACCGTTTGCCTGGGACAGTTCCTCGTCATAGGCCATGATAAAGAGTCGTTTAAACAACAGGATGATGAAAATAAGAATACAGAAGCCGAATATGCCGATAAGGTAGAGGTCTGGAGAGGAAACTGTGGCAATGCTGCCAAACAGATAGCTAAAAATACCGGCGTTAAGTCCTTTGGCTAGTCCGAAGACGATGAGGGATGCGGCCAGCCCGCCGGATAAAAATAGCGCTAAGACTGACTCACCAAATATCTTGCGTACGCGACGAAGTCGGTCTATGCCCAGAGCCGCGATAGTGGAGGCGCCAATGGAAGTAATAATCGGATTAACTCCGACAAGTAGTCCCATAGCCACGCCAAAGAGAGATACGTGGGCGAGGGTGTCAGCGAGAAGCGAGTATCTTTTTATAACTAAAAAAGTGCCAATAGTTGGCGCTAGGATGGCGATGATGAGTCCGGCTATAAAAGCGCGAACCATGAAATCATATTGAAAAATTTCCAACATATTAGTGTGGGTGATGGATATGGGTAACACTCTTGCCGTAGACTTTTGCGATCATTTCTTCTTCCGCGATTAATTCTTTATCACCATAGCAGAACAAGCCGCGATTTAGGCATAGAACCGACCTTACTTCGCCGGTAATTGTGTCGATATCATGAGAGACAAAAAGAATTGTTAGCCCTTGTGTCGTATTAAGATCTTTCAAGAAATTATAAAAGTCTTTTTGTGAAGTTGGGTCGACGCCGACAAACGGTTCGTCCAGAATTAGGATTTTTGGCTGGCTAGCCAGGGCACGGGCCAGGTATACTCGCTGCCTCTGGCCGCCGGAAAGCTGGCTCATGAGTCTATCTTTTAAATCCAAGATGTTGCTCATCCTAAGAGCGTTTGTGATTGCTTTTTTGTCATCAGGCGTCACACCCCCCAGCAAGCCTTTTTTAGCGGTAATTCCGCTTTCTACGATTTCATAGACCGTGGCCGGAAACGTAGCGTTATCCTGAGCGATTCGTTGGGGCACATATCCGATATCGGTGCGGTTTTTTAATTTATTTATATCCTGGCCAAAAATATATACCTGTCCATTTTGAGGTTTGAGCAGGCCGACTAGAATTTTAAGCAAAGTTGTTTTGCCGCCGCCGTTTGGTCCCAGGATTCCCACGTAGTCTCCAGCTGGCACGCTAAAAGAAATGTTTTCCAGCACCGGTTGGTCGGTATTGTAGGAAAAGCTAAGTTTCTTTACTTCAATGATTGGTTGTTCTGACATACCATGGCGAGTTTAAGATTGGCCAAGTTTTGGCGCATGATACTAATATAATTTTGGTTAGTCTTTATATCATCTGTTCCCAGGCCTTCAAGCGGATTCAGTATGAGAGTTTGGGCCCCGATTTCACTCGCGATAGTCTGAGAAAGTTTTGGGCTAACCAGAGCTTCGAAGAATATATGCTTGATACCTTTATTTTTTGCTAGCTCTGAAATTTCGGCGATCTTTTTTGGTGACGGCTCCTCTTCTGGAGACAGGCCCAAGATGTGCAGTACGTTAAAATTATACCGTTGTGCTAAGTATCCAAAAGCGTCATGAGAAGCTACTATTTCTCTTAGTTCACAGTTTGCTAGTCCGGTTTGGTATTCGGTATCAAGTGTGGCGAGCTCGTTTTTTAGTCGATCTCTACTGGTAGTATACTCCTCGGCATGCGCCGGATCAATTCGACTGAGTGCCTCAGCGACGATATCCGCCTGTTTTGAAAGAATAGTTGGGTCAAGCCAAATATGAGGGTCGAATTCATTAAAATTATCTATGACAGATTTTATCTCAGAAAACATGTTAATCGCTTCTGTGCTTTGCCTCTGTAGATCAGGTTGAATTTTTTCCGCCCAGGTATCTATACCGCCGCCATTAAAAAGAAATAAATGAGCCGCATAAACATTGTTGAGGTCTCTAGGGGTTGGTTCAAAATCGTGCGGTTCTACGCCCGCTGGAGTTATATTAGTTACCTCCACGTTTGGGCCGCCGATTTCTTGGGCAAGATAGGCGAGGGGATAAAAGCTGGCTATTACGTTAAGTTTATTTTCAGTAGGAGTGGGAAGGGGTGGTTTGGCAGGAGGGAGAGCGATAAAAAAAACTACCACCAGCACAATGACGGCAGTGGGAATAAGCGCGATTCGGGTTATATGTGACATAGTACGTTAGTTAAGGGGATTAAATACTTGCAAATTAGTTGCATCTATGTTATACTAAATAACATATGAACTGTCAAGTGCACTCAAAATCAGATAAAGCAATTTTGCAAAATAGTCATCTCAAAGTCACTCCAGGCCGGCTGGAGCTTTTGGATATTTTTACACATAGTAAAAAACCATTAAGCGTCAAGGATATTATTGCCATGCATGGTAGGTCAAAAGTAGATAAAGTTACCGTGTACAGAAATATCGACACCTTAGAGAAGCTGGGAGTTATTAAGCAAGTGTTATCAAAAGACAGGCAGGCTTATTATGAACTCTCCAATCACGGCCACCATCACCATGTAGTCTGTATTCATTGTGGAAAAATTAAAGATCTGTCAAAGTGCGGTCTTGATGAAGTGCCAATAAAAGTTCTGAAAGAATCAGGTTTTGCTAAGATAACAGACCATTCTTTTGAATTTTTTGGATTGTGCGATTCGTGCGCGAAGAGGTAAATCTGTTTAAAGGTGTTATAATATGTTCATGTTTAAAATAAAAAAACATTTTTTTGTTTTTGTAGCTATAGTCGGATATATAGTTTTTTTAGGCACTTCTAAATCGGCAATAGCTCAAACAATTGTAGAAGACAGCGGTGATGGTATTGTGACGCCAAGCTCAGTTGATTTATCGGATTCTTACTATCGAGCTAAAGTTACGGCTATCACCGAAGAAGGAGAAAAGGAAGTTGAGCCCGGGTTATGGCAAATGTACCAAATAATTGAGCTAGAGATTATAAATGGCGATGAAAAAGGAAAGAAAATACTAATTGATCACGGCGGTAGTTTTGCCATTACCGAGGGTCAGAAAGTTCGGACTGGTGAATATCTGGTAATTGCAAAAACTCCGGATCTTCCCGGTAGTCGATCAGTGTACTATGTGATCGATAAGTATCGGATTAATGGCTTGGCTTTGGTAATCGCTATTTTTTTTGCAACGGCCATTTATTTTGGACGCAAAAGAGGGGTGTCGGCGATTATTGGTCTGTTTTTTACCGTATTGGCAATTTTTTATTATATTATTCCACAGATTCTTCAGGGCGGTAATCCGCTTTTAATTTGTATTGCCGGGGCTATTCCTATTTTGTTAGTATCGCTATATATATCACATGGTTTTAGTAGGCGCACCAGCATCGCTGTTATAAGCGGTTTTATCGTTTTGGGTTTGGCGGTGGTTATAGATCTGGTCTTTGTGTACGTGACAAAATTAGCGGGTAATGGCACGGAAGAGGCGTTTTATTTACAGTTTGGCGCAGTAAATCTTAATCTCCGTGGCGTGTTATTGGGGGGTATTATTATTGGTGTATTAGGTGTGCTGGACGATATCACTACGGCTCAGTCAGCGGCTATAGAGGAAATATCAAAAGCTGATCAAAGCCTCTCTTTTAGTGAGTTGTATTTCCGAGGCATGTCAATTGGCCGAGAGCATATTGCCTCCCTTATCAATACACTTGTTCTGGCATATGTGGGAGTCTCATTTCCGTTCCTGTTATTATATGCGAGTCAGAAAACTCAAGCCCTGTGGATGACTTTTAATAGTAGCTTTGTGGCAGAAGAAATTGTACGTACTTTGGTTGGCAGTACGGCTTTGGTTTTGGCTGTGCCAATTACGACCGTTATAGCTGCGTGGGTGTATGGAAAAAAGAAGGGTTAGACTTTTGGTGATTTTTTAATAGCGGTCAGAGAAACCAGTAGGGCTAAGACACTTAATACAATAGCAATTTTGTCTGTAGAAGCACCTGTCTTTTGGGTAGAAACTGTCGCGATAGTGGTAGATAGATCGTCAATCACGTCTGTTTTAGAATAGGGACCCATATTTGAGAAATCACTGTCATGATCTGTTTTCATGTTTGGATCCTGATCCCAAGCGACTACGGAGCCGTCAGCATAGGTTTGGTATGCTTTCCAAGCGAGAGTGCCGGGTTGGCTTGGCGCCTGGGCGCTAAAATTAAACTCGTCTCTCATTTCGGCGGGAATACTACCGCCGGTCCAGTTGATTTCTATTGCTTTTTCTTCTCCATTTTCTATTGCCTTTTTCACTTCTACCTTCCATCCCGGTTTTACATTCGGACTGACATGATTTAATCCCTTTGGTAATACAAGACGAATTCCAACGGTGGCGATTGGTTTTTCTGAAGGTGCAGATACGATGAAGGTTTGAAATTTGGCAATGCCAACTGTGGCCGGTTTGACTGTCGTATGCGCCGCTGCGTGGTTTGCCAACAGCAAACTTCCTGCGATTACCGCTGTCAAAATTTTTCTTCTTTGCATATAGTATAGGTGTAATGTTGCTTAAATTAAGTAGTTATTTATTGGTTGGGTGTGTTTGGCTGTATGAAAAATTTTTTCATTATATAGATTAGGGTTATAAGCATCAGTATCACTCCGATCCCTTCTGTGATTCGTATCTGTGAATTTTTTTCTACTATAGTAGCATCTCGTTCTACTCGTACGTTATACGAAAGAGAAAATGCTTGAAAAGTTCCGGTTGTTTTTGGTTCTCCCGTTAAGGTAACTGTGTACACTCCTTTTTGTGGGAAGGTATATGGGATGGCTGGGGCAAAGATGCCCCTGTAGGATGTTTTGCCTTGAAACAGGGGAGATGAAAACAATGTTTCGTTGTTTTGTTTTACCGAAGCTCGGCAATCACAATTTTCGCGAGTAAATTTTTTATCCTTGTCGTTAATTAAAAAGAGCAGTTCGGATGTTTGACCGACAATTGGATCGTCATCAGGGTTTATATGTAGAAGGACGTTGATTTTTTCGTCGGTCTTCAGTTCGTGGCCCTGGGCTGTTGGAGCAGTAAGTAAGACTGAAATCAGTAGCAAAATGATAATAGAAAATTTTTTTAATAATCTTGCTCTTTGCACAGATGTCAGTTAAAATATACTACGTATTGTAGTAGATGAGTCAGCCTCTGTCAAAACGATTATCCCCAGAAATTATGACCGATACACGAAAGCCGGATTGAAAAATATAGATTCAGGTGTTAGAATAAGAAAAATTTATTTTTTATCGGGCAAACTATGAAAGCAAAAAAAATCATTCTTTCAGTTTTTACAATCTGCGCCTTCGCTGCGTATGTTGTTTATCAGCGTCTTGGTTTTGGCTCGTCTCTTCTTATTGTTCCGCAAATATCAAACTCTGATTCTGTATCGCCTGCGTCTCAAAATCCCACCGTAGCCTACCGCGATGGCGAATATACGGGCATTAGCGCGGATGCTTTTTATGGGCGGGTACAAGTCGTAGCTGTAATTTCCGGCGGTAGAATTGCGGATGTGATTTTCTTGGATTATCCTCAGGATCAGGCAACTTCTGTGCAGGTTAGCGGTGGAGCCGTGCCTATCTTGCGCAGCGAGGCTGTCGCCGCGCAGACGGCTGAAGTAGACATTGTCTCCGGAGCTACGCAAACCAGCAAGGCCTTTAGAGTATCGTTAGCTTCGGCGTTAGCGCAAGCAAAGTTATAAAGCATTGCATGAAACAAACAAAAATTATAATGAACATGCCAATTACGATAGAGATTGTAGACTCGGATGTCCCGGAAGCGGTGTTTGAGGAATTGTTTTTTTATCTTACGGAGATAGATAATCGGTTCAGTGTGTACAAAGAAAATAGTGAAATAAGCGCGATTAATACCGGCAAATTAACGATTGCGGATGCTAGCGCGGCGATGCGGGAGATTTTTAAGTTATCGGAAGAAACCAAGAAAATAACAAATGGCTACTTTGATATCGAATATACACCTAGCCTGTTTGACCCGTCAGGTTTGGTAAAAGGCTGGGCCGCGTATCAGACCGCCGGAATATTAAAAGAGAAAGGGTATAAAAATTTTTATGTGGAAGCTGGTGGAGACGTTCAGGTATACGGGCATAACGAACAAAATCAGCATTGGCGGGTAGGGATACAGAACCCCTTTAATCCGCAAGAGATAGTTAAGGTAGTAGCGTTGTCCAACGCCGGCATGGCCACTTCTGGCACGTATGTCCGTGGCCAGCATATTTACAACCCGCACCAAAAAGAGCAGCCCATTCTGGATATAGTCAGTCTTACGGTAGTTGGCGCAAATGTATATGAGGCGGACAGATTTGCTACGGCTGCGTTTGCAATGGGAAAGAAGGGGATTGAATTTATAGAAAAAACTAAAAATGTAGAAGGCTACATGATCGATCGAGATGGTGTGGCGACTATGACGAGCGGTTTTCATTCGTATCTTGTTACTTAAAAAAATTACTATGTTCAAGTTTGTAGAGAATTTATTGAATAAAATTACCATGTATCGGCTGATTATTTATTACGTCGCCGGTTTGTGGTTGGTAGCCGTAGGGGTGAGTTTTTTTGGCGTATTACCATATTCGCCGTTGGAGCTGATCATTTCCGCGGCCGTTATCTTGGCGGTCTGTATCGTCACCAACAAAATCTTTGCTTATATTTTTGGCGCGCCGAGCAACATGGAATCGGTCTATGCTACCGCTGGTATTTTGATCCTGATTATTCCGCCTATGCGCTCGGCACAGATGTTGCCGCTTCTTGTCTGGGCTTCGATTTTGGCTATGGCTTCAAAGTATATTTTGGCCGTCAATAGAAAGCATTTATTCAATCCTGCGGCCGTGGCGCTTGTCATTACCTCGCTAACTCTCAACATTTCGGCCAATTGGTGGGTAAACAGTATATATCTTATACCGTTTGTTGCTATTGGCGGTTTGCTTGTGGTCAGAAAGATTAGACGGTTTGATTTGGTGGCGAGTTTTTTTGTGAGCTGTTTAGCGGTCGTTGCTATATTTGCATTTTTTAAAGATGGTGAAGTGTTAGCTGCGCTGCAAAAAAATATACTATACTCGCCCATGTTATTTTTCGCTTTTGCAATGCTTACCGAGCCTGCCACCACACCACCTACCAGAAAGCTGCGCATTATCTATGGAGGTCTAATAGGCTTGTTCTTTAATCCGTTTGTGCATATCGGTTCTTTTTATTTTATTCCTGAGACAGCGCTGATTTTAGGGAATGTATTTTCATATATAGTCAGTCCCAAGTTAAAATTACTCCTCACACTCAAACAAAAAGTGTTGTCTGCCGACAATGTCTACGATTTTTGGTTTACCACTGACAAAAGATTAGATTTTCGACCCGGTCAATATCTTGAGTGGACCTTGGGTCACGAACACCAGGACACGCGCGGTATGCGAAGATATTTCACTATCGCGTCTTCGCCGACCGAGGAAGGGTTGATGGCTGGGGTGAAGTTTTATCCCAACTCCAGCACTTTTAAAAAATCGATGGTGTCTTTGGAACCCGGAGACACTATTGTAGCTTCTCAACTAGCGGGTGATTTTACTTTGCCAAGGGATAAGAACAAGAAGTTGGTTTTTATGGCTGGCGGTATCGGGGTGACGCCGTTTCGCAGTATGGTCAAGTATTTATTAGACACCAACGAAAAACGTGACATTATCTTTTTTTACTCTAACTATTGCGTTGATGATGTTGCCTACAAAAATATTTTTGACGAAGCGCAAAAGAAGCTCGGAGTTAAGATGGTGTGCACGCTGACCGGACAGCAGATTCCGGATGGTTGGACTGGCGAAACTGGGTTTGTAAATGAGGAGATGATCCGTCGGTCTGTTCCTGATATTAAAGAAAGAATTTTCTATATTTCCGGCTCCCACACGATGGTAGTCATATTTAGCGAAACTCTTCGCAAAATGGGCGTACCAAGGCGTCATATTAAGACGGATTTCTTCCCTGGGTTTGTTTAGCAATCAAGTTGCGGGCTTGATTTGGCTGTGATATACTAAATTTGTAGTAAATTTAGGTATTTTGTTCATAGATATGATTGGTAATAGTGTTGAAACCTTACCTGTATATGAGGGAGAAGTGCCAAAAGACCAAGAGATACCAAAGGTCAATGGCGAAGATTTGGATAGTGTACTTAGATATATCCGGGCTCATTTTGATGAATTTGATTATGATTTTACAGATGAAAACGTTTCAGATGATGAGAAAAAAACAAGAGAAACAAAAGTAATTCAAGCTATTTGCGATGCTTTACACTTGATACCCGACGATCCGTTAGTCCCTAAGTATCTAGAAGCTGTTTTAGATCAATTTAAAAAGGGGGTTAAATATGACGAACTTCAGCAGCCTCGTGTGAGTGGAAGAGTGATGAGAGGTGCACAGGCGAATCAGTTGAGAAGCGAAAAAAGAGGTGGTATCTAAAATATAACAATCATTTAATAACACATAATGTATGGAAGAAAATAAGCCAAACACAGTCAATCAAAATCCAAACCCCACCTTCATGAATAAGAAAAATATCTATATTGCCCTCGCCGGAGTCTTGGTGCTGCTTGTGTTAGGGCTAATTGTGAGAGGTGGGGGAGATAACGCGGATAATCAGCTGGATATTGAAGAAACAAATCCTGATATGTTTTTGGATTCTGCTACCTCTACACCCACTTCTACTTCCACCACTGCTCCGGCCGCCAAAAATCCTACCCCAGTAAAAACTTCTCCGACGCCACTTTCGGCCACTCAGAAATATTTAGATGCCATTCGTATTTATAAAAATACCGGCTACTACTTCCAATTCGTGGAATGCCATGGTTTGCCCGGCAGTTTGACCATGAAAAAAGGCAAGAAGTTCATGCTTGATAATCGTGATAACAAAACGCGTAAGATTGCCATCCAGGGCGGACAATCGTTTAAGGTTGGTGCGTATGGATTTGCTGTTGCCACCGCTCCATCTAAAGCAGGTACGTATTATATTACCTGTGATGGCGGCGGCGCAGCTAAGATTGTAGTGCAGCAGTAAGCTATGTCTCTCTCTATAGAAGAGGTAAAAAAAATTGCTCAATTGGCGAGAATTAAACTGTCTCCGGAAGAAGAACAGCGTTATGCCGTGACTATTTCGGCAGTTTTGGATTACATGAGTATTTTGAATGAAGTTGATACGAAGGGTGTTGAGCCCACTTTTCAGGTTACTGGTTTGGAGAATGTAGTGCGAGAGGATGTAGTTCGCCAGTCTGATCTGCAAAAAGAATTGATGGCTCAGATGCCTCAGGTGGAAGACGGTGAATTAGTTGTGCCGGCGGTATTTGTTGATCAAGAATAAGTTCTATGAATTTAAACAAATTAACAATCAAAGAAGCGCAGGAAGGATTGAGAAGTAAAAAGTTTACTGCCGTAGAACTGACGCAGGCTTGTTTAGATCGGATCAAAGAAAGAAATAAGGATGTCAATGCTTTTATCACTGTTTGTGATCAGTCCGCGTTGGAAGAAGCGAGGATTGCTGATGGTCTGATTGCTTCAGGAGAAGCTATGCCGCTTACCGGTATTCCGTTTTCTGTCAAAGACGCCATTTGCACCGCCAGTGTGCGCTCGACCGGATCGGCAAAAATTCTAGATAACTATACGCCGCCTTTTGATGCAACTGTCGTTGGTAAAATTAGAAAGCAGGGCGGCGTGTTGGTTGGTAAAAATAATTGCGACGCGTTTGGCCATGGCGCCAGTAATGAAAATAGTATGTATGGCCCAGTGCGCAATCCACACGATGTTTCCAAAGTAGCCGGAGGATCTTCTGGCGGCTCGGCCGCGGCCGTCGCCGATCATATGTGTTTATTTTCTATCGCCGAAGACACGGGGGGTTCTATCCGTCAGCCAGCGAGCTTCTGCGGATTAGTGGGTTTTCGTCCAACCTATGGGCGCAATTCTCGCTACGGTGCTATGCCGATGGCCTCATCGCTTGATACGGTTGGGCCGATTGCCAAAACTAGTTACGATGCGGCGCTTATCATGTCGCAGATTGCCGGTATTGATCCGCTTGACGCCACCACGCTGGTTGAATCGCCGCCTGAGTACCTTGCAAATTTGGAAAATATCTCCGGTTTGCGTGTCGGAGTTCCTAAGGAATATTTTGAATTGGAAGGTTTGGACGCTGAAGTCAGGAAAATAACCGAGCATCAAATCGACGTATTAAAAAAAATGGGTTGCGTCATTGAGGAAGTGAGTTTGCCGCATACAAAATACGCTATTGCTGTATATTATATTTTGGTACCCAGTGAAGATAGTTCAAATCTCGGTCGACTTGATGGTATCAGATATGGGATGAGAGAAGCGGGCAAAGACCTGTATGATATGTATGCCACTTCTCGAGAGAAGGGATTTCCCGAAGAAGTGAAGCGAAGAGTTCTTATCGGCACCTATGCGCTGTCAGCCGGGTATTATGATGCGTATTATAAAAAAGCTCAGACCGTCCGCACCTTGATCATAAAAGATTTTGAAGAGGCATTTAAAAAAGTTGATGTGCTCATTACGCCAACGTCGCCGTTTGCCGCGTTTGGTGTGGGAGAAAAATCAAGCGATCCGTTGTCTCTTTATTTGGCTGATGTGATGGTTTCGCCTGCCGCTATTGCTGGTGTGCCGGCGTTGTCTGTGCCGTCTGGTAATAACAGTGCCGGCTTGCCGGTCGGTGTGCAGATTATCGGTTCCCGAGAAAAAGAAGACTTGGTTTTTAGGGTCGGTGAAAAAATAGAAATTTTAAAATGATTGT
>CAZETA010000006.1:48542-49820 GCA_964514995.1 uncultured Gammaproteobacteria bacterium
CGTCAACCAAGAAAGACCTTAGCATCTCTCCGCTGGAGGACCGTGAAAAAAAACAAGATACTTCAAAGCTGAGTGGTGCGGCAGTGAACTATCGCGATAGCTGGCGGATTTTTCGGATCGTTACTGAGTTTGTCGAAGGGTTTCAATTATTGACCGAATTAAAACAAGAAATTACTTTTTTTGGTTCAGCCCGTACTCCCGTAAACAATAAGTATTACAAAATAGCCGAAGAGCTTGCGTATCTGCTTGGCAAAAAAGGCTATACGATTATTACCGGCGGCGGCCCCGGTATCATGGAAGCGGCCAACAAAGGCGCATTTCAGGCTGGTGGCAGTTCTGTAGGCCTCAATATTCAATTGCCGTTTGAGCAGCGTGTTAACCCGTATGTAAAAAAGTCTGCCGCTTTTTATTATTTTTTTAGTCGAAAAGTGATGCTTACCAGTCCGGCGAATGCCTTCGTTTTTTTTCCGGGCGGTTTTGGCACTTTGGACGAATTTTTTGAAGTTGTTGATTATATGGAGATGGGGCATATGCAGAAAGTGCCCGTAGTGCTCGTCGGTAAAGAGTTTTGGGATCCCGTTATTTCTTTTTTACGAGCGAAGTCGGCTCGCGAGGTTCATTCCGTAGATGAAGCGGAAATCAATCTTTGGCATGTGGTCGAGACAGCGGAAGAAGCGCTGGAATTCTTGAAAGATGTCCAGGATAATGATGTGTGTAGTGTTGATCCGAGCAATCTGTTTTGTCAGGGTGGGGCTGAATGGCGAATGTTTCGTATCATGGCCGAGCTGGTTGAAGGTTTTGAATTTTTGACTCAGGTGTCCCACGATGATGTGACAGTCTTGGGCACCAAGAGTTTGCTGCCAGGGACGCCATACTATAACGCTGCGTATGAAATGGGGAAAATACTTGCCGAAAACCAATTTGTGACCATTACCGGCGGTGGGCCAGGAATCATGGAGGCGGTCAATAAAGGTGCGTTTGAAAAAGGAGGTGTAAGTGTTGGTATTAACACGCGTCTGGAAAAAGGGGAGCGGGTCAATAATTATGTCACGAAATCAATTGGATTTTTCTTCCCTTTTATCCGCAAACTTATTATTACCACGCCTTCGGAAGCGTTTGTATTTTTCCCCGGCGGTTTTGGGACCTTGCATCAACTATTTGAAATTTTGACTTTACAAGAAACCAATAAAATGGAAATGATACCGATCCTGCTGTACGGTAGACAATTCTGGCAGCCGCTTCTCGATATTGTTCACAATATGAATTATAAGTTTAAGA
>CAZETA010000007.1:0-48153 GCA_964514995.1 uncultured Gammaproteobacteria bacterium
GTGCTTGAGCACAGTGCCCCACTCCTTGCCGATCAGTCGGCGCTTCTCGTCCTCCGATGTACGCTGTCTCCAATCATGAGTCATAGTAGCGGCCCTCCTTTAGGCCTAGAGATGTATGTAACATAGAGAATTTTTTCCGTCAATCATTGCAGAGTCAGATAACTCAGTGAATCGAATTTTTTATTTTTTTATGTTATAATAAGTCCGTTATGGGTATTCTCATTTTTCAGCATTTGCTTCTGGAATCCATTGTTGATATTTTTTATTTTCCCCTGTGGTGGTATTCCAAAGGAGCGTTATACGCATTGCGCAAATGTATTGGTTTGCTTAAGAGTGGCAACGAGAGTCTGGCGCCGAGTTTGTGGTTGTTAAATTTATTCGTTCCGATGTATGGCCAGTTTGATTTCCAAGGACGGATCATCAGTTTTTTTGTCAGATTAGTCCAGATTATAGCGCGTCTTTTTGGGCTTCTTATCTGGCTCCTCTTTTGCGTTATATTATTTTTAATTTGGTTAGTCTTGCCTCTGGCCGTTTTGTACGGACTCATCTATGCAGCAATTTAAAAAAACAGAACCATTGCCATTGCTTTTGTGTCAGACGTGCCAAGGTACGGGTTTGGTTAAGTTTAGAAAATGCCCGGAGTGCCGGGCCATGGCTTTTGGATTGTCTCGGCGTGGATTGTGGCTCTACTGGGATTTTTCTTTGACAAAGTATAATTTGGCCATGCAAAAAGCGCGGCGAATTGTTATGCGTGTGCGGATGATTACGGCTTTCGTTTTTTGGCTTAATGCATGGATTTGGGCCGGGTTTTTGATCTACAAACAAGGTAATTATGAGTTACTCCTCAACCCAAAGGGTTGGCATGTATTTTTTTCCGGTCTCAATAATTGGGCCGTATTTCTTTTTTGGTTCGGTGTGTTGGCCATTTTATATTTATGTTTTTTTATAATTCGTAAAAAAGAATCCATAGGGAAAATGGAATCTTTTAAGCATGACTATCAACATCAAGAAAAAAAAGAAGATGTGACAGTTGAATCTTGGACGCAAATAAAAAAAATTCCTCATAGAAAGAAATTTAATATCGCGAGTGCCTTTACCGAAGAGGCGTTATCAGCGCTTGCGAGCAGTTATAGCCTGGCCGATAAGATGAGGGCTAAGGAACTGACATCCGAGTATCTATTTTATGCGTTGTTGTCCTTTAATCGGATTGCCAATATTTTTATTCGACTGGGAATTCCGGCCAGTTCTCTGCAAAAAGAGCTGGAGAATGCATTTCCCGTCCAAGACAAGCAGAAAAGTTATATTGGTGTACCGCCTGTAGTATCAAAAAATATCCACCAAATAATTTTCCAGGCTTATGAAGAGGCGTATGCAGCTCGACAGGATTATGTCAGCGTTACCGAGTTGCTTATCGTAGTTTTGCGAGAAAACCCTGCCTTGCAGGATCTGTTGTTTAGCTCCGATGTGTCCGAACGACAGCTCAATAACGTTATTGAGTGGGCTAGAATGCGTGAGCGGTTTCATCATCAGTACCTCAAAATGCAAAAAGCCATTAGTCATCATTCCAAGTATGGTATGGATAAGGCTATGACCGCCTTGGCAACTCCGTATCTCAATGAGTTTAGTTCTGATCTAACCATGATGGCTCATTTTGGTCAGTTGGAAGCATGTGTGGCGCGTACGGCCGAACAAGATCAGATTTTTCAAGTGATTGACGGCGGTCAGAATAATGTTATTTTGGTAGGTGAGCATGGTGTAGGTAAAAAAACCATTGTAGAAGGCATTGCCCAGAGTATGATTTCCGGTGATGTGCCCGATAAGCTAAGAGACAAACGGCTTATCAGATTGAGCAGTTCGGCATTGCTTGCCGGTACTAGTCCGGAGGGAGCGGTGGAACGGCTGCAGGCGATCATGCATGAGATTTCCCGCGCGCGAAACGTGGTTTTGTTTATCAATAATCTGCACGAGCTTATCGGTGTGTCGGTCGGTGAGAGCGGGAGTCTGGATATGGCCGATACGATCGCCGAATTTTTGCGCAACGAAGGTGTTTTGACAATTGCCACCACTACTCCAGAAAGCTATAGTAGTCGTTTTTCCGGTTCGTCGCTTAAGGACGCTTTTGTAAAAGTCAATATTCCCGAAATGGATGAAGATCAGGCTATCCAAGTGCTGGAATCAAGAGTAGGCGCGTTGGAGTATAAACAGAATGTATTTTTTTCTTACTCGGCCATAGAAAAAGCCGTGGAGTTTGCCGTGAAGTTTTTACACGAGACTGTCTTGCCAGGCAATGCATTGGAAATTATTACCGAAGCTGCCGCCTTAACTCATAATACAAAAGGGGCAAATTCTCTGGTGACTAAAGAGGAAGTGGCGATGGTAATTACAGAAAAAACCAAAATTCCACTTTCAGCCATTTCTGCCAATGAATCGGAAAAACTCCTTCATCTAGAAGAAGTTATGCGTACGCGAGTAATTGGCCAGGAAGAAGCGGTGGGCGCAGTGGCCAATGCGCTGCGCCGCGCTCGAGCGGAGATTCGTTCAAGCAAGCGTCCGATTGCCAGTTTTTTGTTTTTGGGACCGACCGGCGTGGGTAAGACAGAGCTGGCCAAGACAATCTCCGATGTTTATTTCGGCGGAGAAGATCGTATGATCCGTCTGGATATGAGTGAATACCAAGATAAATCGGGTATCTATCGCCTTATTGGCATGCCGGGAGAAAAAGCAAGCGGTGTGCTTACCGAAGCTATACGGCAGAATCCGTTTTCGTTGGTGCTTCTTGATGAAATGGAAAAAGCGGATCCGGATATTTTGAATTTGTTTTTGCAGGTGATGGATGACGGTCGGTTGAGCGATAGTACCGGTCATGTGTATGACTTTACCAACGTGATTATTATTGCCACCTCAAACGCGGGTACTGCTTATGTCCAAGAACAAAACAGAAACGGCGTGCCGCATGAGAAAATACTGAACCAACTTTTACATGGAGAGCTCAAGCAGTATTATCGGCCTGAATTTTTGAATCGTTTTGACGGTATTATTTTATTCAATGAATTAACGAGGGATGCTATCAAGCAGGTGGCGGGTATGCTGCTAGCCAAACTTGCGAAAACCATTGAAGAAAAGGGTGTGATGCTGGTGGCTACCGATGAAGCGCTTGAATTTTTGGCAGACGTTGGATTTGACCCCGAGTTTGGTGCCAGACCGATGCGCCGTGCTTTACAAGAAAAAGTGGAGAATAGACTGGCTGAACTATTTTTAGAAGGAAAATTGAGACGAGGCAGTACGGTAACGGTTGGCGCGGAAGGTACAATTGTGGTAGGCTAAGTTTGTATGTATTTTATTTTAGCATTTCTTTTGTCGATCATTTTGACGTTGTTTGTTAAAAAAATAGCTTTGAGATTCGGAGTAGTTGATCGTCCCGATGGCGGCAGACATCTGCACGAAAAAACCACACCGTTGCTTGGTGGATTGGCAATTTTTGTGGCGTTTTGGGCTATTATTTTGTATCTCGTTATCTATAACCCAATCCGCGGTTTGGATATTATTCGAGATTCAATTGTCTTGGTTTTTTTATCCTCTTTCATCATTTTGTTGATCGGTATTGCCGATGATATTCGTCCGTTTGCTGCGAGATTTCGATTGCTGATGACGGCGGCGGCAGTTCTTATAGTTGCCGTCCCAGCTCTTTGGCTTAACAAATTGACAAATCCGCTGGGCGGGTATATTGAGATTGGACAGATTTTTGCCAGTGTCATTATTTTTTGTTGGCTTATGGGTACGACATATACAATTAAAATTTTAGACGGTTTAGACGGTTTAGCCACAGGTATTGTGGCAATCGGTGCTTTTATTATTTTGTTGTTAACCTCAATTACTAAATTTTATCAGCCGAATGTCGCTTTGATTGCCTCCGTATTTTTAGGAGCCTGCGTTGGGTTCTTAGTGTTTAATTTTCACCCTGCGAAAATATTTTTAGGTGAAAGCGGTAGCATGTTTCTTGGTTTTATGATTGGGGTCCTGGCGATTATCGGAGGGGGTAAATTGGCCACTGCACTGCTTGTGATGGCAATACCTATTTTTGATTTAGCGCGAGTGATGTATGTGCGTCTGCGCAAACATCAGCCGTTATCCGTAGGAGATCGAGAGCATTTGCATTTTCGATTGGTTGATTCGGGATTTAGTCAACAGAAAGCCGTGTTATTTATGTACGCATTGGCAGTTGTGTTTGGTCTAGCCACGTTATTTTTGCAAAGCCTGCAGAAGTTTTATGCTTTATTTATTTTATTAATTATTATGGCTGTGGTGAGTCATTTGTTAGGGAGGAAAAAAATTTAAACATAAGGTGTATGAAAGAAAAAAAACCTTTTAAAACCTGGCATTCCGTAGTATTACTATCATTAGTAGTTATTTCTATTGGCCACAGAATTTACGGAGCTATGTGGACAAAAGCCACGGTTGCAATAGGTGGTCAGGAATTATCCGTGCTAGTCGCGGATACGCCAAAGCATCGTTTCAAGGGTTTGAGCGATAAGAAAAATATGGGTAAATACGATGGTATGTTATTTGTTTTTCCGATGAGCGACAGATATGGCATGGTGATGCGAGATATGCATTTCCCCCTTGATATTATCTGGCTATATGACAACGTAATTGTGGATATTGCGCCCAACTTGCCTCCTCAGCCCGGTGTGCCCGAAGATCAGCTCGTGGTGTATAAACCGCGCGCCGAGGCCACGTTGGTCCTAGAGGTTCCGGCTGGGTTTATGGAGCGTACGGGAGTAAAAATAGGGGATAAGATGGAGATTGTTGACAAAAAGTGAATTTTACCGTATACTAGGCCAATAATTAATTTGAACTAGTTGTAGCTAATCAGCTACAAGCTAATAAGCTAATCAGCTAAAAATATGCTCGCAGTTATTGCTACCGGTGGAAAACAATATTTGGTTAAGACCGGCGATACCGTAAAAATAGAAAAATTACCAGTTGCCGAAGGTGAAAAAGTAATTTTTGATAAAGTTTTATTGACTGCCAATGATGATGGTAGTGATGTTAAAATCGGCATGCCATACCTCGATGGCGTGACTGTATCAGCTACGCTCGAAAAGCAAGGCAAAGACCGCACAGTACGAGTAGAGAAATTCAAGAGAAAAGTCCGTTATCACAAGGTGCATGGCCAGAGACAGAGATTTAGTTTGGTAAAGATTGTATAAGGTTGAAAATTAAAATTAAAAAATTCGCTTATTACAGCGAATTTTTTGTTTGTATTATTGACAAAATGTTAATTTTATGCTATAGTATACCGTTAAAAATTAAGTCATATTTAAATTTATATGATCAGTAAACTTAGTAGATTATTAGCGGTTAGTTTGTTAGGAGCTATGTTTTTGAGTGGTAGTGTTGCTGAGGCAAAAACGGGTGTCTTTATTACTCCTACCAGTCCGACATCCAGCCAGCGTCCGGTTGTAACTGTTCAGACCGTGCGCAATATAGCTACCGAGAAAAATATTGATTATTTTCACCCTAAATTAACTACAGTTGGAATTCCTGCCAGACTTGTTTTTAAACGTACTCAAGTTAACAGCGCTGTTGATAGCGCTGGTTTAACCGTGTATTTTGGTCTTGGCGGAACAGCTACATCGGAAGATTATCAAGGTTTTAATAGTCAATCAGTTTATTTTCCACCAAACGTATACGAGGTTGAAGTGGTAGTCAGTGCGGTAGATGATACTGTTATTGAACCAGCAGGTGATACGATGATATTTACTATTTTGCCTGACAGCAATATTCATACTCCCCGCTACAACATAGGAAAAGAGAGTGTGGCTAAAATATTAATTGCTGATAGTAATTTGGCAGCGGCTTCAGATATGACAGTAAATAATGAAAAAGAAATAACAGTTTCTGCCGGACAGCCTGTACTGCTCGAAGTTATCAGTAATACAGCGTGCGATATCTATGGTGGACGATTTGGCGGAGATTTCGAGGCGTATGTTCGTGGAGCCTCGATTGATTTCCAGCCAAATCAGCGAGTGAAATACTGGAGCCTGTTTGTGTATCCGACCGAGTCGGTAGAATATCAGATTCGCTGTTGGGCACAGTTGAGCGCGCCAAGTGTAGACGTGGTAAGAATCAATGTTTTGTAAAAAATTAAAGAGAACAAAAAATTCCGATTACCTCGGAATTTTTTTGTTTGCAGTTCTTTATTTGGTCGTCCTGTTTTTTATCGCACTTCCCAGTGTAATATCATCCGCATATTGCAGATCACTGCCCATCGGCAGACCGCGGGCCAGGCGAGTGACTTTGAGAGTGGGGAATTTTTCTTTGAGATTTTTTTCTAGAAACAACATAGTAGTTTCGCCTGGCAGGTCGGGGTTAAGAGCCAGAACTATTTCGGCGACGGTGGATTTTTTTAATCTTTCAAAAAGTTCTTTGATTTTCAGCCTATGCAGTTCTTCACTCCCGGCTTCTACGAGTCCGCGCAAGACATGATAAAGACCGGCAAAGGCACCGGTACGCTCTATAACCTGGATATCCTGGGGCTCGCTGACTATGCAAATCGTTTTTTGGTCTCTGTTTTTAGCGCTGCAAATGGTGCACGGGCTTTGGTCTGAGAAATCCCAACACGTTTCACAGCTTTTGACGTTATCTATCAATTCTTTAAGGGCAAGGGTGATTTCACCGACTTCTTTTTTCCCGGATTTTAAGAGATAAAAAACAAACCGTTCAGCCGTGCGCTGGCCGACAGTTGGAAGCTTGCGAAAAGCCTCGATGAGATTTTGTATAGAGGGGGAGTAGGACATTATTTTTTACCTAGCAGGCCATCCATGCCGCCCATTTCTTGCATTTTGCTGGCCATGATGCGCTGCATTTTCTTGAGGGCATCAGCGTGAGCATTTTTTATCGCTTCTTCAAGTTTTGTTTTTTTAGCGGGGTTCAATAGTTCCTCGTCAATTGCCACGCCGGTGAGTTGGAAGTTGCCATCCATAGTGATAGCCACGCCGCCAGTAGTTACTGTCGCCGACTCTCCGGCCAAAGCATTCTGGAGTTGTTTTCCTTGCTCGCGTAAATCTTTGAATTGTTTGAGTTTTGAAAAAACTGACATAATTTTTGAATTAAGAATAATGATTTATAAATGTAGATTACATCGGCGGTTCTGATAGAGCGTTGTTTGAAAAGGCTGATTTTGGTTTGAGTGTGACTGGGGCGGCCGGAGTCATATTGTCTGTATAGCGTGTGGTCATGTTGCGGAAGGAGGCATGTTGTTCGTCAAAAATCATTTTGGCAATTCCGGTCGGACCGTTACGATGCTTAGCGATATGGATTTCGGCAATATTTTTTTCATCAGGCGGGATATCTTCGGGACGATAATTGCGATCTGCGGATTTTCGATAGATAAATAATACCACATCCGCATCCTGTTCAATAGATCCTGATTCGCGCAAGTGGGCGAGACGTGGAATAGCAGGCTTGCTCATTTCCACGGTACGCGAAAGCTGTGATAAAGCGAGTACCGGGATATTAAGTTCACGGGCAATACCTTTGAGACCTCGGGTAATTTCTGCCACTTCTTGGACGCGGTTTTCTAGGTTGCCTCGAGACTCCATGAGCTGCAAGTAGTCGATGACAATAAGCCCCAATCCGTGCTCCATCTGTAAACGACGAGATTTCGTGCGGATCTGCATGATATTGTTATTTGGCGCATCATCGATAAAAATCGGCGCTTCTGACAAGACACCCATAGCATGCCCAATGCGAGGGAAATCATCATCTTCCGGCCGGTCGCTGAGACGGCCGGTACGCATTTTCCACAGATCGACATTTGCCTCTGAGCAGAGGAGGCGATCCACGAGCTGTTCTTTACTCATTTCCAAAGAAAATAGGCCGACAGGCACCTTTGCTTTGACGCCGATATGGCGGACAATATCAAGCGCAAAAGAAGTTTTACCGACACTCGGACGAGCTGCGAGAATGACTAAGTCTGATTTTTGTAGACCAGCGAGGAGATTGTCCAGTTCGCCAAAACCAGTCGGAATACCGCGCATCTGGCCTTTGTTTTTATGGAGCTCGTCAATTCTATCGAAGGCTTCATTCAGTACGCTGCGTATTGGCGTAAACGTTTGCTTCATGTAGTTCTGCGACACGCCAAACAGTTCTCGTTGAGCTTGGTCCAACAAAGTATCTAATTCCTCGCTTTCTTCGTAGCCAAGTTTGGAGATTTCGTGCGCTGCGCCTAGTAGCCGACGGCGGGTGGCTTTTTTGTGGACGATATGCGCGTAATTGACGACGTGAGCTGCTGTTGGAACGGTGTTTGTGAGCGTGACCAGGTAACTATGGCCGCCAATTTGTTCCAGCTGATTTTTTTCCGTCAGCCGATTGCTGAGAGTCAACAAGTCTATCGGATCATTTTTTTGATACAACTCGAGAATAGCTTCAAAAATTTGGACATGCGCGTTCTTATAAAAATCTTCGGCCGCGACAATATCGGCGATTTTAAGCATGGCGTCTTTATCGAGCAACGCCGAACCTAAGAGAGACATCTCGGCTTCCAGGCTTTGCGGAGGGATTTTTTCAAGTTGGGTGATATCAGGAGGCATATTGCCTAAAATCCTAATTACTAATTTCTAAATACTAAAGCCAGTTTAAGTCTGTATATCTTAATGCAGGGATATTGTTTTGGCAAGGAAAAAATGGGATATTGTGTGTGTGGATAGGGGATAAAAAATAGTATTAAAAAATACTTGTTTATTTTGTCCTTATTTTATATACTTTAGGTAATTATGTATGCAATGTTGTTTGTCGTATACCTTTTGACGTTAGGGAATTTGGCGGGTGGAATCCTGAAAAAAATATTTGCCATAGAGTATAAATTTTCTCAGATTATTTTGGGCAGCTTTTTTGTTTTTGCCAGCCTTGGTTCTATTGGCGGAGCGGCAATATTATTCGTATCTTTGAGCGGCGCAATTATATTTTGTATTTTCTTAGTTAACGCTCTGATTTTTTTGATTGCATACTGGTGGATTAAAAAAAGTCAGGCCGTACACGTAGAAGTGGGTGGGGGTGAGTCAGGCGGGTTGTTTTTTAAAAAAAATATTTTGCGGAGTTATGCCGCTATCTTTTCGGCATGTATCGTCTATGGTTTATACTTGCTGGCTCAGTCAAAAACAGGAGAGGCGCTTCAAACGCCTTGGCACACAATACGGTCGGAGTATGTAATTATATTTTTTGTTTCTGTTTTTTCACTCGGCCTGTTTATATTTTCTAGATTAAAGACATGGTTGCTTCTAACTTTTTTGGTGCTCCAAACCTTTTTACTGCACAGCTATTTGCCGCTGACGCACGACTCGTTTTATGGCGCTGACGGATGGAGGCATATCGCCAATGAGCAGCGGCTGCTAGACGGTCAGGGTTTCCTCGAAGCTACGTTGGCTGACGGTGGCTCTGTATCCCGCTTGAATTCTTTTATCGGCAGATTATCGTATGGAAATTTTTGGTTTAGCAACGTGGTTTTAGCAAAATTTTTTGATTTAGACTTGGTGTCAACAACCAAATGGTTTTTACCAATTGTCTGGCCATTAGTATTTCCAGTGTTGCTTTTTGAGATTGCTAGATTGCTCGGTTGGAGTAATAGAAAATCCTTATTCTTAGCCTGGTTAGGTCTGCTACCATTTGCTTGGCAGGCCGCAGGTTCGTTTACACTGCCGGTAAGTTTCGGATTTTTGGTTTGGCTATCTGCTTTTTTATTAATTTTAAAACGAACTTCTTATCCTCATAAGAAACAAGCGATAGTGCTTGCTTGTATTGGTGTGAGTTTGTTTTTCGGTTATACGTTGTATTTTATCTTGTTCTGGTTGGCTTGGCTGGTTGCTGAATTTTTACGATCCAACATATTTGGCGTGGATAAAATTAAATTCAAACTTTCGATTTTATTCGTTATTTTGGTAATGCCAGTACTAGAATTTTTTGCTGGATATGGCAAGTTTGATCAAACGATATCATGGCTGGGACAAGTCAAGCAGGTTATTGGAAATTTTTTAGGAATTTATATAGCCAATGGTCCGCGACCACACGATATCGCGACAGGTAATATAATTTTTAATCAAACTCCGAGTTATGCTTTCGTAACTAATGTTTTTCTGACCTCCAAATGGTTGCTTGTAGTTTTTATGGTTGTGTTTTTCGGCTTTGTGCTATACGGTTGCTGGTACGCCTGGAAAACAGAAATTCAAGCCGTTCAATTGCTGTTGGTATTTAGTATAGGTATATTGTTGAGCTATATCATCACAAATTATTTTTTGACCGGACCCCATATTTTAGCCCGACGACTCGATGCGGTGGTCGCATTGGGTATGATAACTCTTTTTGCCTATGGGTTATTTGAAGCCAGAAAAAGGTTGAATAGGTATGCGAAATTTGCTGGTATGGCAGCTGTATTAGTTTTATCGTTTTTTATTACCGTTTCGTATTCTCTCGGACCGGATGCCTATGCGGTCGGTACTAGCGAATATCAGGCTTCGAACCACGTCTGGTTCCAAGAGAAAACAGAAGAAAAAAAATGTGTACTCGGTGATACATATCCATTGTTGGCGCTTGAGGCAGTGTCGAGAAAAGAAATTATTGGCGGCGGTTTTCCCATTGACGCTAATTTTGCCCAGCCAGAACGAGTAATGTTATTTAATCAAATAAAAACACTCCCTTATTATGAGCTCCTAGAAAAAGCCGCCGTTTTAACTGGGGCTGATCATTGCTGGTTGATTGAAAAAAAGGAAAATTTTCAAAATCAATATATGTTGGATGGGGATAGACTGAGTATCTTTGGCGACGTAGTTGCTATCAGGTTTGATTTAGATAAAAAATAAAAAATTAATTATTAATAAAAAACTGTATGGATTGTATATTTTGTAAAATTGTAGCCGGAGAAATTCCTAGTTATAAAGTGTGGGAAGACGATCAGGTATTGGCATTTCTAGATATCCATCCCTGCACCAAAGGCCATACGGTCATGATTCCTAAAAAACATTTTACCGAGTTATCAGAAATGAGTACGGCAGATTGGGAAGCTGTAGCTCGAGGCTTGCAGGCAGTGCTTGAACGAGTGCAAAGTGTTTTAAAACCAGACGGAGTAAATATTGCCATTAATAACGGAAAGGCTGCTGGCCAAGCCGTTGGCCATACGCATTGGCATTTTTTGCCTCGCTGGGAAGGTGATGGGGGTAATAGTATCCACGCTATAATTCGTAAAGGCGACGGGGTAGATGTTAAAGAAACTGCTAAGATATTCGAGTAGATATGTCTGAAATTAAAAAAATTGATACTGAAATTATTCACGATCATCAACCGTGGTGGCAATACAAGTGTGATAAGATTATTTCTCCAAATGGAGAAGAAGGGAGGTATTGCTATATAGAGACTAGTGGGAATGCCATAGTTATTCCGGTTTTAGACGACGGTCGGTTGGTGCTCGTGCGGCAATACCGTTATTTAGCCGATAAATATAGTGTAGAATTTCCCGGCGGCGGTGTTCAGGCAGGT
The DNA here is from genome assembly GCA_964514995.1 of uncultured Gammaproteobacteria bacterium. Classification (GTDB taxonomy): domain Bacteria; phylum Patescibacteriota; class Patescibacteriia; order Magasanikbacterales; family GWA2-37-8; genus XYD2-FULL-39-9. The sequence goes on from CAZETA010000007.1 coordinate 11,530, forward strand.
GAATCTCCTGTAGAGGCGGCAAAGCGCGAACTTTTGGAAGAGTCTGGTTATACCACAGAAAATTTGATCAAACTTGGTTCGTTTGAGCCTTCAAATGGAGTTATTAAAGACATGTCGCATATTTTTATTGCCAATGAATTAAGCGAAATACAGAAACCTCACTCTGACCAGTTTGAACAAACTGAGATACTGATTCGTCGAGTCGATGAGTTTGAAGATATGATTAAGCGGGGAGAGATTTGGGATGGGCAAGTATTAGCGGCTTGGGCTTTAGGAAAAGATTTGATTAGTAATAATTTTACTTCTTAGTTGCATTGATTGTTTGAGAGTTATTTTTGGAAGCAAAGCTTTGCAATCTCGTCGGGCTTCGAAAGAATAAAAGAATTTATTTTTTGCTCACCCATAGAAATTGTGATACAATTTTATCATTATGACAGATTTACACACCGCCGCTCCTAACATACCCTCTAACCCAGAGATTAATTTTTTTGCGTCTACAAATTACCGCAACATCAATAGGAAGTTCGGTATTAAGTTAGATGATAGGCGTCGTCATATGTATGTAGTCGGTAAGACCGGCATGGGCAAGACAACGCTGCTTGAAAACATGGTATTGAACGATATTTATGCTGGGCACGGCGTCGGTGTAGTGGACCCGCACGGAGATTTTGCCGAGAAAATTATCGATTATATTCCGCCTAACCGTATTAACGATTTGGTATATTTTAATCCTTCAGATGTCAATTTTCCGATAGGTTTTAATGTGTTAGAAGTGGTTCGGCCTGAGCACAAACATTTGGTTGCTTCCGGACTTATGGGAGTCTTTAAAAAGATTTGGCCTGATGTGTGGAGTGCTCGTATGGAGTACATTCTTAATAATACGATTTTGGCTTTGCTTGACTTCCCCAACACGACACTCCTCGGCATTAATCGTATGCTTTCGGATGAGAAATATCGTAAGCGCATCGTGCGTAATGTAAAAGACCCAGTGGTGAAAGCGTTTTGGGAAGTTGAGTTTGCCAGCTATAGTGACAAGTTTGCTACCGAAGCGGTGGCGGCCATTCAAAATAAAATCGGTCAATTTTTATCGGCTTCAGTCATTCGTAATATTGTGGCGCAGGTGAGATCGCGCATAAACATTCGCGAAATAATGGACAGTAAAAAGATACTTATTATGAATTTGTCCAAAGGGCGTATCGGTGAAGATAATTCCCGGCTTCTCGGCGGTATGCTTATTACCAAAATTCAGTTGGCGGCCATGGAGCGCGTTGATATTCCCGAGCCGACTCGTAAGGATTTCTTTTTGTATGTAGATGAGTTTCAGAATTTTGCCACTGAAAGTTTTGCCAACATTCTCTCAGAGGCTCGCAAGTACCGTCTGGATCTCATTATGGCCCATCAGTATATGGAACAGCTTGATGAGACTGTGTTGGCAGCCGTGATCGGCAACGTGGGGACGATGGTTACGTTCCGGGTCGGCTCGACTGATGCCGAGATTTTAGCCAAGGAGTTTGCGCCAACGTTTGTAGAAACTGATTTGGTGAACCTGACAAAGTTTGAGATTTATTTAAAATTGATGATCGACGGGGTGGCTTCACAGCCTTTTTCCGCCAACACGCTTGCTCCTATAAATATAGCTACTGGCAGTACAGAAAAAGTAGTGAAGGTTTCGCGTGAGCGATATGCCGTACCTCGAGATAAAATAGAAGACAAGATTATGCGATGGAGCGGCATGGGTATGGGTGAGGAAAGTGAAGAAGGAGTCGATGTAGAGGGTGAAAATGAAGAAAATGTTGAAGACGAAGATTTTGAGGCTGATATGGAAATGGAAGCTGAGGAAAATTTGGATAACAATTTGGCCTCAGAAGATGCAGCGGCTATTATTGATCCTCCGCCAACAAAGAAAGAAAATAGACAATCAATACCACAACCCTCGCCAAAGCTTGCCGAACAGAAACAAAAACAGGGAGATCAAAGAAAACCCCAACTTCAGCAATCAGAATCTAGATCAAAATTAGAGGAGCGTAAACCTTCAGAAAATAAAAATAATAATCAAAATCAACAGCAGAAAAATCAGGTGCAGAATCAGAAACAACAGCAGCAAAACAAAAATCAAAATCAGCAGAACCAAAACAGAGGACAGCAGCAAAATCAGCAAAAGAAAGATAAACACCGAGATCGAGAGAAAAGGGTAGTTGATATCAAGCAAAGCGAACCGGTGTCTTTGGTGGATACCAGCCAGAAGGGGATGAGCTTGATACAGGCCATGAATACGAACAGACAATCTGTCCCAAATAAAATTGAATCCCAACCTGCTTCCGAACCTCAATCTGAGTCTGATGTTGATTTTTTTGTGAACAATAGGCCAGAGGAGGTATTTCAAGAGGATATTGCCCAGGCAAAGCCTGAGGCTAAGCAATCAGCGTCGGCTCCACAGCAGTCCAATTCAACTTCTGTCACCACAGATAAACCAGTAATCAAGGAAGAGGTGAAATCCCCAGTAAATTCAGACCCGTCCGTGACTAAGCAAAAATTTAGTAATACCGGCCGGAAAATACCTTTAAATCAGGTGGTAACTATAGAAGATCAAAATAGCAGGCCTTGACAAAAACGGTATTTTCTGCTATACTGTTAACTAATAATTTGGGGTACAAAGTACCAACGAAGTTCCCAAAATAGGTCGATTAAATAATAAATCTCAAAAACCATTTTGGGAACAAAACGTACAAACACTATGGCATTCGACGGAACAAGACAAATGTACAATGTAAATTTGACTTGCGCTAAATGCGGAAATCAAATTACACAATTGCCTTTCGAGCCAAAAGGTGACAGACCAGTTTATTGCTTTGATTGCAATAAAGCTTTCCGCCAAACAAGAGGCGACAGCTTCGGTCGCGGACCTCGCGCTCCAAGACAAATGTACAGTGTTAACGTAACCTGCGCACAATGCGGTACTCAGATCACGGAATTACCATTCCAACCATCTGGAGACAAGCCAGTATATTGCAAGGATTGCATGATGGCTCGCAGAAATTCCTAATCAAGAATTTTAACCAGAACACCCTTGAGCAATCGAGGGTGTTTTGTTTATTGAATTTTTTGTTAATTTCTGGTATGGTGGCTGCACACTTTGTCATTCTGAGTGAAACGAAGAATCCTCTTCTGTATACTGTCATTCCGACCGAAGAAGCTTGCGACTGAGTGGAGGAATCCCTTAAACATAGTATTTGCAATAACAAAGTATAAGGGATCCTTCGACTCGGCTAAAACCTCGCTCAGGATGACAGTTGAAAATAGGATTGAAGTGTATGAGTACAAATTCAAATAAAAAAACAAAAGTTTTAGTTTGTATGAGTGGCGGCGTTGACTCATCGGTCGCGGCCGCTCTTTTGGTTGCCCAAGGATACGATGTCACGGGGGCTTTTATGGTCAATTATGAAGCGCCGCTTGCGGGTGGTCAGCCGGGCGAGACCTGCTGGAGTGGAGAATATCAGGATGCGCTGCGTGTAGCGGCCAAGCTTGGCATTCCTTTATTACGGTTAGATTTTAGAAAAGAGTATAAGCAAAAAGTCTTGGATTATATGTACGAGGAGTATCGTCACGGCAGAACTCCCAATCCAGATGTATTATGCAATAAATTTATCAAGTTTGGTTTTTGGTTGGATAAAGCCAAAGAACTTGGTTTTTCTAAATTAGCCACGGGTCATTATGCATCTGTGCGCGAGGTTAAGAATAAATCAGGCGTAACGTATGAATTATTGCAAGCAAAAGATGATAATAAAGATCAGACATATTTTTTGCATCAACTAAGTCAAGATCAATTGAGATATACATTGTTTCCAGTCGGAAATTATACAAAACCTCAAGTAAGAAAATTGGCTAAGAAGTTTGATTTACCAACTGCTGAGAAGGAAGAAAGTATGGGTATTTGTTTTGTAGGCGAAGTTTCCATGAAAGAATTCTTGATGAAAGAAATAAAACCACAACCGGGGAATATTGTTTTAAGTTCCGGTGAAAAAGTAGGCGAGCATGAAGGTCTGCCTTTTTATACCATTGGTCAGAGAAGTATGGGTATTAAAACGGATTTGAATAAGCCATTATTTGTAGTTGATAAAAAACTTGATATTAATGAACTGGTGGTTGGATATGAAGATGACCCATTGCTGTATAAGAAAGTAGCAGAGGTTGTAGATATTAATTGGATTGATGGACAAATGCCTAAATTTCCTCTAAAATGTGAAGTGCGATTGCGTCATCGGCAGCCATTGCAAAAAGCAATTGTGAAAGATGTTGCAGGAAAAATTATTATTGAATTTGCTAAACCACAACGAGCAGTTACGCCTGGCCAATTTGCAGTTTTTTACATTGCCCGCCGAAGCTCTAAAGGAGCGAAGGAGGGTGGAAAAATTTGTTTGGGTGGGGGAGTTGTAAGTTAAATAAAATATGTTAAATTCATTTTTTAATTTTCTTAAAAATATTAACGATAATTATGCAAATGTAATATTGGCTATTTTAGCTATTTTAACTTTTTATACAATTTATCACGAATATATCTTAAAAATACGACCTTACGTCCTACCTGAAATTATAATTGAAAAGAAGGATGATGGCTCTCTATTTTTCTATGCTAGTTTGGTAAATAAAGGTGCTTATCCAGGAATCGCAAAACTAACTAATGTTCTTTTAAAAGTAGGTGATGAGGAATATTCTACGCCGTTTAAAAATGAATTTATCTTAGCACCAAATGAAAATAAAAAACTTTTTGAGGTAGGCAATATAAATACCGTTGGAATTAAAAAGATTCGCGGTCATGAGTATAGGAGTAATCGAGTGGAAATAGAACTTGAGGCGTTATCTAAATCTATTGGTGATAAAGAATATAAATTTAAAACGAAGGTAGTATACGAAGTGGATGTATCGATGGATGTGCCAGCACTGAAGTTAATTTCAGAAGAAATTTAATTTTTATGTTAACCTCCCACCAACTCCGTCAAAAATATTTAGACTTTTTCAAATCAAAAGGCCATGTCATCGTGCCTTCAGCGCCGCTGATTCCTGACAATGATCCGACAACACTATTTACCGGCTCAGGCATGCAGCCGATGGTTCCATATTTGTTGGGGCAAAAGCATCCACTTGGAACTCGTCTTACTAATTCCCAGCGAGCCTTTCGTACTCAGGATATTGAGGAAGTTGGCGACAATCGTCACACAACTGTCTTTGAAATGCTAGGTAATTGGTCGCTTGGTGATTATTTTAAACAGGAACAAATACCTTGGATGTGGGAATTTTTAACTCACGAGATCGGACTTGATCCCAAGCGTTTATATTTTACTTGCTTCAGAGGTAATGTTGAGTTAGGAATTCCTAAAGATGAAGAATCTGCGAAGTTGTGGCAGGAGCAGCTAGGCAAGTTAGGATTAGATGCCGAGATTGTTGATTTTCCTGAGCGCGATGGTATGGGTGATGGCCGGATTTTTTATTATGATGAAAAGAAAAATTGGTGGAGTCGGAGCGGTGTGCCAGCCAATATGCCGGAAGGCGAACCAGGCGGACCAGACACAGAAATGTTCTGGGATTTTGGCGCATCATTAGGCTTGCACGAAAAATCAAAATACAAAGGTCAGCCATGTCATGTCAATTGTGATTGCGGCCGATTTATGGAAATCGGTAATAATGTCTTCATGCAGTACAAAAAAACTACCAATGGTTTTGAATTGCTGCCCCAGCAGAATGTGGACTTTGGCGGCGGGCTAGAACGAATGGCAGCCGCTCTTAATGATGATAGCGATGTGTTTCAGGTCGATTTATTTAATGTTGCCAAGCAAAAAATAGAAGAACTGTCAGGAAAAAAGTACGGACAAAACTCTGACGATACCTATGCGTTTCGTGTGGTCTTAGATCACTTGCGCGCGGCGACATTTTTGGTGGCAGACGGCGTATTTCCATCGAATAAAGATCAGTGATATTATGTCCGTCGGTTGATTCGTCGTTCGGTGCGGTTTGCGCATCGTCTCGGAGTAACAAATAATTTTTGTAAATCAATCGTCGCTTCTTTTGTAGATGAGTATGCCGAAGCTTATCCGTATCTAGTGCAAAAGCGAGAAGAAATTAGTGAGATGATACATAAAGAAGAAGAGAAATTCCGCAAGACTTTGGCAAATGGCCTGAAGGTATTTGAAGAAAAAACCAGTGCTTTGCAACCAGGCGCGGAAGTCTCTGGCGAAATTGCGTTTGATCTCTATCAATCATACGGATTCCCGATAGAACTTACGGAAGAATTAGCCTTAGAAAGAGATCTGAAAATAGATCGTCCGACTTTTGATAAATTGAAAAAAGAACATCAAGAACTTTCTCGGGCTGGTAGTGAACAAAAATTCCACGGCGGTCTGGCTGATCATAGTGAAATGTCTACGAAGTATCATACGGCTACACACTTGTTGCATGCCACATTGTTACGAGTGCTTGGTCCGCATGCCTTGCAGCGAGGGAGTAATATCACCCAAGAGCGCATGCGCTTTGATTTTCCACATCCACAAAAAATGACTCCAGAAGAAATCAAAACCGCTGAAGATATGGTTAATGCTGCTATAAAGCGTGATTATCCAGTCTCCTGGCAGGAAATGTCTTTTGAAGAAGCCAAAGCTAAAGGCGCTATTGGACTATTCGAGGACAGATATCAGCCAATTGTAAAAGTCTATACGATAGGCGACGTGAATGAAAAAATGGTAGCGGATCCAGCTTCGCCAACGTATAGTCGAGAAGTTTGCGGTGGGCCACACGTAGAACATACAGGAACCTTAGGTCATTTTAAGATTGTGAAAGAAGAGGCGGTCAGTGCCGGTATGCGAAGAATTAAGGCTATTTTAGAATAATTATGGTTAAAAAAATTGTTCTCCATTTCTGGTCAATGCGTCGTCAGTTTGTGAAATATTTTATCGTCGGTTTTAGCGGGTTTCTCCTTGATTTAGGCACATTGATTTTCCTTACTGATTTTCTGCATATCATGCCGGTTGTTGCGGTTACCATCAACGGGTTATTTATGATTAACTACATTTTCTTCCTTAATAAGCATTGGACGTTCAGAACCCAAGGTGTGACCAAAAGACAAATGAAAAGGTTCCTAATCTTAGCGGGTGCAAATTATATTTTTGGGATTTTATGGATGTATATCTTCAATCATGAGTTTGGTTTTGATGCCAAATTGGTCCGAGTTGCCAATATTGCCTTAGCGGTAGCCTGGAACTTTCTGCTTTATAAATACTGGGTATATAAACACGATGAAATACCCTCTGAACCAGCTGGTTCCGCCCAGGCTTAAATGTGTATAAGGTAAGGCGAAGGGGGTTGACGAATTCCTAATTTTCCTTTATTATATCTACGTTATTAATTTCCAAATAAATGGCTAACAAAGACTTAATCGAGTTTAAAGGAGTAATAGAAGAACTGTTGCCTGCTACCACTTTTAAAGTAAAGTTAGAAAGCGGGCAGATAGTTTTGGCTCATTTGTCCGGAAAATTACGGATGAATAAGATCCGGTTAAGTCTGGGGGATAGTGTAAAAGTAGAAATGACCCCCTACGACTTGACAAAAGGAAGAATAACGTATAGATTCTAGGTACAACTAAACTAAAGATTATATGGGCGTTGCCCATATATTCATCTCGGCTTCGTAAGAGAAAAGAAATTTTCTCTTAACTCAGCCTTGAAGAGTATCAATCATTGCGGTGTAGCCTGATCGTTGTTATATACCAGTCCATGTGTCCATATAACAAGCTGTCGGGTGTTGATATCGCGGCAGTGATTGGTATCTTTTTATACTAAATAATACTAATTTGTAATTTTGACCAGTGTATGAAAGTTCGCGTCTCAGTTAAAAAAATTTGTAATAAATGCAAAACCGTTCGCCGCAAAGGTTTGGTTTGCGTTATTTGTGAAAATCCAAAACATAAACAAAGACAGGGATAATTAATTATAATTTCTAAATACTAAATCAAAAAGTATGCGTGTAGCCGGTATAAATATTCCAAAAGAAAAAAGAATTGTGGTCGCCTTGAATTATATCTATGGTGTCGGTCCGACTTTGTCAAAGAAAATTTTGGCCCAAGCAAAAATCAGTGAAGATACCAGGACAAAAAATCTGACTCCCGAACAAGAGGATAAGCTTCGTTTGATTATTGAAAAAGAATACAAGACTGAAGGCGATTTGCGCCGCGATATCATGGCGAACATCAAACGCTTGAAAGATATCAAAGCCCATCGTGGTATCCGCCACATGAAACACTTGCCGGTGAGAGGTCAGCGAACCAAGACTAACTCTCGCACTGTTCGCGGCAATGTTCGCAAGACTATGGGCAGCGGCAGAGTCAAAGAAGGTATCAAGACTTAAAAGAGTTTAAAAGTCCTTACATTTTTTAAAGTTTAAATAAGCATCATAGAAATAATAAGCTACAAGCTAAAAAGCTATATATGACAGACGCTCAAACACAAACAACTCCAACTATGGCTCCGACAGCTGTCGAAACCACAAAGCCGGGTGCTAAAGTTGTAAAAGTTAAAAAGAAAAAAACCGTCAGACAAGTTCCTCACGGTAATGCTTTTATCCAAGCTTCATACAATAATACAATCGTGACGCTAGCCGACCCAAATGGCGATGTCTTGAGCTGGTCATCTTCCGGTAAAGTCGGTTTTAAAGGACCGAAGAAGGCGACTCCGTATGCTGCTGGAATGGTGGTAAAAGACGCGGTTGACAAAATCGCCGCCTGCGGACTTAAAGATATTCATGTATTTGTCAAAGGTATTGGTGGCGGTCGCGAAGGCGCAATTAGAGCTCTGCATCTAAACGGTCTTAATGTTTTGTCTATCAGTGATGTTACTCCGATCCCGCACAATGGCTGCAGACCACCAGGCCGTCGTCGCGTATAAATCCTAACTTCTAATTTCTAAATACTAAATCCTTACGGTATGGCTAGAGATCTAAAACCAAAACATAAATTTTGCAGAAAATACGGACAGAAGCTTTGTGATTCTCCAAAGTGCCCGGTAACAAAGAGGAGTTATCCTGCCGGCGTACACGGTCCAAGCAAAAGACAAGGCAAGCAATCCGTGTACGGCAAACAATTGTTCGAAAAACAGAAAGCAAAACAATTGTATGGTCTTTTGGAAAAACAATTCGCCAACTATGTGGCAGAAGCTTCTGGTAAAATCGGTGACACTTCAAAATTTTTGGTGAATTATTTGGAATCAAGACTCGACAACGTTATTTATCGTATGGGTCTTGCTTCTTCCCGCCGCGCCGCCAGACAGCTTGTAAGTCATGGCCATATTACCGTCAATGGTAAAAAAGTTGATATTGCTTCATATCGTGTTCGTGTGGGCGAAGAGGTTGCCTTAGCTGAAAAAAGTAAATCCAGTCCATTATTTGTAAAAATTACAGAAAAATTAGGTAAATTTGAAGCTCCGGGATGGCTTGGTCTTGATGCGAAAAAAGTCGGCGCTAAAATTTTGAATGCGCCTACTTCAGACGAACCAGGATATGATGCGAAGTCTATCGTTGAGTTTTATTCACGTTAATAAATAGTAGAGGAGGGGACATTCCCCATAATTAAAATAAAATTAAGTCTATGGAAAATTTATTACTGCCCTCAAAAGTAGAATTTGTACCAGGGGATCATCCAAATATGGGTTCTTTGATTGTCTCTCCTTGTTTTTATGGGTATGGTACGACTTTGGGCAATACATTGAGACGTGTACTATTATCTTCTTTGCCGGGAGCAGCTGTGGAAGCTGTGAAGATCAAAGGCGTACAGCATGAATTCAGTTCTGCTGAAGGTTTGAAAGAAGATGTTGTAGATATAATTTTGAATTTAAAACAATTGGCAGTACGGGTTTTTATCGACGAACCGGTAACATTACATGTAAGTAAAAAAGGTCCTGGTTTTGTGACTGGCGCCGATATTGAAAAAAATTCAAACGTAGAAATTATGAATCCGGAATTGGTCTTGGCTACGCTTACTTCCAATAAACCGTTTGAGATGGATTTGGTAGTCGGTAGAGGCCGTGGTTTTAAACCGGTCGAGGAAAAAGATAAGAAACATTACGATTTGGGAACAGTTGTTATCGATTCCATTTATACTCCAATTAAGGACGTTGGTTATGATGTGGAATATACCCGTGTGGGAGATATTACCAACTATGAAAAATTAACCTTAAACATCCAGACAAACGGCACGATTTCTCCGGAAGAGGCTATTCGTCAAGCGACCCAGATTGTTATGGACCACTTTTCTATTATTGCCGGCGCAGCCAGTGAGATGGCTCAAGAAACTCCGGCAGTTATGAAGACCCAGAACGAAGAGTCGGATGTGGCAGAAGAGGAAGATGAGGCTGAGATTGAAGGCGAAGATAAACCAAAGAAAGCTAAAAAGAGCAAGAAGAAGTAATTGGATTAAATAACACGAATTGTAATTGTATATGCGTCATCAAAAAAACAAAATTACGCTTGACAGAAAGACAGCGGCTCGCCGATCTCTGTTGGCAAATTTGGCAGAGAGTTTGGTTTTGTATGAAAAAATTCAAACTACCAAAGCTAAAGCTAAGGCCGTCAAATCATTGGTTGAGCGTCTAATAACAAAAGCGAAGAAGCAGGATTTGTCAGCTCGTCGCGAGCTTATGAAAGTATTATATACCGACAATGCTATCAAAAAATTGATGGAAGATTTAGCCGGCAGATACAAGGATCGCAAAGGTGGTTATACCAGGATTGTTTTGTTTAAAAATAGAAAAGGCGACGGTGCGGAAGAAGTGATTGTTGAATTAGTTTAGTATTTTTGATAATAAACTCTATGAAAAGAAAAAAAATCGTATTCGATGCTTCAGGTCAAGTGGTTGGTCGATTAGCGACCCAGATTGCCGTGGTTTTGATGGGTAAGAATAAGGCCAGCTTTGAGTCGCATATAGACGGCGGCGACAAAGTGGAAGTGGCCAATGTTGCTCAACTTCGTTTTACCGGCAAAAAATTGATTCAAAAGGAGTATAAGCACCACAGTATGAATCCCGGCGGTTTGAAGATCAAGCAGGCCAAAGAATTGTTGAAAGCAAATCCTAAGGAAGTGCTCTTGCATGCTGTTTCTAAAATGTTGCCAAGAAATAAAATGCGCGACGAACGTTTAAAACGCGTATCATTTTCCGATTAAGCTAAATTACATATTTTATGCCAAGAACTGCTAGTAAAAAAACAACTGAAATTGCCAAGACTGCGCCCGTCAAAAAAGAAGACACTGCTCGCGCTGTTGGTAGACGTAAAACCGCTTCTGCCCGAGTGCGCTTACAGTCCGGTGAAGGCAAGATCGTGGTAAACGGTAAATCATTGCAAGAATATTTTCCATATTTTGAATGGCAAGAACTGATTGTGGCGCCTCTTAAGGCTATCAACAAAGAAAAGACCTTCGATGTTTCAGTGAAGGTCGTTGGTGGCGGTCAGAAGGGTCAGGCTGTAGCTGTCCAGCATGGTATCGCCAGAGCCTTGCTTGATTGGGATGAAGAACTCAAGAAAACCCTCAAGACTCAAGGATATCTCACTCGCGACGCCAGAGTCAAAGAAAGAAAGAAACCAGGTTTGAAGAGAGCTCGCCGCGCTCCGCAGTGGTCAAAACGTTAAGAATCTACTTCCTATACAAAGCACTCCGAAAGGGGTGTTTTTGTTTTTTATAACATATTGACAAAATTATATTAAATCCAGTATATATGTTGCTAACGGGAGCAATCCCAGAGGAGGATTTCTGTGCTGACAGACGAAGTCTTCGCCCGATTCAGGGGCGGCAAGCTCAAAGCTAGCTTCGGCGGCAGGATCTACCTGGTCGACATCCGAGGGGTCGTGGAGGTCGGTCGGACAACGATCACGGTGCATCTGGGCACCACCGTTCGGGTCTCTCGTGACAGTACCCAGGAGGTCGCTGGCCCGAGCGTGGAGACGTATCTGATGCTCTACGGCAAGATCGAGCGGCCGCTGGATGATCATCATGCCACGATCGGTACCCGCATCGTCGTCGCATGGTCCGACCACGAGGAGAAGTGGACCTTCTTCGCTCCGGGCGACCAACCCGAGCTGACCTGACAACAACCCGCCACGAGGAGGCAAGCATGGCACGCGCACCGCCCGACAACCGGGTGCGACAAGACCCACTCGCACCCTACCTGAGTTCCTGTATTGGGAATTGAGGTAGGAGGAAGATTTTGCGAGTGGTTTTTTGTTTGCTCAAAAAATTGTTTTTCTTCTTTTTTTCAGGTAAAATAGAGCCATTGTATGTCCTATACCGTAGCGCAAAACACTTCTTTCCTTACCGCTGCCTCTGTCCTGCAGAAGGTCATTTCTTTTTTTTATTTTATATTTGTTGCTAGATTGGTAGGTGTAGGCAATACCGGTGCTTATTTTTTTGCTATTGCCTTTAGTACCATTTTTACGGTGGTCGCAGACTTTGGTTTGGGCCCGGTATTAACCCGTGAAACTGCCCGATTTCCTGATAGAGGACAACAGTACTTTAATACGGTTTTCTGGACAAAGATTTTTTTTGGTCTGGGAGCGTATGGACTCATGGTGTGTTTTGCGAACCTGCTGAACTATTCTGAAACGACTAAGCTGCTCATCTCTATTTCCGGTATTACCATGTTTTCGGATAATCTTACCACGGCTTTTAACAGTGTGTTTCGCGCGAAAAAAAATTTAATTTTTGAATCAGGCGGCGTTATTGTTTCCCAGCTTACGACGTTGATTATCGGCACCCTGGCCTTGCTCAATCACTGGTCGCTCGTCTGGCTCATATTGGCTTATACCATACCCAGTTTTTTGAACCTCATATACATGGGTTTTTTTCTCGACAGAGTATACGGTATTTTTATTCAACTGATTTGGAACAAGCAGGTGTTTAAAATTTTTTTGACAACAGCGCTCCCATTTGCAATAGCCGGGATTATCGGCCGTCTGTATTCGTATAGCGACACGCTTCTCATGTCCAAAATGTTAACTGAAAAGGAGCTTGGCTGGTGGAGCGTGCCATATAAAATTACTTTTGCGTTTCAATTTGTGCCAATGGCGCTTTCCGCGAGCGTATACCCGGTATTTAGTAGTCTGTTTATCTCAGAGAGAGATAAGATCGGCCAATTGTTTGAGAAGTCGTGGCGGTATCTCTTTATTATTGTTATGCCGCTTGCGCTAGGCATTATCGCGATCGCCGATCCTGTGGTAATGCACGTACTTGGCGAACAATTTGCTCCATCTGTTTTGCCTTTGCGTATTTTGCTCCTGAGTCTTATCTTCGGGTTTTTGACTTTTATTACCGGCGCGCTCCTTAACGCTACCAACAAACAAAAAATTCAAACCGCTTTAGTATCAGTCGCTCTGTTGGTTAATATTATTCTAAATATTATCCTACTGCCTGTGTGGGGTATAAATGGCGCGGCCGTAGCAGCGCTTATTAGTAATGCCGCGTTGTGTTTGTTGGGTTTTCATTTTTCCAAAAAGCAGGTACATATAGATAGTGATAGTATTTGGCGTTATTTCAAACAAGCGCTCTGGCCAGCAATTGTGATGGCGCTTGTTGTTTACTGGCTGTCATTCGTGGTTCATTATATAGTTACGATTGCCATCGGAGGATTGCTGTACTTGGTTCTGCTATACGCAACGAAAGTTATTGATAAGGAAACGGTTATGGTTGTGCTTAATAAAATAAAACTAAAACCTAAAAATTATATGGGCTAAAGCCCATATAAACTCATTCGCTCGAAAGTAATTAAGCAAGCTTATTACTTTCTCACTCATTTCGTTTATGAAAACATTAATCATCACCCTCGAATATCCGCCGCAGATCGGCGGGATTGCCTCGTATACCTATAACTTGGCAAAGCATCTGCCTGCGGAAGAGGTGATAGTCTATGCGCCAAAAATTGCCGGAGCCCCAGAAATTGATAAAAAAAATCCGTGGAAAACAGTTCGTGCTAAGCCCTATATTTTTTTCTGGCCGCGGTGGATGAAGATGCTCTGGGATGTATGGCGACTGATTAAAAAAGAAAATATCGGTCAGATTTACGTACATCATGTCTTGCCTGTCGGATATGTGGCCTATCTCATGTCAAAAATGAAAAAAATTCCATATACGGTATTTTTTCACGGCACAGATTTGATGGTGGCGTTAAAAAATAAGAAAAATAAATTAAAAAAAGTTTGTTATGGCGCGCAGAAACTTGTTTTCAACAGTAATTTTTTGAAAAATATTTTCATTCAGAATTTTGAAAATTATACACAAGAAATGCTGGTGATTCATCCGTGTCCCGATGAAATATTTTTCAAACCTGCGGCAGACGCTGAACTTAAAAAATTAAAATCAAAATTAGCGCTGGAGGGCAAGAAAGTTATTATCACCGCAGCACGTATGAGCGATGGTAAGGGCTATCCGCATTTGATCCGCTTATTGCCAAAGATTTTAGAAACCGTGCCAAATTTAGTTTGGCTGATAGTGGGCGACGGACCAAAGAAAAATGAAATCATCACGGCCATTCAAAAAAATTTCTTGCAGAATGTGACTCGCTTTATAGGCCAGGTGCCATATACCGAATTGCCTAAGTATTACCAAATGGCTGACGCGCTTGTGTTATTGACTCATCCCGATGAGTCTTCGGTGCAAGAAGCGTGGGGCACGGCTTTTATCGAAGCAGCCGCAAGCGGTCTGCCCAGTATTGCCGGACGAGCGGGCGGGGTAGAGGAGGCCGTGCAGGATCTGGAGACAGGACTGATAGTCGATGTCTACAAAGATCAGGGAATTATCACTGCTATTTCAGAGCTGATGAAACAGGGTGCCTATGCGAAGAAAATGGGGCAGGTTGGCAGAGAGCGAGCGTTAGCAGAATTTACGTGGGAGAAACAATTACAGAAGTTAGAAGAAAGAAGTTCGAAGTTGGAATAAATTGGTTTGTCATTCCGAACCCCCTTGCGGGGTGAGGAATCTATACCTATAAATAAAAATTGTCATTCTGACCCCGCTTAGCGGGGGAAGAATCTCTGTCCGGCGGTAATTAAGACAGAGATCCTTCACGGAGTTTATCCTCTTGAGAGGGTTCAGGATGACAAGACAGCCAGTACATTCATAATAACTTATGGAAAAACCTTTAATCAGCATCATTATCCCAGTCTACAATCACGCTCACACACTCAAAAAATCCATCGAGTGTATTTTTCGTCAGACGTATCGGCCGCTCGAGGTGATTGTGGTTAACGACGGCAGTACAGACAATTTTGACGAGGTGGCAGAGGAGTGTCTGAAACTAACCGAAAAACAATGTATTGGCGAGGGCAGTCTGCTCTCCATTCTCTCCCAGCCCAATAGCGGCGCCCCGGCGGCCCGAAATCGTGGTCTTACGGCCTCCAGAGGCGAATATGTGATCTTCTGGGACGCTGACACTATTGCGCAGCCAGACATGCTCCAGAAGCTCTACACAGCCCTCCAAGAGCACCCAGAGGCCAGCTACAGCTACAGCCAATTCAAGTTTGGTTGGAAGGTGATCAAAAGCCAGCCATTTGATGCCGAGAAACTAAAACAAGTGAATTATATCGATGCCACCTCGCTGGTTCGCCGAAGTGCGCTCTCTGAAAAACCGTGGGACGAAAGCCTGAAGCGCTTCCAAGATTGGGACCTGTGGCTGTCGCTACTTGCCCAAGGCAAGACCGGTGTATTTGTGCCGGAGGTGCTGTATGGTAAGGTGGTGGGTGGGCGAGTGGGGATCAGCAATTGGATGCCGAGTTTTATGTATAAGTTGCCTTGGAAGACGAAGCGGGTGAGGAAGTATGAGGAGGCCAGGGAGGTTGTTTTGAGGAATCATCGATTAATTAATAAATAAAAGTATTTTTTAACAAATGTAACTGAATTTATGAACGGGAAATCACGTAAAATATTTTTTGTAATGGCTGGTGGCGGGCAAGATACGGATCGTCATTATTATGAAACCATAAAAACAAAAAGAGCTGTTTCAGAATTGTCTAAATTTTTAAACCAAGAGGAAGTTAAAAAATTGTCTATATATTCTCATGGGAGACCATACCCGATATGGGGTGCTGTTCCAGGCTCAAGCAATATTAGAAATTGGGAATCGATGGATGAAGGGGATTATGTAATGGTCTATAGAAAAGGAAAAATAATCTTGGCTGCAGAAATTGCTCTTAAAATTAAAAATCCAGAACTCGCAACATATTTATGGCAAAAAGATTCAGAAGGGAGAACCTGGGAACTTGTTTATTTCATGATTAATGAAAAGGATTTTAACGTTGATTTTCATCAGTTAAATAAATATTTAGGTTATAAAGACAATTATCATCCTCAGGGTTTCATGGCTATTGACCAATTAAAAGTCAATCAATTGCTTGAGGAATATGGAGATCTAATTTCTCTTTTACAGAAACTTCAAAAAGGTGAGCAGATAGAAAAAGTTGATTTAAATAAAACTGAAATCTTCCAAGAGATAAATGAGGTTATTGATGAACAAGTTAAAAGGCAACCAACTGAACATAGTGAGATGCAATGGCGTCTTATTCGTTTAGGTCTTAGGTCTCACTTTGATGTGTGGGTACCAGAAAATGACAAAAATAAGGAATGGAATGGAGAAAAATTCCGTCCAATGGTGTTAGAAAATTTTCAAGAGTCTTTAGATATTCCTATGTATATAAAAAACATAGATACAGTTTGGAAACTCGGACATTCAGTCAAAGCTGCTTTTGAGGTTGAAAATTCAACGTCAGTGTATTCCGGAATTTTACGGTTGTCAGATTTGCGCGCTCTTACTCCTAATTCTAGTTATCCATTATTTATTGTTGCGTCTCGAGATAGAAAAAATAAAGTATTTAACGAATTAAGAAGGCCTACTTTTTCAAATCCATACCTGAAATTAGATGAGGCTGTTAGTTATCTTTCGTATGATTCCGTTAGAGAGTTAGACGAGTCTATCAAAGAAGACCCTGTTCGTTTTGATGTAAATTGGTTATTAGAAAGATCCGAAAAAGTTTGATAAAAATGACTTATGTTCCACACCACCCCACCCACCCCAACCAAAAATAAAAAGGTTGTATACATACTATCTTGGGTAGTGCTCGGTTTGCTTTTGAGTTTGCTAGTCAATGTATTTATAGAATTGAAATATTTTGATTGGGTACAAAATAATCAGTGGGCTCAGGAAAATAGCCAAACAATTTCATCCTACGAACTCTCTCCGCTCAATCCTGTTTTGCGTATTGGATTATTTGTAGCCGGAGCTTTGTTTGGTTTTTGGCAAGGCAAATTCTGGTGGCGCAAAGTGTATATCGAACAAACGTGGTGGAAAAATAAAAAATCATCATAGATATTCACAACTCTGCAAATAGTGATACAATACCTGTAGCCACCGCGAGATAGATCGGCGTGGCTATATGTGAGTTTATTCTTAAGTATCACGCATATGTCAGAAGAAGAAATACAAAAACTCATGGAGGAGTATGGGGTGGATAGAGAGCAGGCCGAGAAAATGCAGATGTATATGGAGGAGGGTATGAGTCAGGCCGAGGCGTATAACATGTTGGAAGAAGAGCCGACCTAGTCTGTATGTTTGGTTTGTCTGCCGCTGAGTATCGGACGCTCAAAAAACTCAACACGCCTATCAAGATTCAGGATTTTTTGGATACGTTTCCGATCAATTGGGAAAAGAACGGCGAGACGTATATGTCTCCCCAGCGAGTGTTGCGGGAGAAGAAAATGCATTGTCTGGAAGGGGCGCTCCTTGCTGCCGCCGCATTATGGATTGGCGGCGAACCGCCGCTCGTCTTGGATTTCCAGAATAAAGGCGATGACGACCATGTGATTGCCCTCTATAAACGCAATGGGCATTGGGGAGCGATCAGTAAGACTAATCATGTGACCCTGCGGTATCGCGATCCGGTGTATAAGACGATCCGCGAACTGGCGATGTCGTATTTTCATGAGTATTGGCGGGTCAAAGATGGCAAGAAAACGTTTGTGGCGTATTCGGCGAGGCCGTTTAATCTGAAACAGTTTGGGACTACGTGGATCACCGCTTCGGAGGAGTTGCAGCATATCGTGGACGCGATAGACGAGGCGCCGCACGAGCCAGTCTGCCCGAAGAAGAATTTCCGGTGGCTGCGCTATGCGGATAAGATGGAGATGCGCGCGGGGAAGTTGATTGAATGGAAAAAAAGTGATCGGAGGACTTAAAATTTTATTTTATGTCAAACATAAAAAAATTTGTGGTTGCAGTAGTAGCTATAGCGGTAGTAGTAATGGTCGGAAAGGCTGGAATTTTTTATTATCAAAATTTACGCGGTATTGGCCCCGCTTTTCTTCCCCCTGATACTGATATCGCCATGGATTTAACAAGCACGCCACCCATAATTGCCAACCCCGTTGATAACGGCCCGCTCAAGATGCCTGACGGATTTGCTATTTCTATATTCGCAAAAAATTTACCCGGCGCGCGCGTGGTTGCTCAGGATAGTATGGGCAATCTCTGGGTCAGTCAACCAAGTAAGGGTACGATTACCTTGATTGAAATGCAAAACGGACAAGCGATCAAGCAAACTGCCATCTTCAAAAATCTGCGCAATCCGCACGGCTTGGCTTTTGATCCACAAGATCCGCTTACTCTCTATATCGCCCAAGAACGAGAGATAGATAAAGTGCGTGTATATTCTGAAGACAAGCTGCACAAAATCGCTGATCTCCCACCAAAAAAAGGTTTGCATTATACCCGTACGATTCAGTTTGGTCCTGATGGTAGGCTATATGTAAGCATTGGCTCTGATTGTAATGTCTGCGAACCATCAAATGAAAAATATGCGTCAATGTGGTCAATGAATAAGGACGGCAGTGATTTCAAACAGGTTGCCAAAGGTTTGCGGAACAGCGTGTTTTTCGTTTGGAATGAGCGTGATAATCGTATTTGGGCGACCGATATGGGCCGGGATTATCTCGGGAATGATTTGCCGCCGGATGAGATAAATATAATTAATCCGTTTGCTGCAGAGGTGCAGAACTTTGGCTGGCCGATTTGTTATGGAAAAAATATCCACGATACCAAGTATGATAAAAAAACCTATATCCGCAATCCGTGCATGGAGCCGTTTGAACAGCCCAGCTTCATAGACGTTCCGGCACATTCCGCGCCTTTGGGTCTCGCGTTTATCCCTGCCAGCGCTGGTTGGCCACAGGAGTACGAGGGGGATTTACTGGTAGCCCTGCATGGTTCATGGAATAGCTCGGTGCCGGTTGGATATAAAGTTGTGCGCTATGATTTGAGTGAAGATGGTAATATTCCGGGTATGTATGATTTTGTCAGTGGTTGGACAAAAGGCAAAAAAGCGAGCGGTCGTCCGGTTGATTTGGTATTTGGCAAGAGCGGTGATCTGTATATTTCTGATGATAAGGCAGGGGTGATTTATGTGGTGCGGTATGCTAAATAGTTAGATGAAGGTATTTTATGAAAAAAATATTTATTGTGTTAGCAATACTGCCGCTTTCATTTTTAGCAACGCTCGTATCAGTGAAATATGAGCGCGCCTTTCGTGGGGTAGTTGGTAATGTCTGTGATGTAAGCGTAGATAACCCTCATGGTTTTTGTTATGAAGATTTACCAAGAGGCGGATTCCCGTTTTCTTATTTATTTGATCAGGGTGGCGTACAGGGAGAAGGAATTCTTGAAGGGGTTGATGATACTTTTAAAACAGGGTGGTTTATCGCAGATTTTATCTTTTACTTTATAATTTTTTTATTAATAGTCTTAGTTCGAAAGAAGTTTATTATCAAGGGCTAACTATGTCTGGAATAGAAGTTTGTTTATATGATAATCCCTGAAGACGAATTAAAGATCTCTTTTGCCCGGTCGTCCGGTGCGGGTGGTCAGAATGTGAATAAAACCTCCACCAAAGTATTTGTGCATTGGTCGATAGGGAAATCTCTGGTGTTATCTGAAGAAGAAAAGCAGCGGCTGCGAAGCAAGTTAGCTGGAAAGATTAATAATCAAGATGAGTTGGTTGTCAGTTCGGAAGAAGAACGTTCACAGTTGCAAAATCGCGTACTTGCTATCGCCAAGCTGCATTTCTTAGTTATGCAAGCATTGCGTGTGCCCAAGAAACGCAAGGCCACAAGACCGACCAGAGCCTCTAAGATCAGACGTCTGGAATCTAAAAAGATGAAGTCAAAAATTAAGGCCGCACGGAGATCGCTAGAGTAATGCCCGATTGTCATTTTGAATGGGACGAAGAATCCCTATAATTAGTCAAGTTACCATGAAAAAAATTATATTATTAGTAGTTGTCGTATTCCTTCTTGCAGGATGTAGTAAGCAAAACACTATAGTTTTTGGAAATGTAATTTCGTATAGTGGCGAGATTTTGAATATTTCATTTAACTACCCTTCAGACTGGAGATTAAATGAAGATAAGTCAAATAAATCAGTTACAATTACATCGCCCCCAACCGATGATGCGGGAACTAATGTCGTAGTTGATATTTTTGCTGAAACTTTCGATAGTTACGAAAATGCCAATCTGTCTCTTATCCAATTGGGCAAGATTTCGGTCAGGGAAACTACAGTAATAACTAGGAATAAGACGTATCCAGCTAGAGAGTATGGACAACACGGATGGTTATACTATTTGATTCAAGTTGGCGATCGTTATATTGGAGTAGGGTCTGAAAGATACTGGAACCAAGAGCAGCAGGAAGGAGTGCATATGATATTAGATTCTATCTCGTTCTAAAAAGAATTTATGTATCATCTCTACATCCTGGAATGTGCAGACAAAACCTTGTATACTGGTATTACAACAAATTTGATTCGAAGAATTCAGGAACACAATACTTCGAAATTTGGCGCAAAATATACCCGCGCTCGTCGGCCGGTAAAACTCGTCTACCAGAAGAGATTTCGCAATCGTTCGACTGCTTCAAGAGCAGAAGCAAAAATAAAAATGATGACCAGGGAGGAAAAATTAAAGTTAATAAATTCTTAGATTTTCTATGACCCAGGAGCAGGCGCTGCAGATTTTAAAAACCGGCGCCAATGTTTTTTTAACCGGCGAGCCGGGTGCAGGCAAGACGCATGTCATAAATGAATATGCGTCATATTTGCGCGCGCGACATATCGATCCGGCGATCACCGCGTCGACCGGCATCGCGGCGACTCATATCGGTGGTATGACTATTCATTCCTGGAGTGGTATTGGTATTCGTCCATATCTCGACAGATACGAGCTGGATAAGATCGCCACGACTGAATATCTCACCAAACGCGTTGGCCGAGCCAAGGTATTGATTATGGACGAAATCTCCATGCTGTCTCCCGAGACGCTCGACACTGTGGATCTCGTCTGTCGGACCATTCGCCAGAGTGACGAAGCCTTTGGCGGTCTGCAGATTATTTTTGTCGGTGATTTTTTCCAGTTGCCGCCGGTAGTAAAAAATCAAACCATGCAAAACGCGCAGCACATGCTCTGGCAAGAAGAAAAGCCCAGATTTGCCTTTGAGGCAAATGCCTGGCAGCGAGCTAAGCCGGTGGTTTGTTATCTGACCGAACAGCACCGGCAAGATGATGATGTGTTTCTCGGGGTGCTGTCAGCTATCCGTCAGAATCAAATCGCAGATTATCATCTCGCTAGTATCAAGGCCCGGTATATCACTCCAGACAAGATGCCTGATATTGCGGTGAAGTTGTATACACACAATGTGGATGTCGATAGGACTAATGATGCCATGCTGGCCACCATTAGCGCCAAACCCATGACGTACGAGATGTCTACCAAAGGCAAATCTGCTCTCGTCGCCGCTCTGCAGAAAGGCTGCTTGTCGCCTGAGAAGCTGGTGTTAAAGATTGGCGCCAAAGTCATGTTTACCAAAAACAATCAGCGCGAAGGCTATGTCAATGGTACGCTTGGGGTTGTGGAAGACTTCGACAAGTATATGGCCTTGCCGATTGTGCGGACGCATGATGGACGAAAGATTATGGTCGAGGCCATGGATTGGAGTATTGAAGAAAATGGCAAGGTTCGAGCTAAGATATCACAATTGCCACTACGGCTTGCCTGGGCCATCACCGTGCACAAGAGCCAAGGGATGAGTCTTGAGGAAGCGATTATGGACCTGCGAGATGTCTTTGAGTTTGGACAAGGATATGTGGCCCTGTCACGCGTACGACGTCTAAGTGGCCTACACCTCTTGGGTTGGAATGAGCAGACGTTTCAAGTCCACCCGCTAGTGCTCTTAAAAGATAGAGAATTTCGAGATAGTTCTAATGCCGCGGAAGTAACTTTTGCAAATCTTACTCCACAAGAATTACAAACCATGCATAAAAATTTCATTAAGGCCTGTGCCGGAGATGAGACAGACGAGTCAGAATCAACGTATGTCATTCTGAGCAAAGCGAAGAATCCCTCTCCTGACGTGTTTGAAAAAAAACAAAATCGCTCCAGCAAACTTAGAGCTAGCAAAGGTGATGGTTATGATAAAATCCGTGAAAAACATCCAAAAGCCTATACTACCTGGACAAAAGAAGAAGATGAAATGCTTAAAGAATCATTTAGTAATGGAATTCCGGTAGAAAGTTTGGCCGAGACGCTCGGCAGAAAAGAAGGCGCTATTCGGATGCGGCTTATGAAACTGGGGATGATGGAGGAGGATTAAAATCTATAAAAAAATTTCTGGGTCCTGGTATTACGGCTAAATCATTTTTAATACCTATTGTTATAAAGTTTTTCTTATTGCCATAAGAAAAACTTTTTTCATAACCTGGCAAATTTCCTTCGTCAAAAAATCTCATCATGCCAGTTTGAGCAGAATAAAAAACTATACTATCCGGTTTACTTCCATTGTTTAAAAGGTTTATAAATTCAGGTACTTCCTGCCCTGGTTTCCATTCGGGCCTTATTTCAATACCATGTTTATTTTCAGCCTCAATTCTTCTGCGTATTCCTTCAAATGGATCTCCTGGTTCTCGGAATGGATTATATCCTTCTGCGTCAACCATATTTTTTGTTAGATGAGTAATTTAAAACAAAAACAATCAGCACAACTCCCATCACATGAAACAAAGCCGGAGAA
This sequence comes from uncultured Gammaproteobacteria bacterium, assembly GCA_964514995.1. Lineage (GTDB taxonomy): Bacteria > Patescibacteriota > Patescibacteriia > Magasanikbacterales > GWA2-37-8 > XYD2-FULL-39-9. The sequence goes on from CAZETA010000007.1 coordinate 34,655, forward strand.
GTGATGTTGGTCGCTATTAGCGAAATCAGTGAAGCGCGTAATGTCCAGTTATTCACCTTCAGTAAACAATATCCGATGAGAAGTGTCCATACCACCATTCCTAGGATGCCAGTTTCAGCAATAATTTCTAAATACCCCCAGTCAAAATGCGGGGTAGTGATATTTTGTTTAAAGACTGGACTGTAGACAGTCACTGTGTCGCCGAGGCCCGTGCCCAGAAAAGGATGTGATTTTATTTTATCCAAGATTTTTGGTAATAAGAGCATGCGACTGAGTGAACTATCTTCAATCTGCGGCGCGGTGATGCTTTGCAATCGTAGCCCTAAATATTCAAGGCCTAAGCTCTGGCCTTTGGTACTAGTCAGGTGGGTGAGAATAAAAATAGCTATAAAAGTAAATAATGCCGCTGTCGAGTAGAAAAGCCATCTCTTCCAGTATTTGATTGAGAATAAACACACTATTCCAACTGCCAGAGCGACAAGGTAGATGCGAGTGAGATTGATTCCGAGAATAGCTAGTAGTAACGATGAGCAAATGGCGAGTAGTTTTTTATTTTTTTCATTTTTGAGTTGATAAGAAAATAAGATTAAAAATATTGGCACAAGCAGCAGCTGTTCGTTTAGGACTATCCGGAAAAATCCAGTGGCATAGTCGGTGATCTTACCGCTCGCCACGTCTCTAAACCAGTGGTAGTAACTATCTTGTAGTACAAAGATTTTTGTAGAAAAACCAGCCAGCGTCAGATACATGAATATGGCGTTGCCAATGATTGCCGAGACGATCATATAAAAAGTAGTATGGCGGAATTTGTCGGAACTGATAAGTTCGCGTAAGGGGAAGTAGTATAAAAAGAATAAATAGGGGATAGTGTCGGCGATAATTACGCTCACAATACGGCTATGATTATATCCGCGAATTGCTGAAGTGCCTGCTATTACTAAAATAGCAAGTAAAAGATATACAATGGTTTTGTTTTTAAAATGTATCTGCCATTGGTTGTTTTTGATAGCTAGAAGGAAAAAGATAGTCACTGAAAAAACTAACAGGAGTGTCCGTAGTGATATGCCATATATCTCGAAAAAACTTCCCGCCCCGCCTAAGATCATTTCCGCGGCAATAATTAGCCAGCCCCTCAAATCTTTTTTCCACAAAAAATAAATAGCCGTACATAATATGCCAGCTGAAATAATCCAGTTGACTGGATTGGCAGAGTATAGTGGGGTGCCTGGGCTGTAATAATAAGCAAAAACCCTGACGATAAAATATATCATCAGTCCACCGAGAACTTGTTTTTTAGTTGCTTCAGTATCTAGAATCATTTACGTTTGTTTATAGAGTTAAAATCTGTTATAATTAAAGGAAATAATATTTTTTAATCTAACCTATATTAAATATGAATGGAACCATTGCCAAAGGTATTATCATTGTGTCAGTAGGATCAATAGTAGGATTTATGGCAGGATTCTATGCCATTAATTTTTTTGATAAGCCATGTGTTATAAATGGTTCTATTGAAGTTTGTCAGAAATCTTCAGCCTTTAAGTTTTTAGGATTGGTTGGTTGGGAAGCGACTTCTTTAGTTGGATTATTTGTAGGTTTTTTTATTGCACTATCAGTGTATTTATATTTTACATTTAGAAAATAGATTTATTTTAAAATTTCGACTTTAAAATTTTTATACCCATTCGCAAACACCTCCGCACTCATCGCATTTTTTCCTTCCAACTGCAATTCTAAAATTTCTATAGATTTTTCTCCACAACCAACAAATATTTTTTTATTTTCTACCTGCACTTCACCAGCGGGCAGTTTTTTTTCTGCCAGTATAATTTTTAATAACTTCAATCGTTTGTCATCCCATAGACACCAGATACCCGGCCAGGGAGTGAGTCCACGATAGAGATTGTATATTTCATCGGCTGATTTGGAGAAATCTATCTTGCCATCGTCTTTGCTGAGCAAGCCGCAAAACGTGGCTTGGCTATCATCTTGGGGTTGAGGGGAAATACTGCCGTCAAGGTATCCTGGCAGGGTCTCTAAGAGTAATTTTGAGCCCTCTAGAGCCATTTTTTGGGCTAGGGTGGTAAAAGTATCATCTCGGTCAATTGGAAGGGCTTTTTGGGCCAAAATAGGGCCGTGGTCTACAGCCTCGTCCATACGCATAATAGTGCTACCAGTGATGGTTTCTCCATGTATCAGGGCTGCTTGGATAGGGGAAGCACCGCGGTACTTGGGAAGTAGCGACCCGTGGACATTTAGAACCCCTTTAGGGAAGGCGTCCAGAATATGTTTAGGAATTATTAGTCCGTATTGAACGACGATTGCGAGTTCGTAGTTGGCTGTTCGCAGTTCAAATTTTTGAAGCGATTCTGGTTGTTCTACTTTTAAACCATACTGCAAGGCAAGTTTTTTGACTGGAGATTGTTCTAGAGCTTGTTTACGTCCAACCTTTCTGTCGGGTTGAGTAAAGATTGCTTTAATAGAAATATTCTCATCGCTTAATAGATCTGCCAAAATAGTAGCGGCAAATTCTTGCGTTCCGAAGAAAGCGATGCTTGTTTTCATATTAAACAGGTTTTTTATCTATTTCGTGAAGATTTTTTGCCTTATCAATAAATAGGGTTCCATTCAAATGATCGATTTCGTGTTGGATAATCCTGGCAAAAAAATCTTTAGCTTCGAATTCCAGTTTTTCGCCGCTACTGTTGAGAGCTGAGACTTTAATTTTTTTGTAGCGCCTTACTTTGCCATACACCAGCGGCACGGAGAGGCAGCCTTCTTCATCCCATTGTCGCAAGATGCCGATGGCGGAAAATTTTGGATTGATAAGTATTAGATCTTCCTTTTTTTCAGGGGTAAAATCTTTAGCAATCACGCAGAGACGGATAGGGTTAGCGACTTGTACCGAGGCAATACCCACACCATTCTTTTTGTACATAGTCTCAATCAAATCAGAGATGAATTTCTTCATCTCTGGAGTTTTGGTTTCTTCGGTTGTGAGCTCTCTTGATGGTTCGTGCAGTGGCTGGTATTTTGATTCGTGTGGAACAGGGAGAAACATATATTAAGAAAACGATAGAATTGAATTTGGGTTTGGGTCTACTTTCCAATTATCAGAAACTTGGGAGAGAATTAAATTAGTATTTTTTTTGTAGCTGTCGTATTTTAGTTTAATAAGGATGATTTGCCAGTACCGGCCTTTGTAATAATAGGGTAGACTTTGTAATGGTCCCAATATTGTAATATCCGGGTTGTGTTTGGTCAAATTAGTGAGCGCAGTCATGGCCTTGCCGGTCTCTTGTTTGAGCAGGTTTTCTGTCTGATAACCGGCCATGAGTTTTAATAAGAATTTAAAGGGTGGGTAGCCTAATAGTTTTCGTTCTTCAAGCTGATCGCTATAAAAACCCGAAGGATTAAATAGGTTGTTAAAAACCGCATGTTCGGGATGGTTGGTCTGAATAAATATCTGACAATCAGATGGCAAATTGAATTGCGCATCGCGGAGTTGCTGCCAAAATTGTTCTGTAATTTTATATTCAGGGACAAATAGTGAAATGTCTGCATCTAAGAAAACCAATAATTTTATCCGTGACCAATCTACTTTTTGCCATGCCAGTTGGGTGCCGATGATAATTTTTTGGTCATCTTTTTGGAGCGAACTAAAATCGGCAGTATCACTGTCAACGCGCACCACCAAGTAGTTTTTCTTTTCTCCGGCAACTTTTCTGATCAAATCTTCCGCAAGCTGTGTGCCGGCGCCAAACATAGATATATCTACACCACCGCAGTTTGGACAGGCGAGCGCCGTAGGTGCCGAGTAGTTGCAATACTGACAACGCAATTCTCCGGTTTTTTGGTAATAGGTGAGGGATCTCTTGCAGGTAGGGCAAGCGCAAACATATCGACAATCACGGCACATGACGTAGTTGATGGTGCCCCGGCGATTGATAAAGAAAAAAATATCGCCTTCATCAACTTTTTTGAATACCTCGAATACATCGTGGCTAAGCAGGCTGAAATTTTTGCCTCGTCGCTCTGTCCTCATGTCTACTAGTCGAACCGGTTTGGTAAAGGGCTTTATTTCTAACAGTTCGCTCTCATAGACTCTTTTTTGCGCGAAGAAAAAACTTTCTACAGACGGACTATGTGAAAGGAGTGTGAGGGTAGCGCCATGATTTTTTGATAAAAATAACGCGGCATCACGGGTATGAAAACGCGGGGCCATATCCCAGCTTTTGTAATTGCTATTGCCTTCATCATCAAGGATAATGTGCTGCAGATTAAACCAGGGTAAAAATAATGCGCGTCGAGTGCCGATAATAATATTTTTTTCTCCTGACCAAATCTCTGTCCAGCTGGCAAATAATTCTTTTGGGCTCAGTTCGCTGCTGATGACAGCAGTTTTTGAGAGAAGCTCAGGTGGCAAGAGTTCTTTTGTTTTTTTTAAAGCAGTAATTTCCGGGACAAGTAAGAGTGTTTGTCCGTTTGTTTTAGACAGAGTTTCTATGATAATCTTTCGCTTTTCTTCGTAGCTCGCATAATTTTTTAGTTTTGGTTTTGAGACAGATTTTTTTTCTGAGTTTGGAATTTTTGTGTTAGATGTGAGCTGCCCCAGTTTTCTTTTTTGCAGTGGCGGCAAACTATTTTTTAATAGAAAACCCAGGGATACTTTATAGAAGTCAGATATTTCTTTGAGGAATATAAGTTGAGCTTGGTCCAATATCGGCCTGTCAAATAGGATGGATTTTATAGGCCGTAATTTTGCTGTCGATTTTTCAGGATTTTTTTTGATATTAAAAATCACGCCAAATGTTTGGCTTTGTTGAAAAGGTATAGTGACTAGCTGGCCTATCCGAATAGTCTGTTCAATTTCCGGCGGAATCAAATAATCCAAAATAGGCAAAGCCAGCGGCATCCTTCGAGCCGGGATAATTTCGGCAATCATATAGAGTTTACAAGATGAAGTTGGCTGTAAGATAGCCGATACCAAATGGGGCCTCGTAAGCGTACGATTTGTAGACCGTTTGCATGCCTTGCAAAATACCCATGAGAATTAGAAACGAACGAAAGCCGCATTCAGCCGCTTCGCCTACGAGATCTGTATCCATTTGTAACATACCAGCCAGATTATTGCCAGCCAGCAGTTCTTGTATTTTTGGGTCAAATTCTGCTCCAGCCGGGTTATAGCCAGCCGGTGAGTCGGTGGTAAGAGCGTGCGAAAGATCTCCCGATGCAATGACGGCGACTCGCTTGTTTGTTTCTGAAATTTTTTCTTTGAGTAAGTTCCCAAAGGCAACATGCGTTTTCCAATCAAGATTGCAGAAGCCGACGGGAATAATTTTTATCTTTGGAAGATGTTTTGCTAGATAAAAAAGAGGTACCGATGAGCTGTGCTCTAATTTCGGTTCGCTAATCATGGTAAGGGGCAGGTTTTCTTTCTTAGCGCCTTCACTGATAAGGTTGGATAAGGTAATTTCACCGGAAAATTTTATTTTTGTAGCCAGATCTCCAAAATTTTTTAAATCGGTTTGATATTGAGGGTTTGAATTTATAGTAAAGGCATCGGGGAAGTAGCTCGCATGAGGAGACAGAATGATTATAATATCAGGATGGGTAACATATAATTTTTGTTCCAATTTCTCCAGAGCGAGTTTGGTTTTCTCAAGTTTTTTGACAGCAGCTTGGCCGATGCTTGGGATAAGCATGGGCGGATGAGGAGAGATGCCGGAGAAGACTAATGACATATACTTATTTTATTTGTCATACTGAATTAATGTCAGTATCGCCACGTTATTATAAAACTCTGAAAGAAGTTCAAGATGACAGTTTGTAAACTATTTATTAGTTATTTGCACGGTGCCGCTGGAGATCCAGGCGGCCATTTTATTTGTTTCAATATTTTTTAAATCCTTGCCTCCCATAGCGATAATAATGTATTTTTTTGGAGTCTTCTCTCTGGTTTCAATGAGGAGTAACGTTACGGTTCCGGCTTCGTCTGTGGAGCCTGTTTTGCTCGCGATTGTTGTGTAATTTTTTCCCGAAAGGAGAGAATTGCCTCCCGGGGCAGTCACACTTTGTTTGGTCTTTCCTATTGTAACAGTAATAGTATTTTTTGATAAGGCAGTCTTAATAGAACTGTTGCTTAAGATTTTTGTGCTAATTTTTAAGAGGTTTCGAGGTGTGGATTTATTTTTTGCATCCACGCCCGTCACATCGACTATGACTGTGTCGTCAGCGCCCCAATTTTTCAGAGTGCTGTTGATACTGGTGATAAAATCTTTTTCAGTACCACCGCTATTTTGGGCGATCATGCGAGCGGTGTTGTTGGTTGAGCCGACAAGCATAGCGCCCAATAAATCAGTATTTTTTATGCTGGCGCCATCAGAGATGTTCAAATTCCTCCCGGAGGCTTTATATTTTTTAGCAGAGTAACTGGTTGATTTTATCAGGTTGAAATCTTGGTTTAAGGCCTGATATGCCACCAAGAGTTTGACAAGTGATGCTATTGGTCTGGCTTTGTCTATGTTTTTTCCTGAAATGATCCGGCCGGTAGGGTATTCGGCTATCACATACGCAGGCAAGCTGGATTTAAATAAATCATTTACCACCACTTCACTGTCACCCAAGTATTTATTTTGTGAAGAAATAAGACTGCTGTTAATAAATAACGGCTCGCCAGTTAGAATATTAGCAATCGTTACCGGATTCACAGAAATAACATTTTCACGCTTATAGCCCAAGGCGGCAAAGCTCTCAACATCAGTGATTAGTCTTTTTTTGCCGTCTTCAATCACGTATACTTTGTTGCTGTCGGTTGTCTTTAGGAGCGTGCCGTCTTTGAATTTAACTGGCAAATCTGCGACTTCAATATTTTTTATATCCGCGGCAGTATGTTTTTCTATAGATAAATTTTTATAATTGATGCCAATAAGAGTTTTGTCTGTAATCGGGAATAGTGTACCGTCTTTAAATAGATAATACGCGTTGTGTAGATCGGTAATTTGATAAATAACGCCCTGAGGAGCCGTGGTAGTGGCGGTAATAGGCGGGCCGATTTCATATCCGGCAATATCCATTTCGGTGATGTCGACGTACTCTTCGGGATTGTAGCCTAACTTGCTAACGACATCTGCTGAGGCAAATGGGCGCAGCGTATCGTAATCAAGGAGATAGAAAGTCGTAGCGGTTTTTAAAATTGAGTAATTAGGGAAAGCAATTTCTGAGCCGGTTTGATAGTTGCTCAGTTCTGAATCAGCCACAGATAAAATCATGTCAGGATTGGCTCGGCTTAACAGTGTGGCTTGGTTTTTGAACTTGCGTTTTGTTTTATTTTGGATAAGCCAAACTTCTCCTGAGGCTTCTGATTTTAATAAGCTGCCATTGGGGTACATCTGAGAAAACCACGCGCTCCAAATACGCCAGAAGTTTTGATTGCCATGTATATGAGGGGTGTAGGTGTACAAGAAAGCCGTGGCCCAACTCTGCGGAACGAGATTTTGGTTATCGATACGTATGCTCTGATCTTTTTTCTTTACAACTGATCGATCAGTATTGTTGTAATACCAGCGAATAATTCCGGCGGCATTGTCTACTTGTTTAGCAAAACCTTTGAATTTTACAACCTTTGGGTCTTCCATGCTGCAGCTATCACATACTCCATATCCCGCGGCCCAATCTAATTGTTTTTGTGTAGGCGTGTCATCGGTGATAAGGCTTTGTTCTTTTTGTAGGGTAACGAGAATATATTTCGGATTGATTTGGTATTGTTGGGCAGCTTGATAAATAATCTCAGAAGCAGATTTGATTTGTCCACTGATATCTTCGACAGTCAATTTTGCCAAATAACTCCCTTTGTCCAGAAGAAATTTTTGGATATCGCTGACTGCCCAGTTTGCCGTGCTCTGCATTTCCTGATCGGAGATGATGTATTCGGGGTTAAAAGCTAAAGTAGCAGAAAAAGCCGAAATAGGAGACAAAACGAATGTTCCTAACAGTAAAATGCTAATAAATTTGCTTATTTTATTAAGTTTTTGCATTTTTTTATGGTAGCATAAATTTGATTTATTGACAAAATATTCTATTGCAAAGAATAGAATTAATTTATAATATATCGCTACTATCCGAGCGCCCCCGTAAGGCGCAGAACGGAGGGGTATAGTGTCATGATGAATCGATCGTTTCAGCGCCTCCTGGCCGCCAACTGGGTCGATGGTAAGTTTGTCTGTGTCGACCTCCATCCAGATGTCGCCAAACTCTCTCCGGCAGCGGATCCGGACAACCTGATCATGCGGATCAGGAGCTTCGTGCAGAAGGTCGTCGACGCCATCGGGGGTATGGTGGCTGCGTTCCGGACGGAGGTCGCCTTCTACGAGAAGTTCGGCGATATCGGCCTCTGGCTGCTGCGTCAGATCTGCCAGTACATCAAGCAGCGGTGCCCAAACGTCATCCTCATCCTCGACGCCAACCGTGGTGGAGGAGAGGGTGCGAGTGTCTACTCCGCGGACTTCATGTTCGACCCTGTCTACGAGGCCGACGCGGTGTTGGTCAAGCCGTACAGGGGTTGGGACGAAGCCCTCAAGTCCTACCTGGATCATCACGACAAGGGCGTCTTCGTGATCTTTGGGGGAGCCGATCGTGGTGGCATGACCGAGTTCGAGAACATGGAGGCGGCCGCCCGCACGGTCGGCCACTGGAACGTGAACCTTAACTGCGGTCTGGCTCCTGCTGAGAAAGCCGATCTGGTGAAGCAGCTCGGTACGGTTCGTCACACCGCCGCCAACTTGCCGTTGCTCATCACCGACATCTGGCAGGAGGGCGATGATCTGAGGAAGGTCGTCTCTGCGGCTCGCTTTCGTGACTCTCACGGCGGCTTCCTGATCAGCCCGCCCAGCGACATCCTGCACTCGAACCTCAACGGTCTCTTCTTCCCCAAGAATGTGACCGCGGCTGTCCAGAAGCTTCATGACCAGACCAGCGTCATCATGGCGGCCTGACCAGCCGGCCATTGTAAGACACATTAACGACTTGCCTCACCGCTACGCTGGTGGGGCGGTCATGTCAGTACGAGATCTCCCCACCAGCGTTATGCTAATAATAACTTGTTGGCATAACGGTGGAGATCTCTTAGAAATATTTAAAAATAAAACACCCCACAGTACTGTGGGGTGTTTTTTGATTATAATAATTTATCCTTCCAACAAAATTTTCCCTTTGCTGGCAGAAACATTAATTTTATCTCCGGCCTTGAATTTCTTCTCAATCAAGTCCATTGCCAAGAGATCAAGCAGTTCGTTTTGGATAACTCGTTTGAGCGGACGAGCTCCGTAGTTTTCATCAAAACCTTTCTTTGCCAGATATTTTTCGACACTGGCATCAATATCCAGAGTGATTTTTTGTTCCAGCAGTCTGGCGACGACTTTGTCTAACTGTAATTTTACAATCTGCGAGATGTCTTTTTCGGTTAGTGAATGGAAGATTATAGTATCGTCAACCCGATTGAGGAACTCCGGTTTGAAATGTTCGCGCAGACCCTCCATTATCTTATCTTTCATATTCTTCTCGCTGCGTTTGCCTTCAGTGCCATTAAACCCAAATTCTCCCTTTTTATTCCAGTCAAGGATGAGGTTGCTGCCAATGTTGCTGGTCATAATCACCACCGTATTTTTGAAGTTTACTTTTCTGCCTTTGGCATCAGTCACATGGCCATCATCAAGAATTTGTAACAAGATATTGAACATGTCGGGATGCGCTTTTTCTATCTCGTCGAAAAGTATGACTGAGTATGGTTTGCGTCTGACAAGTTCGGTAAGTTGGCCGCCCTCTTCGTAGCCGACATAGCCGGGAGGGGAGCCGATAATTTTTGATACCGCATGTTTTTCCATATATTCACTCATATCCACGCGGATCATGGCGCTCTCACTGTCAAACATAAAATCTGCCAGAGCTTTTGCCAGTTCGGTCTTGCCTACGCCAGTTGGACCGAGGAATATGAATGATCCTATTGGACGATTTGGCTCGGCAATGCCGGCGCGCGAACGGCGAATGGCGTTACTGACGGCTTTGACAGCTTCTTCTTGACCGATTACTCGTTTGGCCAAATCGTCTTCCATACGAGCTAGTTTATCCGCCTCGCTCATCATCATTTTGGCGACGGGAATGCCGGTCCAGCGAGCCACTACCCGGGCAATATCCTGTTCAGTGACCTCTTCTTTGAGAATGCCAGTACTCTTTTGGATATTAGCCAATTTCTGTTCTTCTTGGCGGATGCGAGCCTCAAGATTTGGAATTTGACCATAGCGAATCTCGGCTACTTTTTGCAAGTCGCCGCGGCGTTCTTCAATCTCGGCCTTTTGGCGAGTCTCTTCGACTTCTTTTTTTAGTTTATGAATACCGGTAATAATTTCTTTTTCATTTTTCCAGCGAGCTTCAAGCTCGGTGCTTTTGTCTTTGAGTTCAGCTAATTCTTTTTCTATTTTTGCCAATCGTTCCTGGGCCTCGACTTCTTTTTCTTTTTTGAGCGCGCGTTTTTCGATTTCCATTTTCATCATCGCGCGTTTCATCTTGTCTAGTTCATCCGGCATTGAATCTATCTGCATGCGTAACGCTGAAGTAGCTTCATCTATAAGGTCGATGGCTTTGTCTGGCAAGAAACGGTCGGTAATGTAACGCTGAGACAAATCGACTGCGGAAATAATTGCGCTATCGGTAATCCGCACGCCGTGATGAACTTCGTATTTTTCTTTGATACCGCGCAAGATTGCGACTGCATCATCGCGAGCCGGTTCGTTGACCATGACTGGTTGGAAACGGCGTTCCAAAGCAGCGTCTTTTTCGATGTATTTTTGGTATTCTTTTAGTGTTGTTGCGCCAATAGTGTGGAGTGTGCCTCGCGCTAAAGCGGGTTTGAGCATGTTGGAAGCATCCATTGAACCCTCTGAGGAGCCGGCGCCGACGATAGTGTGCAGCTCATCTATAAAAAGAATTATTTTCCCGGCGGATTGGTCTATTTCTTTGAGCACAGCTTTGAGCCTGTCTTCAAACTCACCGCGAAACTTTGTGCCTGCCAGCAATGATCCCACATCTAAAGCAATCACTTCTTTGTTTTTTAATGATTCAGGAACATCACCGTTGATAATGCGTTGGGCTAAACCCTCGGCAATCGCGGTTTTACCCGTTCCAGGTTCGCCGATAAGCACCGGATTATTTTTTGTGCGACGACTGAGGATTTGCATAACGCGGCGGATTTCGTCGTCTCGACCAATGACGGGGTCTAGTTTTTCTTGGGCGGCGAGATCGGTGAGGTTTTTGCCGTATTTTTCCAAAACATTATATTTGCTCTCAGGTTCAGGACTGTCTACTTTTTGCGTGCCGCGGATGCTGGCCAAGATTTTTAAAGTTTCTTCATGGACAACTCCTTGGACGGAAAGCAGGTCGCTAATAGGATTGCGATTGACAAGAAATGCCAAAAATAAATGTTCGACACTAATATATTCATCTCCCATTTTTTTTGCTTCTCCTACGGCGGTTTGAAAGATGTAGAGCATGCCTTGGCTCAGAAGAATTTGTCCGACACCGCCCGCTGGCATGGCACCCTGTTGTTTGGGGAGTTTGTCTATGAGGGATTGCGCGCCGGCTTTTAAACTGATGAGATTCGCATTGAACTTATGAAGAATAGAAACAACTACTCCGTCAGCATCTTCGAGCAGAGCAAAGAATAGATGGGGCGGTTCTATCTGCTGTTGACCATTTTCATAGGCTATTCTAGCGGCATTTTGAATGATTTCTTGGGATTTGTTGGTGAAATTTTGAGGTATCATATTGTTATGTAGTAAGATGCGGTTTGTTATCACTCTATGAGTAAGAGTGATAACAGTATAGCAACTTGTATAAAAGTGTCAAGTTTGGTAAAATTTGCTTAATTTGTTATCTATTATAACATAGTTGGATATGTTGAAAAAATTTATTTTTGTAACGATATTTAGCATTTTGTTAGTTTTACCTGGTGCGGCTCGAGCGGAAAAAATCAGATCTTTTGATGCGGTTGCAAAAATTCAAGAAGACGCCAGCGTGCAAATTTCTGAAAAAATTCAATACGATTTTGAAGATGAGTACAGGCATGGGATTTATCGCAATATTCCCTATAAATACGCTGGCAAGATCGGTAACTACAATTTACAGCTCACTGATTTTTCTGTAACAGATGAAGTTGGTAAACGATTAAGTTTTAACGCCTATAAAGACGGTTTGGATATAGTCGTCAAAATTGGCGACGAGAATCAAACCCTGACCGGTCTGCATACGTATATTATCAACTATACCGTAAAGCAGGCGATAAATTATTTTGAGACCGATGATGAGTTTTATTGGAACATGACAGGTAGTGCCTGGCCAGTTACCATAGAATCAGCGTCTGCGATCGTGTTTTTCCCGGAAACCACAGACTTAGATAAGATTACATTATCTTGTTATAGCGGCGAATTTGGTTCCAATAAAAATTGTGAACAAATAAAAACAGGGAACCCTATTATGGCTACTGACCATAATCTTCTTCCGGGTTCTGGTTTGACAATGGCAGTTTCTTTTCCAAAAGGAATAATTCACGAACCGACCGCAACTGAAAAAAGAATTCGTTTTATTCTTGCCAACAGTATCTTGATTTTACCCATTCTCGTTTTCTTTGGGATGTTTTGGTTGTGGAAACGATATGGCAAAGATCCATCCGGGCAAGGAGTAGTAGTCGCGCAGTTTGATGCGCCTGACAATCTGACCCCGGCTGAAGTGGGATTGTTGGTTGATGAACGAGCGGATAATAAGGATATTTCCTCTGAAATTATATACTTAGCGACCAGAGGATACTTAAAAATTAATCGTCTTGAAAAAGAAGGATTTTTATCAAAAAAAACAGATTACGAGTTCGAGCGATTGAAATCAACAGCAGATTTGCAGAACGAGCATGAGAAAACTGTCATGGCCTCGCTCTTTGGCGCTGGCACGGAAACGCACACGCCGCAAAAAGTCTTATTGTCATCTTTGCAAAATAACCCCGGTTCATATGAAGAAATCAAAAAAGTTGGACGTTTGATAAGTCGAGGTTTGGTGGCTAAGGGTTATTTTCGTTCCGTTCCCAGCACAGTACGAGCGTTCTATTTTTTTGCAGGTCTCACATTTATGACCATTGGTTTTTTCACCATCGGGTTGTTTCTTAGTCCGCTGCTTGCGGCTATATCGTACTTTGTTTCCGGTCTGATTATCATGATTTTTTCCAGATGGATGCCAGCTAGGACTAGTATCGGGGTCTTTGCCAGGGATCATATCCTTGGACTTAAAAATTATTTGCAGGTAGCCGAAGCTGATCGCATACAATTTCATAATGCGCCCGACAAAAATCCGGCAGTTTTTGAAAAGCTATTGCCATATGCCATGGTTTTGGGAGTAGAAAAAGATTGGGCAAAACAATTTGAATCCATATATACCTCACCGCCAAGTTGGTATCATGATGC